>NZ_JAIYEP010000025.1 GCF_020515525.1 Rhodococcus yananensis
GCCTTTGTGGTAGTGGGAACGACCACAAAGGCGCACGGGTCGGGGCGCGCGCCCGGGCGCCTAGACTGCGAGGCGTGACTGCGCCGACCCCGTCCACCGTGCCGACCCCGTACGAAGACCTTCTGCGTCTCGTGCTCGAGACCGGGACTCCGAAATCGGACCGCACGGGCACCGGTACCCGCAGTCTGTTCGGTCACCAGATGCGGTTCGATCTCGCACAGGGGTTCCCGCTGATCACCACCAAGAAGGTGCACCACAGGTCCGTCGTGTACGAGTTGCTGTGGTTCCTGCGCGGCGACTCCAACGTGCGGTGGCTGCAGGAGCGCGGCGTCACGATCTGGGACGAATGGGCCGCCGAGGACGGTGACCTCGGCCCCGTCTACGGAGTGCAGTGGCGGTCGTGGCCCACCCCCGACGGTCGGCACATCGACCAGATCGGTCAGGTGATCGACACGATCCGCACCGATCCCGACTCGCGGCGCATGATCGTCTCGGCGTGGAACGTCGCGGACCTCGACGACATGGCGCTGATGCCGTGTCACGCGCTCTTCCAGTTCTACGTCGCCGACGGCAGGCTCAGCTGCCAGCTGTACCAGCGCAGCGCCGACCTGTTCCTCGGGGTGCCGTTCAACATCGCGAGCTACGCGCTGCTCACCCACATGGTGGCGCAGCAGACCGGGCTCGAACCGGGCGAGTTCGTCTGGACAGGCGGCGACTGCCACATCTACGACAACCACGTCGAACAGGTCACCGAACAACTCGCCCGGGACGCCCACCCGTATCCGACGCTGCGGCTGCGCCCGCGTGGGTCGATCTTCGACTACGAATTCGACGACGTCGAGATCGTCGACTACCGCCATCACCCCGCGATCAAGGCACCGGTGGCGGTATGAGCAGCGACGTCACCCTCATCTGGGCGCAGTCGCGCGGCGGTGTCATCGGCCGCGACGGCATCATCCCCTGGCACATCCCGGAGGACATGAAGTTCTTCAAGAACGCGACGATGGGCAAACCGGTGGTGATGGGCCGGCTCACCTGGGATTCGCTGCCGGAACGGTTCCGGCCGCTGCCGGGCCGCCGCAACATCGTCGTCACCCGCAACGATGCGTGGTCGGCGGACGGCGCCGACACCGCGCCCGGTATCGAGGAGGCGCTGCGCCTCGCCGGTGACGGTGAGGTGGTGGTCATGGGGGGCGCCCAGATCTACGCGGCCGCCATGCCGCACGCGACGACCCTGCTCGTGACCGAAGTGGACCTGGACGTCGCCGGTGACGCGACCGCGCCACCGATCGGCCCCGAGTGGTCCGCCGTCGACGTCGGCGACCGGACGATCTCGGCCAGCGGAACGCCGTTCCGGTGGATCCGCTACACCCGAAGCCGCTAGGCCACGTCGACGAGTGCGCGATACTTTCCCCATGGACAAGCTCTCGCTGACAGCACAGGCCCGACAGCAACTGAAACTGGCGGCCGCATCGACCAGTGGACGCAGCTCGCAGACCGTGTTCGGTGGGCACACCAAGCATCTGCGGCAGACCGTCGTGGCATTGCTGGGCGGCAAGGAACTCGGCGAGCACGACAGCCCCGGTGAGGCGACACTGCAGGTGCTCAGCGGTCAACTGCTTCTGGTCGCGGGAGACAACTCGTGGAAGGGGTCGGCGGGTGATCTGCTGATCATCCCGCCGGAGCGGCACAGCGTCGAAGCGATCGAGGACGTCGCCTTCCTGCTCACGGTGTCGATGTGAGCGCCGGGGTGGTCGCGAACCCGCGGTAGCCCTCCCACGCCAGACGCCGGTCCCGTCCCGGATCGTGTTCGACGCGGGACGGTACGTCGAAGATCATCGTTGCGCGGTCCACGTCGTCGTAGCGGGGCCACGAGGGGAGCGGCTCGCCTCCGCGCGCGAACCCGAGCCAATGCCGCTGCATCGACTCGGACACCGTCCGCAGCCCGCGACGACCCCCTGCGGCGGTGAACACCTTTCCCATCGGTTCGTCGGCCTGCGCGAACACCGTGAGCAGGTCGACGGCGTGGGTCGCGCCGACCCCCAACCAGTGCAGCAGCCGCGGCGCGTAGTCGAGCCGATACGCGTAGGTCGGTGCGTACCGTGCGTGGGCCTGCGCGATCTGCACCGACGGATACCAGAAGGTGACGTCGCCACCGAGATCGACGGCGGCGCGTCCGGCCGGGTATCCGGGGTAGGCGGCGACGACGCGGTCGCGGGCCCCGGGGTCGACAGCGGCGAACATCCGCTCGATCCGGCGTTCGTTCGTCGGCAACGCGTCCAGGACTCGGGTGAACAACTCGCCTTCGCGGAGATTGGTACCGATGATCAACGGCACCCGGTGCGCGGAACCGCCACCGAACGCCGCGGCCGGGTCGACGGGAAGGAAATCACCGTCGACGACCGGCCCGAACGCGTATCCGCCGGGCGTGACACGCGGGAGACGGGCACCGACGCGACCGAGATCGGCGGGGCTCGCCGCCGACAACGCCGCGGCCGCGTCGGCGTCCGCACCGCCGAGCAACTCCACGAAGGTCCGCGCGGCCCGGCGCGCGCGGTCGGCGTCACCGACCAGCCCCGGTGCCGGGCTCTGCGCGATGCCGCGCGCGAACAACCCCGCCGCGGCCGGCGTCGTCATCAGTGTGGTGACGGACGTGCCGCCCGCCGATTCGCCGAAGACCGTCACGTTCGACGGGTCGCCGCCGAACGCGGCGATGTTGCGCTGCACCCACTGCAGCGCCGCCACCTGATCGCGCAGACCCAGGTTCGTGTCGAACGGCCGTTCCGGGGTGGAGAATTCGGTGGCGTCGAGGAAGCCGAGCGCCCCGAGCCGATAGTTCACCGACACGTACACCACGTCGCCGCGGCGGACCAGGGATCCGCCGCCGTACACGGACATCGCCGTCGTGCCCATCGTGTAGGCGCCGCCGTGGATGAACACCAGCACCGGTCGCGCCGCGTGGGAGTGGCCGGCGGGAGCGACGACGTTGAGGGTGAGGCAGTCCTCGTCCGCGACGACCCGGTTGTCGCGGCTCGTCACCAGCATGCGCGGATGTTGGGGTGCGGCGTTGCCGAAACGGGTGGCGTCGCGTTCACCCGACCACGGTTCGACGGGGTGCGGTGCGCGGAATCGGAGTGCGCCGACCGGGGGCGCGGCGAAGGGGATGCCCCGCCAGGTGATCAGATCTCCGGTGCGGACACCGCGAACGGTACCGTCCGCGAATGTGACGAGGGTCTCGGAGGTCATGTCCCGAACTGTACGTGACGCGGTGTCACACCCGCTGCGGTCGTGTCGTGGGCGCCCGCGGTGACCGTCGTGGTGGGAGCGCCGACGATCACGACGCCGAATGGTGATTCCCGCGCGAAATTCACCGCTGTCATCACCATCTGGCGCGGTTCTCCCGTGATGTCGACCCCAGCCCGCTTCGTCCGGATTCGCTATGGTCGCAGGCGGCGTGAGAGGAGTGCCGGTGACCGGACCGCGGGTGGAGCAGGCGGCGCAGCAGAAGGAGGCTGCGCCATCCGACGGCGCATCCGCACAGCTGGACAGCGCATCTGCACAGCCGGACGGCGCATCCGCACAGCCCGATGCCGCGGCACTCGTCGACGGCACGGTCAAGGTGCTGCGCGCCTACGGGTTCGACGCCACGGCCGAGCTGGCCCTCGCGAAGAACACCGCGGTCACCCAGCAGCGCACCGTCGTCGTGGTCGGTGAGGTGCAGCGCGGCAAGAGCGCCCTCGTCAACGCGCTCATCGGTGAACGTGATGCGTCACCGTCCGCGGTGGAGATCACCACGTCCGCAGCCGTGCGGTTCGTACCACCGGACGCGCAACGCCCACCGGGCACCGCCGAACTGCTCTTCACCGACCGCAGCGAACAGGTCGATCGTGCGGCGCTCGCCGAGTGGGTCACCAGCGCGGGCAGGCACGTCACCGACCCGGACCGCGACGATCTGCCCACCGGTGCGGTGGTCGCGACCACCCGTCCGGTGCTCGGCGGTGCGGTCGTCGTCGACACCCCCGGTTCCGGTGGTCTCGTCGCCTCCCACACCGCTCTCGCCGCGCAGTCGGCGCGACAGGCCTCGGTGCTGGTGATGGTGTGCGACGCCGGGGCGCCCCTGACCGAACCGGAGATGGACTTCCTGCGGCACGCCTCGTCGTCGGTGGAGGCCGTCGTCGTGGCGGTGACGAAGACCGACAAGAATCTGCGGCGGTGGCGTCCGATCGTCGAGGAGAACCGCGCGCTGATCGAACGTCACCTGCAGCGCCGCATCCCGGTGCTCGGGGTGTCGAGCCTGCGGGCGGTGCTCGCCGCGCAGATGCCGCCCGGCCCCGCCCGCGACCGCGCTTTCCGCGCCTCGGGTATCGACGCGCTCACGGCGACGATCACCGAGCTGCTCGATTCACGGGCCGCGCTTCCGGAGGCCGCAGCGCTGCGCACCCTCCTCGAGGGGTTGCGTCGGGTCGACCGGAAGATCGGATCCGATCTGGCGGTGATCGCCGATGCGGAGGCCGCGACCGCCGACCTCACCGCTGAACGCGACCGCCTCACCGACCTGAAGAACCGCTCGGGTCAGTGGGAGCAGTACCTGGCCCGGGATCTGACCCTGGCGCGACAGGCGGCGCTCACACACCTCGACGAGCGCCTCGAAGAGGTGCGGCAGAACTGGACCGCCCGGATCAACAGGTCGTCGCTCGAGGTGATGCGCCGCAGCGCGCAGAGTTTCACCGCCGACATGCAGGTCGATCTGCTCGCGGCGATGGAGTCGGCGGCGCACGTGTTCGTCGAACGGCTCGAGGAGATCGTCGGTGAGCTGTTCGGATCCGATTCACCGCAGTGGGCGCAGATCCGCGACCGGGTGTTCGAGGCGATGCAGACCGGCACCGTCACCGTCGGTGAGGTCGGATCGAAACGGCAGGGTCTGCTCGATCCGAGTGTGCTGACGATGGGCATGATCGGTACGTCGATGCTCGGCGCCGTGATCGGTGTGGGCGCTGTCGCCGGTGTGGTGTGGGTGGGGCTGAACCTCGGCTACCGGGCGATGCGCACCGGCAAGACCAATCTGCTCACGTGGCTGCGGGAGACGCTCGCGGCGACGCGCACGAGCACGTCCCGGATGTTGGAGGCGGCCCTGTCGGTGGGGCGCCCCGAGATCGTGCTCGGTCACCGCGAGGACCTGCGTGCCCGCATCGAGGAGCTGCAGAAACAGTTGAAGGAAGCGCAGGAGTCGGCGCGGCTCGACGCGCAGACCCGCGCGAAGAACCTCGAGCGACTGAACCGGAACCGCGCGATCGTGCACAAACGGATCGGTGCGATCGAGGCGCTGCTCGCCGACCACACAGGAGCGGGACACTGATGCATCCCACCGTCGGCGATCCGGTGCACGCGCGCCTCGAGGCCGCCCTGCACGCCCTCGCGAATCTGGGCGGTGATCTGCCCTCCCACGCCTCGCGCATCGGGCAGATCCTGTTCTCACCCCCGCGCATCGTGGTGGTGGGCCGGCTCAAGGCCGGCAAGTCGACGCTCGTCAACGCGCTGATCGGTGCGCCCCTCGCCGAGACCGCGGCGCTCGAGGCCACCAACGTCGTGACCGTCTACAGCGACGGCTCGCCGTCGCGCGCCGAACTCGTGCGCCTCGACGGCACGGTCACGCCGCAACCGCTCACGTTCACCGGCGGCGTCGACCTGGTGTGCCCGCCCACGGAGATCGCGTACGTGCAGCGCCACCTGCCGTCGCAGGCGCTGCGCGACATCACGCTCATCGACACACCGGGTCTCGCCACACTGACGGTCGACAACGCCGCGACCACCCGCCGTGCGCTCATCGACGGGTTCGAGCAGACCCGCAGCGCATCGGTCGACGCCGACGCGGCGGTGTTCCTGTTCGATTCGGCGCCCCGCGCCGACGAGGTCGAGTTCCTCCACCAGCTGGGGTTCACGCCCCTGACCACCCTCGGGGTGCTCTCACGCGCGGACGGTTTCGGCGAGGGCGCGCTCGGCGCCCGCGATCCGCTCGCGCACTCCGCGGATCATGCCGGCGTCCTCGCGTCGCAGTTGACGGGACTGGTGGGGTCGGTCGTCCCGGTCGCGGGTCTGCTCGCCGAATCGAGCCACACCGGCCGGATCACGGAGGCCGACGCGCGGGCGCTGGCAGCACTGGCGGGACCGGGACCGGTGGAACTGTTCGACATCATCGACGTCGGCGACCCCATGCCGGTGGATCCGGCGACCGTGGGGAGGCTCGTGGACCTCGTCGGTGAGTACGGGCTCGTCCACGGGCGTGCCGTCGCGGCGCGGGGTGCGCACGCCCTCAACGAGTGGCTGGTCGCGCGGTCGGGGATCGCGGTGCTCCGCGACCTGCTGCACTCGTCGCTGCGCGAGTACGCGGTGCTGCAACGTGCGGCCCGGATCCTGCGGGAGATCGACGCACTCGCGTACGGGCATCCCGCGCGCGAGGCGATCCGGTCGATCGCGTACGGGCTCGAGAACGATCCGGGGCTCATGCCCGTGTTGTTGCTGCGGTCGCTGCGGTCGCTGTTGCGGTCCGATCCGGTGTCACCGTTGGTACCCGAACTGGTCGATCTGCTGCGCGGCCGGAGCTTCGCCGAGCGGCTGCGGTTGCCCGCGTCGGTGCCCCCGGCGGTGGTGCGCGACACCGCGGCAGCCCGGTTGACGGTGGTGCAGCAGCGCACCGCCGGGGTGTCGAGTGCGGCCGAGGACGCGGCGCTGACGGTGCTCGCGCGGGCGTACACGACCATCTGGAGGACCCACGCCTGAGCTCATGCGGCATGATGTGCCCCGAACCTGTGGTGTCGTCGAGGGGGATTGTTGACCGGCTGGATGCTCTCGATCGACTTCGGAACGTCCGATACGGTTGCTGCACATACTGATCCGGTGCGAGGAACCGTCGAGACGTTCGTCGAGTCCGATGCCGTCCGACCCGTGTCCGTCGTGTACGGGCGGGCCGTCGCCGAACACGGGGGGCGTCGCCCCCGCACCGTCGTGCTCACCCACCCGGACACGTGGACGGCCCAGCAGATCAGGTCGCTGATCGATTCCGCGGTCCGGGCGGGCGTGGACTCGCGCTCGCTGGTGACGGTGTCCAAGGGCTGGGCTGCGGTCGACTTCTTCACCCGATCCGAGCGGTTGCAGCGCGGGTCGGTCGTCGCGGTCCTGGACCTCGGGTACGAGACCGCGGACGCCGCGGTGTTCACGGTGGGTGGTGGCGGTGCGATGCGGCTCGCCGCGGTCGGCAGCGACCGGGCGCTCGGTGGCCGGAACCTCGACGCGGTGGTCCGTCGCATGGTCGAGCGCGCGCTCGTGGTGCGCGACCCGGACGCCGCCGCGCAGCTGCGGGTCGCGCCGGTGCACGTGCACCGTGATCTCGACGCCCAGGTGCGGCGCGCGAAGGAACGCCTGTCGCGGGAGGACACCGCGACCGTCACGGTCCGGTTGGAGGAGTGCAGTCACACCCTCACATTGGGGCGCGACGAGTTCGACGCGGCGATCGTGCCGGTGATCGACCGGGCCGTGACGGGCCTGCGGGCGGCCCTCGCCGACGCCGGACTGCCGTCGGGTACGGTGCCCGACGTCCTGTACCTCACCGGCGGTTCGGCGCGGATCCCGTCGGTGCGGTCGACGCTGGGCGGGCTGTGTCCGGTCCGGGCGGCGGGGGAGACGTCGACGGTCGTCGCCGAGGGGGCCCTCGTGGCGGTGGAGAACCGACGACGCTCGTCGCGGGCCCGCACCCTCGGCTGGTTGCGTCCGGTGGGTATCGCGGTGGCCGCGGTCCTCGTCGCCGCGGGCATCGCCGTCGCCGTGTCACGGGGGCTGACGCACGAACCGGTGGTCGTGCACGTCTCGGGGTCCGCCGTGGTCGCGCAGCCGTTCGGCGGTGCGGTGGGGGCGCCGCAGACGGCGGGGTTCGCATCGATTCCGGCGGATCGGGAACATTCGGCGGTGCCGGTGCATCAGATCGAGGACAGCACCGGCACCGACCAGAATCGAGATGATCATGAGTGAGAGCACCCCCGGCGGTATCGTCCCCAACCCCGGCCTCGGGGACGGCGCGGTCGACCTCGACGGTGACGGTATCGCCGACACCCTGTACGTCGACCTCGACGGTGACGGACGCATCGACGGTGCCCTGTTCGATCACGATCAGGACGGTCTGATCGACGAGGGCGATTTCGACACCGACGGCGACGGTATCGTCGACACCGTGATGCTCGATCTCGACGGTGACGGCGTCGCCGATGTCGCACAGGTCGACTACGACCAGGACGGCTACGCCGACGAGACGGTCGTGTACGAATCGGGCGACGACACCGCGGGGGCGGCCGACACGCTCGACCTGATGTGATCCACGCGGGAAGGTGAGGAGATGAGCCAGCAGGACGTCTCCCTGTGGGAGGCACTGGGGGTGTCGCCGGACGACACCGTCCCGGCAGTACCCGACGACGTGTGGTCGGTGGCGGTGACGACTGCGACCGACCCGGACACCCCCGCCGTGGACACCGACCTCGTGCCGGGCGATGCCCCCGGTGTCGACGAACTCGGTGTCGACGAACTCGGTGTCGACGATCCCGGAGCGGACGTCGACCTGTTCGACGAGTCGGACCCCGACGGCCTCACGTTGTCGGACCCCGACGGCCTCACGTTGTCGGACCCCGACGGTCGGCTCGGGTCCGGTGACACGGAACCCGATCCCTTCGGGGCCGACGTCGCGGACGGCGATCCCGGTCAGGCCGGGTTCGGGTCGTTCGACGAGGGATGGTGAGCACTACATCACCGGGTGAAGGTAACGTACGCCTCGACCATGGGGGTGTGCGGATGAACGGCGACGAGGAACTCATCGAGCGCTGCAAGGCGGGCGACGCCGCCGCGTTCGGCGAGTTGGTGGGACGGTACCGCCCCCGGACGTGGGCGGTGTGCGTGCAGATCACCGGAAACACGCACGACGCCGAGGACGCGCTGCAGGACGCGTTGACCGCGGCCTGGCAGAACATCGGCAAGTTCCGCGGATCGGCGAAGTTCAGCACGTGGCTGCACCGGATCGCCGCGAATGCGTCTCTCGCGACGGTGCGGCGGCGACGCGACGTGGTCGTCGACGAGATCGACCTCGGTGCCCACACCGATTCGCCGGTCGCCGATCGGGTGGTCGACGTCGACGCGGTGCGGCGGGCCCTGGCCGACCTTCCCGACGAATACCGTGCCGCGGTGGTGCTGCGCGAGTACGCGCAGTTGAGCTACGCGGAGATCGCGGAGCACCTCGGCATCCCCGTACAGACCGTCAAGAGCCGCATCAACCGGGCACGGACCCGGCTCGTCGAGGCGCTCGCCCCCGCCGAGTGACCCCCGGGCCGACCCGGGCGTCGTTGCGCGCCGCCGGTCACCAGTGATGCGCCGGTAGGCTCCGCGCGGCCAATTCGGCGTCGACGTGGGCGCGTAGCGCCGCGCGGTCCGGGAAGGCATGCTCGTCGAGAGCCACGAACGCGATCGTGTACACGTCGCGGTGACGGCACAGGTAGGCGGACAGTCGCGTTGCCGTCGCGACCTGCACGTCGGCGAGGCCCGGATGCACGGCGCGTAACGCGAGCCCGACGCACCGGTGCGGCCCGAACGTGTCCAGCAGTTCGGGTGTACGGCCGATGTTCGAGCAGAGCAGGTCACGTTCACCGGCTCCCCGCGCGAGCCGGGCCGCGAGCCGGTCCGGCATCAGTTGCAGGATCTCCTCCGGAATGCCGTGCGGGGCGCCCTCTCGGGGCTGCCGATACGCCGTGGATGCCTTGATCCGCAGCGACGCGGGGGTGTCGGCGGCCGTCGCGGCGACCGCCGCCATCGTCACACCGTTCGCGACGGTCCCGGTGTCGCGGGCGTCGACGGGAACGGAGATGTCGATGGGGTCGGGGACCCCGGCTCGGCGCGCGACACCCGCGGTGACGGCGAGGAACAGCGAGTTCGCGGTGCCGCCGGCGACACGGCCGTCCCACGCGGCGGCGTCGACGTCGACGATCGCGGTGCGTGCCGCCGAGTGCACCGGCAGTGGTGTGTGCCGCGGTGTCCTGGCGGTGCGTCGGATCCGTACGTGCCGGAGACCGGCGGCCACCCGCCGGACGACACGTGCGGCGTCCTTCAGATCGGCGCCGCGGGCGTGCGGTGTGGACACGGGGGTGTCGAGGCGCCCGGCGAGGGCGTCGGCGACCGCGGTGATGAGCCCGCGCGCGTCGCTGAGCACGTGCGAGCAGACGAGGGACACGACCGTTCCGCCGTCGTCGAGTGGTGCGGCGACGAGTGCCCAGCCGGGACGCCGGGAGGGGTCGACGTCCACGTCGGCCTGTTCGTCCGCCCAGGTGAGCAGGTCTCCGGTGGCGACCGGTTCGGTTCCGTACCGCAGCGGGTAGGACGCCACGGTCGGTTCGAAGCGGGGGCGGGCCCCCGGAATGCGCGGTAGCACGACGCGGCGTCCCAGAGGTCCCTGCGAGAGCGCGTCGTGCAGCGAGATCAGCAGGGGCGCGCCGATCGTGTCGTCGGTGCGCCACAGTCCCTGCATCACCGACGGCAGGCCCGCTCCGCGGTGCCGGTACAGGAACAGTTCGTCGACGACGGTGAGCCGGTCGCCGGTGCCGGTGGGGTCGCGGGTGGTGTCGCCGAGGTCGTCCATCGTTCCGACGGTATCGCGCGTGCCGCGCCGTGACCGTTGACTGAAGTTATGAACTCGGGTTCAATTCTTGATGTGGCCTACCGTCGCACTCCCGCCGTCCAGGAACGACTCGATGCGCAACGCGAGTCGATCGCCGCGGCCGCCGTCGCACTGCTCGGCGAACACGGCTACCGGGGTCTGTCCATCGCCGCCGTCGCCGACCGCGCCGGCGTCGCCACCGGCACCGTGTACCGCCACTACGACGACAAGTCCGACCTCATGGTCCGCGTGTTCCGGGACCAGTGCGGACGCGAGGTCGACGCCGTCACGCAGGCGGGCGCCGTCGGCACCGGTGTCGACCGGGTGACCCGCATCGTCGAGACCTTCGCCCGCCGGGCACTGCGCAACCCCACCCTCGCGTACACCCTGCTCGCCGAACCCGTCGACGCTGCCGTCGACGAGGAACGACTCGTGTTCCGCCGCTCCTTCGCCGCAGCCTTCGAACAGGCCGTCCGGCACGGCATCGACACCGGCGAGTTCCCCACCCAGAACACCGGTTTCACCGCGGCCGCGCTCGTCGGTGCTGTCGGGGAGGTGCTCACCGGCCCGTTGCGCGCCGGCGACCACACCGCCGAGGACACCGTCCCCGCCCTCGTCACACTCGCCCTCCGCACGTCAGGAGTATCGCCATGACCTTCCCCGCCACCCACGAGGTGTTCAACCAGGTTCCCGACCTCGTCCCGTACCCCGCGGGCGACGACCTCGCGCTGCTCGAGGGCCTGCGTCGCGAGGGTGCGGCCTGGGCCGAGGACGACGTCCGCGCCCTCGGGGTCCGCGCAGGCGGCGTCGATGCACAGGATCGGGGTCGTCTCGCCGACGAGTACCCGCCCGTCCTGCACACCCACGACCGCTACGGCAACCGCATCGACGAGGTCGAGTTCCACCCGGCCTGGCACGACCTCATGCGCGTCGCCGTCGAGAACGGGTTGCACGCCGCACCGTGGCGCGACGACCGCCCCGGCGCCCACGTGGCCCGCGCCGCCAAGTTCTACGTGTGGGGTCAGGCCGACGCCGGGCACATGTGCCCGATCTCCATGACGTACGCGGCCGTCCCCGCGCTGCGTCACGCCCCCGACCTCGCCGCCGTGTACGAACCGCTGCTCGCGGCACCCCACTACGACTTCGGGCTGCGTGAACCGTCGACGAAGCGGGGTCTGATCGCCGGCATGTCGATGACCGAGAAGCAGGGCGGTTCCGACGTCCGCGCCAACACCACCGCCGCCACCCGCAACGCCGACGGCACCTACACGATCGTCGGGCACAAGTGGTTCACGTCCGCACCGATGTCCGACCTGTTCCTGACCCTCGCGAACACCGCCGCCGGACCCACCTGCTTCCTGCTGCCGCGCGTGCTGCCCGACGGCACGCGCAACCGCATCCACCTCCAGCGGCTCAAGAACAAGCTCGGCAACAAGTCCAACGCGTCGTCCGAGATCGAGTACGAGGGTGCCACCGGCTGGCTCGTCGGTGAGGAGGGACGCGGTGTCGGCACCATCATCGAGATGGTCAACATGACCCGCCTCGACTGCGTGATCGGGTCCGCCACCGGTATGCGCGCAGCCACCCTCCGCGCGGTGCACCACGCCCGGCACCGCTCCGCGTTCGGTGCGCTGCTCGTCGACCAGCCACTCATGCGCAACGTCCTCGCCGACCTCGTCGTCGAAACCGAGGCGGCCACCACGATGATGATGCGGCTCGCCGGCGCCACCGACCGTTCCGCAGGCGACCCGCAGGAGGCGGCGCTGCGACGCATCGCGCTCGCCGTCACCAAGTACTGGGTGTGCAAGCGGGCACCCGCCCACAGCGCCGAAGCCCTCGAATGCCTCGGCGGCAACGGGTACGTCGAGGACTCCGGAATGCCCCGCCTGTACCGGGAGGCTCCGCTGATGTCCGTCTGGGAGGGCTCCGGCAACGTCGCCGCCCTCGATGCGCTGCGCGCCATGGTCCGGCAACCCGACACCGTCGAGGCGTTCTTCGGCGAACTCGAGCTCGCGCGTGGCACCGACTCCCGGCTCGACGACGCGATCGCCCGCGTCGGCAAGGAACTCGCCGACCTGGAGAACGTCGAGTACCGGGCGCGGCGGGTCGTCGAACTCATGGCTCTGGTCCTGCAGGGAGCTCAGCTCGTGCGGCACGGGCATCCCGCGGTCGCCGACGCGTTCTGCGCGAGCCGGCTCGACCGCGACTGGGGTATCGCGCTCGGCACCCTGCCGGTCGGCGTCGACACCGCAGCCGTCCTGGCGAGAATCGGAGGCTGACCTCCGCCGCGCACGAGGGCATACTGGAGTTTCACCGACCTTGTCGAGACCGGGTGAGCTTCCATGATCAGCAGCAGTCACTGGCGGGGGTGGGGGGAGGAGATCGCACTCGCGGTCACCGAGTACGCGGCGCTGAGCGACGCGGAGCGACTCGTGCGAACCGTCGTGGAGGAAACCGCGGCGGCCTGCGACCCGAACCGGGGCGACGCCGAGATCCACACCGTCAACCTCGCCCAGGGCACCCCCATCCGAGTCGGTGCCCGGTTGTCGGCGTTGCTGCGGTCCGCGCTGTGGGCGGCGCGGATGACCGACGGTGCCGTCGACCCGGTCGCCGGCGACGACCGGCCCGGCGACGACCCGTCGGTGCCGCGGGTCCATCCCGTGCCCGGCTACCTCGACGTGCACCTCGACGGCGACACCGTGCTGGCCCCGTGGGGAGTGATCCTCGACATCACCGCGACCGCGCGCGCCGACATCGCCGACCGGTCCGCCGCGCTCGTCGCCCGGATGCTCGAATGCGGCGTCCTCGTCCGCGTCGGCGACACCGTCGCCACCGGTGGACACTGCCCCGCCGGTGGGTGGCAGGTGTCGCTGCCCGACCACGGCACCGTCGAGCTCCCCGCCGGCACCGCCATGTCGTCGCAACGGTCCGGGCCGGAACCCACGGGAATGTGGCACACCGTCACCGTCATCGCCCCCGACGCGGTGTGGGCTGATGCCGCGGCCAACGCCGCCCTGCACCGGGGGATCGGTGCAGTCTCCTGGCTCGAGCAGTACGAGCTTCCGGCGCGGTTGATCGATGAACGGGGACGGATCCACACGACGGTCGCGTGGTCGGACCCTCGCGCTGCCTGACCCCACGATCCCCGTCGGCCTCCGGCCTCGTCGGCCTCCGGCCTCGTTGAGCGAATGTATCGCTTGCTCGATCGAATCGATCGAGCGATACATTCGCTCGGCGGTGGCGGTGGCGGTGGCGGTGGCGGCGGCGGCGGCGGCGGTGGTGGCGGGTAGAGCGGTGGGCGGCTAGGGCCGTGGCCTCAGTGACCCAGACGACCGCGGCCGAGCCGCAGCAGCAGCATCGCGAGGGTGTGCCCCTCCTGGCCGAGTTCGCTGAAGCGTTCGAGCACCTTCATCTCGCGGCTGTGGACGAGCCGGGTACCTCCGGACGCCATCCGCGTACGCCCGATGATCCGGGACACCTCGGTGCGTCGCTTGACGGCCGCGAGGATCTCGGAGTCGAGGCGGTCGATCTCCTTGCGGAGGTCGTCGATCTCGGCCTCGCTGGTGGGCACCGTGTCGGGGGTGGTGTCGCCGGGCATGGAAGCGTCGATGTTCGTGCTCATGTCATCTCCTCGCGTCAGCTCTGGGATCGTCTAACAGGTGTGTGCTGTTACCGGGACCTGCCGGCATGGATGGCCTGCCTGCGGAGACGGCCTCGAATCCGCATCTCGCCACGACGAAGGGAACACGACATAACGTTCAGTTTGCCACTGCGTCACCGCCCCGCCAAGTCGGGTTCGCTGTCGGAGCCGTCCGGTAGTTTTGGAACACGATGAACACTCCCGCCGCGCTCGCCTCCTCGCTCCCCACCGCCGATTCGCTGCTCGACGGGCTCAATCCGCAACAGCGCGAGGCGGTCCTGCACGAGGGGGGGCCGTTGCTCATCGTGGCCGGGGCCGGTTCCGGCAAGACCGCGGTGCTCACCCGGCGGATCGCATATCTGCTGGCAGAGCGGGGTGTCGCACCCGGGCAGATCCTGGCGATCACGTTCACCAACAAGGCTGCCGCCGAGATGCGCGAGCGTGTCGCCGCCCTCGTGGGCCCCCGAGCACACGCGATGTGGGTGTCGACGTTCCACTCCAGCTGCGTACGGATCCTGCGCGCCCAGGCGGCGTTGCTGCCGGGCATGAACTCCAACTTCACGATCTACGACTCCGACGATTCGCGTCGGCTCCTGACGATGATCGCGAAGGATCAGGGGCTCGACAGCAAGAAGTACTCGGCGCGACTCCTTGCGACGCAGATCTCCAACCTCAAGAACGAACTGGTCGACCCCGCGGAGGCAGCCGCCGACGCGAGCGGCGACCCGGCCGACCTCCCGCGGATCGTCGCGACGGTCTACGCCGAGTACCAGCGGCGGCTGCGCGCCGCGAACGCCTTCGATTTCGACGACCTCATCGGTGAGACGGTCGCGTTGCTGCAGGCCCATCCGCAGGTCGCCGAGTACTACCGGCGGCGGTTCCGGCACGTCCTGGTCGACGAGTACCAGGACACCAACCACGCCCAGTACGTCCTCGTGCGCACCCTCGTCGGCGACGACGACGAGCCGGGCGACGTTCCGCCGTCCGAACTGTGCGTCGTCGGCGACGCCGACCAGTCGATCTACGCGTTCCGCGGCGCGACCATCCGCAACATCGAGGAGTTCGAGCGCGACTACCCGCAGGCCGACACCATTCTCCTCGAACAGAACTATCGGTCGACGCAGAACATCCTGACGGCCGCGAACTCCGTCATCGCCCGCAACACGGGGCGTCGCGAGAAGCGCCTGTGGACCGATGCGGGCGCGGGCGAGAAGATCGTCGGCTTCGTCGCCGACAACGAGCACGACGAGGCGCAGTTCGTGGCGTCGGAGATCGATCGGCTCGTCGACAGCGGTGATGTCCGCTACTCGGACATCGCGGTGTTCTACCGCACCAACAACGCGTCCCGTCCCTTCGAGGACGTCTTCATCCGGCACGGGGTGCCCTACAAGGTGGTCGGTGGCGTCCGCTTCTACGAGCGCAAAGAGGTGCGCGACATCGTCGCCTACCTGAAGGTACTCGACAATCCGGACGACACCGTGGGGTTGCGCCGCATCCTCAACACACCCCGCCGCGGTATCGGCGATCGCGCGGAAGCGTGTGTCGCGGTGCACGCCGAACGGTACGACGTGAGTTTCGGGCAGGCGTTGCGCGATGCCGCCGACGGCAAGGTGGCCTTGCTCAACACGCGCGCACAGAAGGCGATCGCACAGTTCGTGAACATGCTCGACGAACTCCGGGAGATGCTCGTCGCCACCGACGGTGACGGCAACGTCGTCACCGACATCGGCGACGTCGCCGAGGCGGTGCTCGAACGGTCCGGGTACCGCGCCGAACTCGCCGGGAGCGACGACCCGCAGGACGGCGCCCGCCTCGACAACCTTCACGAACTCGTCAGTGTGGCACGTGAATTCAGTTCTGATGCCCGCAATGCGGCGGGAATCGTCGACGACGACCGCGAGGAGGGTGAGCCGGAACCCGGGTCGCTCGCCGCGTTCCTGGAGAAGGTGTCTCTGGTCGCCGACGCCGATCAGGTCCCCGACAACGAGGACGGCGTCGTCACGTTGATGACGTTGCACACCGCGAAGGGGCTCGAGTTCCCCGTCGTGTTCGTGACCGGTTGGGAGGACGGGCAATTCCCGCACATGCGGGCACTGGGTGATCCTGCCGAACTCTCGGAGGAGAGGCGGCTCGCGTATGTGGGGATCACCCGTGCGCGGCATCGGCTCTACCTCAGTCGCGCGGTGCTGAGGTCGTCCTGGGGACAACCCGTCACCAATCCGGAATCACGTTTCCTGCAAGAGGTTCCGCAAGATCTGGTCGAGTGGCGTCGCACCGGGCCGACGCCTGCGCGCGGTCGCGCGATCGGTTCCGGGGTCGGTTCGCGTCTCGGTGCGGAGGGGCGGGCGTCCGCCGCTTCCGGTTTCGGTGCGGCGCGGGGGAGGAACAATCAGTTGGTGCTGGCGGTGGGGGACCGGGTCAGTCATGACAAGTACGGTCTGGGGACGGTGCTCGAGACCAAGGGGTCCGGTCCGACGGCGACGGTCGTCGTGGACTTCGGTTCGGCGGGGAAGGTGCGGCTGATGCTCGTCGGCGGTGTGCCGATGATCAAGCTGTGAGATGGGGATTCGGTGGCGGTGTGCTCCCGCGACCGGTGCGCATCACACAGCGCTCGCCCCGGATCGTGGAATCCGAAGCACGCTCTAGTCGGCGCGCTGTCCGAGTGCGATTCCGCGGGTCGCGAGCCACGGAACGGGGTCGATCTTGTCGACGCCGTTGAGGTGTACCTCGAAGTGCAGATGCGGGCCGGTGGAGAAGCCTCGATTGCCCATCGTCGCGATCTGATCGCCGGCCATCACCTGCTGTCCGACGCTGACGAGGCTCTGGTCGATGTGGCCGTACACGGTGACGGTTCCGTCGGCATGGAGCAGGCGCACCCACATGCCGAAGCCGGATGCGGGGCCCGAGTCGATGACCACGCCGTCGGCGACCGCGTAGATGGGGGTGCCGATGGCGTTGGCGATGTCGACGCCGGCGTGCAGCGTGCCCCAGCGTGCTCCGAAGTGCGAGGTGAAGCTGCCGACGGCGGGAAGGACGAACAGAGGGCGGCGGGCGGCGGCCTCGCGGGCGGCGCGTTCTTCGCTGAACCGCTCGCCCTTGGCGAGGAGGTTGGAGAACTGCGACAGGTCGTTGGGGTCGGCGACGTTGAGCACCTGCGGTGCCTGGGACGGCGCGGATCCGTTGCTCGCGGCGGCGAACTGTGCGGCCTGCGGAACGGCGGTGGCAGCGATGACGTTCGAGTCGGTGTCGGACGTGTCGGCGGCCAGCGCGATGTCGGAACGCTCGGTGGCGACGCCGTGCGCGCTGGTGGCGGCCTGGCCCGCGGCGACGACGGCGCCTGCGGCGACCGCGAAGACGGCGGCGCGGCCCTTGAGGGCGGTGGGGGGCGTCGGGATGCGGTGCGCTCCGGTGCGGGTGACGGGGGAGTCGACGTTCTGCACGGGGGTTGCCGTGTTCCGGGAGGCGGTGCCTGCAACCGGGGTGGTGCCGTCGTAGGTGGGTTCCGGGGCGAGGCCGCGGCGGAAGTCCATCGTCGCCGAGTTGTTCCAGGTGTCGGCGTTGTTCCAGGTGTCGGCGTACCGGTGGTCCCAGGGCTCGGGGTCGGTGCGGCGGCCGTGGCTGCCGGTGTCCGAACTGCCTGGGCGCATCCCCATCCTCGCTTTCGTGACCTCATCGTTACTTCGACTGGAGCGACGGTAACGAAACGATCGCGTCGGTGGCAAGCCGTAAGCCCGACAACGACGTCGATGTGACGGTCATCACAGCCGGATTCGAGGTGAATGCAGTGCTCGCGCTCGCGCGCGGGCGGGGTCACAAAGGTGTCGCCGGGCATCGCGGTTTCGTTTCGGGCGTGATTCGGATGCTGCATTCTGCATCACGGTGACGCGCGGCGGAGACCGGTCGTCGTGTGGATCGGGCCACCTGTCATTCTGGACCGCGGTGCTTCCCTCGTTCGCGGCCCGTTCGCATCCCGGGGGGAACGCGTGAGGTAGCCCGACGGCTCCCGATGCCCGTGACATGCGCCACATGAGGTGCACGCGGTCGAATCGTGGGTCGTCCGAGTAACTAGAGTCCGACATCGGCCCGCTCAATACCCCCGAGCGGGCGTGAACGCAGACGAGACGGTGAGCAGATGGATCTCTTCGAATACCAGGCGAAGGAACTCTTCGCCAAGCATGACGTGCCGACCTCGGCCGGCCGTGTTACCGACACTGTCGCCGGTGCCCGCGAGATCGCCGAGGAAATCGGCAAGCCCGTGATGGTCAAGGCTCAGGTCAAGGTCGGTGGCCGCGGCAAGGCCGGCGGCGTGAAGTACGCGGCCACCGCGGACGATGCGCAGACCCACGCCGAGAACATCCTCGGCCTCGACATCAAGGGTCACATCGTCAAGAAGCTGCTGGTCGCCGAGGCGAGCGAGATCGCGGAGGAGTACTACATCTCCTTCCTGCTCGACCGCACCAACCGCACCTACCTGGCGATGTGCTCGGTCGAGGGTGGCATGGAGATCGAAGAGGTCGCCGCCACCAAGCCCGAGCGTCTGGCCAAGATCGCTGTCGACGCCGTCAAGGGTGTCGACCTCGCGTTCGCCCGTGAGATCGCGGAGAAGGGCCACCTGCCCGCCGAGGTCCTCGACGCCGCGGCCGTCACGATCCAGAAGCTGTGGGAGGTCTTCGTCAAGGAAGACGCTCTCCTCGTCGAGGTCAACCCCCTCGTCCGCACCCCGGACGACCAGATCCTCGCCCTCGACGGCAAGGTCACCCTGGATGCCAACGCCGACTTCCGGCAGCCCGGCCACGCCGAGTTCGAGGACAAGGACGCCACGGATCCGCTCGAGCTCAAGGCCAAGGAGAACGACCTCAACTACGTCAAGCTCGACGGCGAGGTCGGCATCATCGGTAACGGCGCCGGCCTGGTCATGTCGACCCTGGACGTCGTCGCCTACGCGGGCGAGAAGCACGGCAACGTCAAGCCCGCCAACTTCCTCGACATCGGTGGCGGCGCGTCCGCCGCGGTCATGGCCGCCGGTCTCGACGTCATCCTCAACGATGCGCAGGTCAAGAGCGTCTTCGTGAACGTCTTCGGTGGCATCACCGCCTGTGACGCGGTCGCCAACGGCATCGTCGGCGCGCTGCAGACCCTGGGCGACGAGGCCAACAAGCCGCTCGTCGTGCGTCTGGACGGCAACAACGTCGAGGAGGGTCGCCGCATCCTCGCCGAGGCCGCTCACCCGCTGGTCACGGTCGTCGCCACCATGGACGAGGCTGCCGACAAGGCTGCCGAGCTCGCGTTCGCAGCGAAGTAAGGGATACAGAACAATGGCAATCTTCCTTACCAAGGATTCCAAGGTCATCGTCCAGGGCATCACCGGTGGCGAGGGCACCAAGCACACCGCGCTGATGCTCAAGGCCGGCACGCAGGTCGTCGGCGGTGTCAACGCCCGCAAGGCCGGCACCACGGTCTCGCACACGGACAAGGACGGCAACGCCGTCGAACTGCCCGTCTTCGGCACCGTCGCGGAGGCCATGAAGGAAACCGGCGCGGACGTCTCGATCGCGTTCGTTCCCCCGGCCTTCTCGAAGGACGCCATCGTCGAGGCCATCGACGCGGAGATCCCGCTGCTCGTGGTCATCACCGAGGGCATCCCGGTGCAGGACTCCGCGTACGCGTGGGCCTACAACGTCGAGAAGGGCAGCAAGACCCGGATCATCGGCCCCAACTGCCCCGGCATCATCACCCCCGGTGAGGCGCTCGTCGGCATCACCCCGGCGAACATCGCGGGCAAGGGCCCGGTCGGCCTCGTGTCGAAGTCCGGCACCCTGACCTACCAGATGATGTTCGAGCTGCGCGAGTTCGGCTTCTCGACCGCCATCGGCATCGGCGGCGACCCGGTCATCGGCACCACCCACATCGACGCCATCGAGGCGTTCGAGAAGGACCCGGAGACCAAGGTCATCGTCATGATCGGCGAGATCGGTGGCGACGCCGAGGAGCGTGCCGCCGACTACATCAAGGCGAACGTGACCAAGCCGGTCGTCGGCTACGTCGCCGGCTTCACCGCGCCGGAGGGCAAGACCATGGGCCACGCCGGCGCCATCGTCTCCGGTTCCTCGGGCACCGCGCAGGCCAAGAAGGATGCGCTCGAGGCCGCGGGCGTCAAGGTCGGCAAGACGCCGTCCGAGACCGCTGCTCTCGCCCGCGAGATCCTGAAGTCGCTCTGATCCCGGCTTCGTCGCTCCGCTGAGCACCGCGCAATCCGCTGCGCGAGCATCTCGCTCCGCGAGCATCGAGCGAATGTATCGCTCGATCGATTCAATCGATCGAGCGATACATTCGCTCAGGTCGTAGCAGGGGTCTCAGGCGTCCACCCACTCCGACCCGGCCGGCTCGAGCTCGGCTGCGCCCGAGGTCAGCGACGCCACCATCCCCTCCAGTTCGTCCCGGTCACGTGCCGCCACCGTGATCGTCACCAGAGCCGTGTACGCGACGTCGAGCACCGCGACACCCCGCGACCGCAACTCCGCCTCCACCCGGCCCGCCTCGGCATGACCGACGGTGAACGTGTACTTCTCCTGCCTGCGCCGCTCCACGAGGGTCGCGGAATCCAACGCGACCGCAACGGCACCCGAATAGGCGCGCACCAGCCCGCCCGCGCCCAGCTTGATGCCGCCGAACCAGCGCGTCACCACGACCGCGACGTCGACGAGATCGCGGTGGTGCAGCACCTGCAGCATCGGCACCCCCGCCGTCCCGCCGGGCTCACCGTCGTCGCTCGACCGTTCCGCCCGCGACGCGGGATCGGCTCCCACCGCGAACGCCCAGCAGTGGTGCCGCGCATCCGGATGCAGCTGTCGCCGCTCGTCGACGAACGCGGCGGCCTCCTCCGAGGATCCGACGCGGCGCACCGCGGCGAGGAACCGCGAATGCTTGACTTCGGTTTCGACGAGGACATCCGGGCCGGGAGCGAGGGTGCGGGGCATCGCCCCATTCTCCCAGCGATCGCCCGCCGCTCCCGTCGGGTGCCTAGGCTGGTGCACAGCGATCGACCGCACGAGGAGGAGCGCACATGACTTCACCGACCGGCATTGCGCCGACCGGCCGGCCGGCCCCGACCAGGATGGTGCCGCTGCTGCTGCCTCTGGTGGTCGCCGTGCTCGGCGTCGTCAACACCCTGCTGGGTCTCGCACCGTACGTGACCATCGAACTGCGTTCGCACGTGTGGCTGTCGTCGTTCGACTACGGGTTCGCGACCGTGGCGCTGGGATTCCTGCTGTTCGGCGGTGGCTGTGCGGCACTGTCGCTGCTGCCGGGGCAGGACCTGCGGGCCACTGCGGTGGCGGCATCCGGTGTCGGCTTCGTCATGTCGGTGTTCCAGCTGTTCCACCTGCCGGACGAGACCAGCATCGCGTGGGGTGGTGTGCTCATCCTCATCCTGGGCTTCGTGCAGACCGTGGCCGCGGTGATGGCCCTGCTGTTCGGTATCGGGGTGCTCGCGCCGGGGCGGGCGTTCGACGCACCCGACGGATCGGGGGTGCCCCAGGGGCCGGCCCAGCCGCAGTACCCGGGCCAGCCGCAGTACCCGGGCCAGCAGTACCCGGGCCAGCAGTATCCGGTCCAGCCGCAGTACCCGACCCAGCAGCAGTACCAGGGCGGGTACGGTGCGCCGACGCAGCAGTTCGCCGCCGGGGCGCAGCCGACGGGACCAGGCCGGTACGGTGCCGCACAGCAACCCGAGGAGGGCACACAGTTCCCGAATCCGGCGCAGCAGCCGTACCCGGGCACCCAGTACCCGGCGTACCCCGCCCAACCCTCCGGCGGGTACGCCACGGCGTACACCTCGCAGCAGCACCCTCAGCCGCAGTCTCCGGTGCCACCGGAACCGCACAGCCCCTACACCCAGCCGTACGCCGAAGCGCAGGCCGGGGCGGAGTCGCAGGTGGGGTCGCAGGCGGAGCCGGAGCAGCGGAGCGCGACCGCACAGTCCGGGCCCGGTGCCCCGGGCGCCGACGAACCGGACGCGCCCGCCGGACCGGCGAGTGGGGAGAACCCCGACGACACGGCGACCCAGGTGTTCCGTGCGCCGGACGATCCGCGTTGATCGGCGCGCCTGACGCGGTCGGCATCGGTGCGGTGCCACCATCGACGCGATGACTTCGACGCTCGGCCGGTCAGTTCGGCACCCACCACCCGCAGGTGATCAGCTCGATCCGGAACGCTTCCGGATCCTCCTCGGCGCCGCGACCCGCGTGCCCGCCGTGGTCGTCGCGTTCGTGGCGACGTTCGTGACGCTGACCATGGTGACCGCCGACAGCGACCTGACGGGGATCTACGCGGCCATCGCCGGGACGTGGCTGGCGTTGCATCAGGTTCCGTTGACGATCGACGACGCGACCCTCGGGGCGCTCCCGTTGCTACCCACCGCGATCGTGGTGTGGCGTTCGGTGCGCGTGTGCGCGCACGCCACGGATTCGCTCGTCGAACACACCGAACGCGACCTGTCGCTCGTCGATGCCGCGCGTCTCGCCGCGGCGACGATCGTGGGTCCCCTGACGATCACCGTGATCGCGCTGGTGGTGGTGCAGGACGCGTCCGGTGTCCTGCCGGTGTCACCGCCGAACGAGGCGGCCGCGCTCGCGTGGGTGACGGGCGTGTATCTGCTGTCCGCGCTGATCGGCATCGGTCTGCGTTCGTGGCGGGGGCTGTGCCTCCGCCACGGCGTGCCGGAATGGGCGGTGATCTCGGTGCGACCGGCGGTGCGGGCCCTGCTGGGCATGCTCGCGATGGGCGCTCTGCTCACCGCGGTCGGACTCGCGCTGTCCTGGGGAACCGTCGGTGATCTCCTCGCGCGTGGCGACGACGTGTCCGGTCTGCTCGGACTGACGGTCATGTCGATCCTGTACCTGCCGAACGTCGTCGTCGCCGCGTCCGCGATCCTCGCCGGCAGTGCCGTGCAGTTCGGTGACATGACGCTGAGCCTGTTCGAGGCGACCGGAGGTGACGTTCCGGCGTTGCCCGTGCTCGGGGCGATCCCGGAGGGGCCGGCCGGTGCGTCCTGGGTGGTGGCGTTGGCGGTGCCCGCGACCGTCGGCGCGCTGCTGGGACGATTCGCCGCGCATCGCACGTTGCAGGCGCTCGCCGACGGGGTCCCGGTCGCCCGCACCGACACGGCGCTGACCGTGCTCGCCGCTGCCGCGCAGGTGGGCGTCGGTACCGCCGTGCTGACGTGGGTCGCGAGCGGGTCCCTCGGCCGGTTCGGGACGGTCGGCGCCAACTGGTGGCTCGCCGGGATCCTGATGTTCGCGTGGACGGGACTGCTCGGGCTGATCACTGCGCAACTGCTCATGTGGCGGGAGGGACGTCTCGGTGCTGCGGCCGCGCGGGCTGCGACCGCGGCCGACGCCGTGGACGATCCGGACGACGGCGCGGACCCGGATGATGTCGCTGATCCCGACGACCACACCGATCCCGACGAGCAGAAGGCACTCGGGCCCGGAGCGTCGGACGAACACGGGGACGACGCCGACCCCGCCGACCCCGCCGACCCCGCCGACCCCGACGACGGCGACCCCGACGACGACCCCGACCCCGACGACGCCGACCCCGACCCCGACGACGACGCGATCGAGACAGAGGTGATCGACGCGGAGATCGTCGAGGTCGAGGACGAGGACCGTGACGCCGGTACCGACCGGGCAACCCCACCGGCACGTGCGGACGTCGCCGACGACGACTCCGACGATGATGCGGGTGCGGATGCCGACGAGGAGGTCGAGGGCAAGGGCACGAGACGCGGCGACTAGGATTCGGATGGCCGGTCGTCCGGCCCGCCCCCACGAGTTCTCAGGAGTAGAGCGCTGACTGCCTCGCGTGACCACCTGCCGCCGACTGCACCGGCGCGGCTCGTCGTACTGGCCTCCGGCACGGGAAGCCTGCTGCGGTCGCTGATCGACGCGACCCGCGCGGACGGCTATCCCGCCCGGGTCGTCGCGGTCGGCGTCGACCGCAACTGTGCGGCCGAACAACACGCCGACGACGCGGGGATCCCCCGGTTCCGGGTGTCGCTGCGCGACCACACCGATCGAGCGGAGTGGGATCGGGCACTCACCGATGCCGTCGCCGCACACGAACCCGATCTGGTGGTCAGTGCGGGTTTCATGAAGATCCTGGGTTCGGAGTTCCTCGACCGCTTCGGCGGCCGGATCATCAACACCCACCCCGCGTTGCTGCCGTCGTTCCCGGGTGCGCACGCCGTCGCCGATGCGCTCGCGTACGGGGTGAGGGTCACCGGGTCGACGGTGCATCTGGTCGACGGGGGCGTCGACACCGGGCCGGTGCTCGCGCAGGAGGCCGTGACCGTCCGGGACGGTGACGACGAGGCGACCCTGCACGAGCGCATCAAAGTTGTGGAGCGACGTCTGCTGGCCGAGGTTGTCGCGGCCGTCGCCACCCGTGGAGTTGTTTCCGATGGACGAAAGGCCGTGATCCCCAGTGACCGAACGTAGGGCTGTGCGCCGCGCACTGGTCAGCGTGTACGACAAGAGTGGCCTGGTGGAGCTGGCGACCGGACTCCACGAGGCGGGTGTCGAACTGGTGTCGACCGGTTCGACGGCCGCGACGATCGCCGGTGCGGGTGTGCCGGTGACGAAGGTCGAGGAGCTCACCGGGTTCCCCGAATGCCTCGAGGGCCGCGTGAAGACGCTGCATCCGCGCGTGCACGCCGGCATCCTCGCCGACACCCGCAAGCAGGATCACCTCGACCAACTCGAGGAACTCGGCATCGAGGCGTTCGAACTGGTCGTCGTGAACCTGTACCCGTTCACGCAGACCGTCGCGTCGGGTGCGACCCCGGACGAGTGCGTCGAGCAGATCGACATCGGCGGTCCGTCGATGGTGCGTGCCGCCGCGAAGAACCACCCGTCCGTCGCGGTGGTCGTCGACCCCGCTCGCTACGGCACGGTCATCGAATCGGTGCGGGCCGGCGGGTTCACGCTGCCCGAGCGCAAGGCCCTCGCCGCTCAGGCGTTCCAGCACACCGCCGCCTACGACGTCGCGGTCGCGAGCTGGATGAACAGTGGCTACGCCGTTCCCGAGACCGAGGACACGCAGTTCCCGGCGTGGACCGGAGCGACGTGGACCCGCGCGAACGTCCTCCGGTACGGCGAGAACCCGCACCAGGCCGCCGCGCTGTACGTCAGCGAGGACGGCGAGCCGGGGCTGGCGCAGGCCGAGCAGTTCCACGGCAAGGAGATGTCGTACAACAACTACCAGGACGCCGACGCGGCCTGGCGGGCCGCACACGACCACGCGGAGCCGTGCGTCGCGATCATCAAGCACGCCAACCCGTGCGGCATCGCGATCGCCGACGACATCGCGGACGCGCACCGGCTGGCACACGAGTGCGACCCGGTCTCCGCGTTCGGTGGTGTGATCGCGTCGAACCGTGAGGTCAGCGTCAAGATGGCCGAGCAGGTCGCGGACATCTTCACCGAGGTGATCATCGCCCCGGCGTACGCGGACGGCGCCGTCGAGGTGCTCTCCCGCAAGAAGAACATCCGCATCCTGCGCGCGGATTCGCCGGAGGCCGCGCAGATCGAGATGAAGCAGATCTCCGGTGGGCTGTTGCTGCAGGAACGTGACGCGCTCGACGCCGACGGCGATTCACCGGCGAACTGGCAGCTCGCGTGCGGTGAGCCGGCCGACGCGGCGACCCTCCGCGACCTCGAGTTCGCGTGGCGCACGGTGCGTGCCGTCAAGTCCAACGCGATCCTGCTGGTGTCCGGTGGCGCGACCGTCGGCGTGGGCATGGGTCAGGTCAATCGCGTCGATTCGTCGCGGCTCGCGGTGGCGCGCGCCGGCGACCGGGTGGCCGGTTCGGTGGCCGCGTCCGACGCGTTCTTCCCGTTCGCGGACGGTCTGCAGGTGCTCACCGAGGCGGGGGTCAAGGCGGTCGTGCAGCCGGGTGGTTCGGTGCGTGACAACGAGGTGATCGAGGCGGCACGCGAGGCCGGTGTCACCCTGTATCTGACGGGGGCCCGCCACTTCGCGCACTGACGCCGAGTCGTCGAGCGGTTTGCGCCCGCCCGGACGTCGCCCGATTCAGGCGGCGTACGGGTGGGCGCTGTGCTGCACGGAGATGTGATCGGCGGGGACGCGCCGGTCGTCGGCGATGACGAGTTTCGCGGCTCCGCGATCGAGCAGTTCGCGGATCAGCACGGCGGCGGCCGCACCCTTCTCCGCGTCGACGTGGCTCAGGTCGATCGTGATGGCGTGCCCGGTCAGATCGTGCGGGAGTTCCTTCGGCAGTGTGCCGGTGGATCCGAGTCGTAGTTTCATGTGGTGTCTCCTGTCGGTGTGTGGAGCGGGGGTAAAAGAAAAGGCACCCGGGGCGTTGTGCCCGGGTGCCCGAGAGGTGGAGTCGGTCGACTCTAGTCTCGGGGATGCCACAGGGCCGCGTGGAAGTGGAAGTACGCGAACGGTACGGAACAGGGCTTGTCGTGCATGTGACGATGCATCGGACCGTACCTTTCTCGTGTGCACCTGCGGGTTAACGGAAAACCATACACCAACGACGCGAATCTGACATTTCGTATTCCCCGGCGGGCCGCGACACGACCCGCCGGGCGCGCTCACAGGGACTTCAACCAGGCGACGAATCCGTCGGTGAACTCGTCGGAATACGGCAGGTCCGCGACGTAGTCGGCGCCGGTGGACTGCTGGTCGCCGACGTCCTTGAGGACGTGGTTGGTGCGCGACATGCGCAGGGAGGTCAGGGCTGTGTGCACGAGCGCGGAATCGAGCGCGTCGACGTCCTCGATCCGCACCTGGATGTCCTTCGCGGACACGCTGGTGAGCACGGGCATACCGCCGCGGATCTGCGCGGCGAGCATCCGCGGGTCGAGGTCGTCCTCCTCCGCGAGCGCCTTGGCGTTGGCGGGGACGAGGCCGGCGTTGCGGAGGGGTTCGGGCAGATCACCGGGGAGGGTGCCGTCGGCGCGCAGTGATTCGACGGCCCCGGTGAGCGCGAGACGCAGTTCGTCGGCGATCTGCACGGGCAGTTGTTTCGCGGCGACCACCGCGTCGAGTTGCGCGTCGATCTGGGCGGTGAGCAGATCGAGGAGTCGCACCGCGAGGGGTTCGAGCAGGGCCAATCCCTTGATGCGCTCGTCGTTCTGCGCGAGCGCCAACGCGATCAGGGCGCCTTCACTGTGCCCGACGACGTACACGCGTTCGGCATCGACACCCCGCTGACCCGCGAGGACGGTGACGGCTTCGGTGGCGGCGTCGATGAACGTGGAGAACCCGAGGCCGGCGACGTCCTCGACGTCGTAGGGACCGAGCCCGGTGACGCCGCTACCGAGCTTGTCGTAGCGCAGGCTCGCGAAACCGTTGTCCTCGAGGACGTCGGCGAGGTGACGTAGCGTGCCGATCGGGCCGGGGAGGAGGGCGCTGTCGCCGTTGCGGTCGGTGGGACCGCTCCCGGCGAGCAGCAGCACGGCGGGCACCGGGCCTTTGATCGAGACGGGGACGCGGAGGCTGCCGTGCAGGCTCACATCGCCGCTGGAAAAGGTGATCTCGGTGTCCGACATGCCCCATTGTCTATCAGATTTCACAGTCGACCCGGTTCATCAGGCGGTACCTGCCCGCCGTGATCCCCGCAACCGCCGTATCCCTTCGGATCCGACCTCCGATCCGACGTTGGATCCGACGTCGGATCCCAGCCACCGGAACGGCACGAGCAGCGGCAGGACCAGCGCGACCCAGGATCCACGTGTCCGTGCCGGAAGTGCAGGTGTGCGACGGCGGAACGAGGAGATGCCGAATCGTCCCGGCGGTCGTACCTTGGGTGAGGTGACGTCTCCCACATCCAGGCCGTCCACCGTCGGCGAGCTGCGCGCGTCCGGCCACGTGCACCGGTCCGTCAAGGACGAGCTCCGCCGGAACCTGCTCACCGCGCTGCGTGAGGGCACCGATCCGTGGCCGGGCATCGTCGGGTTCGACGAGACGGTCGTCCCGCAGTTCGAGCGTGCTCTGCTCGCGGGCCACGACGTGGTGCTGCTCGGCGAACGCGGCCAGGGCAAGACCCGGCTGCTGCGCACCCTGCCGCTGCTGCTCGACGAGTGGACACCGGTGATCGCCGGATCCGAACTCGCCGAGCATCCGTACGAACCGATCACCCCCGCATCCATTCGGCGCGCCGCCGAACTCGGCGACGATCTGCCCGTGCAGTGGCGGCACCGGTCCGAGCGGTACGCGGAGAAGCTCGCCACCCCCGACACGTCCGTCGCCGATCTGGTCGGTGACGTCGACCCGGTGAAGGTCGCCGAGGGACGCAGCCTCGGCGACCCCGAGACCATCCACTTCGGTCTGGTGCCGCGCGCGCACCGCGGCATCGTCGCCGTCAACGAACTGCCCGATCTCGCCGAACGCATCCAGGTGTCGCTGCTCAACGTGATGGAGGAACGCGACATCCAGGTGCGCGGCTACACGCTGCGGTTGCCGCTGGACGTGCTGCTGGTCGCGAGCGCGAACCCGGAGGACTACACCAACCGCGGACGGATCATCACCCCGCTCAAGGACCGTTTCGGCGCGGAGATCCGCACCCACTACCCGCTCGAGTTGGACGCCGAGATCGCGGTCGTCGAGCAGGAAGCCGAACTGCAGGCGCGGGTGCCGGCGCATCTGCTCGAGATCCTGGCCCGGTTCACGCGGCTGCTGCGCGAGTCCACGTCGGTGGATCAGCGGTCGGGGGTGTCGGCGCGGTTCGCGGTGGCCGGGGCCGAGACCGTCGCGGCCGCGGCCCTGCACCGCGGCGCGGTGCTCGGGGAGGACGACCCGGTCGCGCGGCCCGTCGATCTGGGGACCGTCGTCGAGGTGCTGCGAGGCAAGGTCGAGTTCGAGTCCGGTGAGGAGGGGCGTGAATTCGAGATCCTCGATCATCTGCTGCGTCGCGCGACGGCGGAGACCGCACGGTCGCGGCTCGCGGGTGTCGACCTGGCGCCGCTCGTCGCCGCCGTCGAACACGGCGATCCGGTGGTCACCGGTGAACGCATCACGGCGAAGGGACTTCTCGACGAGCTGCCCGAACTGCCGGTGCTCGACGCGGTCGCCGAGCGGCTCGGTGCGGACGACGCGGGGACGCGGGCGTCGGCGATCGAACTGGCGCTCGAGGGACTGTATCTGGCGCGGCGGATCTCGAAGGACACCGATTCGACGGGCGCGGCGGTGTATTCGTCATGAGCCGCGCCGCGCGGTACGGGCCGTACACCGGGGGTGATCCGCTGGCGCCGCCGGTGGACCTGCGGGACGCGCTCGCCGCGATCGGCGACGACGTCCTCGCCGGCACCTCCCCGCAACGCGCGCTACGCGAACTGCTGCGTCGCGGGCACGACGGGATGCGCGGTCTGGACAGGTTGGCGGCGCGGGCGAACCGGCGCAAGCGGGAACTGTTGGACCGCACCGATCTCGACGGCACGCTGCGGGAGGTGCGCGAACTCCTCGACCGGGCGGTGCTCGAGGAACGCAAGGCGCTGGCCCGTGCACTCGACGACGACGCCCGCTTCTCGGAGATGCGCATCGAGGAACTGCCCGCGTCCACGGCGCAGGCCGTGCAGGAACTCGCCGACTACGACTGGCGCAGCCCGCAGGCGCGCGCCGACTACGAGAAGATCCGCGATCTGTTGGGGCGGGAGATGCTCGACCAACGTTTCGCGGGCATGAAACAGGCGCTCGAAGGGGCGACCGACGAGGACCGGCAACGCATCTCCGACATGTTGTCGGACCTGAACGATCTGCTCGACAAGCATGCGCGCGGTGACGACACCGCCGCCGATTTCGAGCGGTTCATGGACGACCACGGGGATTTCTTCCCGGAGAACCCGCGCACCGTCGAGGAACTGCTCGATTCCCTCGCGCAGCGGGCGGCGGCCGCGCAGCGACTGCGCAACTCGCTGAGCCAGGAGCAGCGTGACGAGCTGGATGCGCTGGCGCAGCAGGCGTTCGGGTCGCCGTCGCTGATGCAGCAGCTGGACCGGCTGGACGGGCATCTGCGGTCGGCGCGTCCGGGGGAGGACTGGGCGGGTTCCGAACGGTTCCGCGGCGAGAACGGCACGGGGCTCGGTGAGGCCACGTCGGCGCTGCAGGAGATCGCGGAACTCGACCGGCTCGCCGAGCAACTGTCGCAGCAGTACGCGGGGGCCGCCCTCGACGACATCGATCTCGACGCACTGGAGAAGCATCTCGGGCCGGAGGCGGTCGCCGATGCGCGGACCCTCGCCGCTCTGGAACGGGAGCTGCAGCGGCAGGGGTTCTTCGATCGGGGCGCCGACGGGCAGTGGCGGTTGTCGCCGAAAGCGATGCGTCAACTCGGGCAGACGGCGCTGCGGGACGTGATGAACCGGATCTCTTCGCGGTCGGGGCAGCGGGAGACGCGGCGCGCCGGGGCGATGGGGGAGCCGACCGGTGCGTCACGTCCGTGGGAGTTCGGCGACACCGAACCGTGGGATGTGGTGCGCACTCTGACGAACGCGACGCTGCGGGATCCGGGTGTGCCGGTGCGGATGGCGGTGTCGGACGTGGAGGTGGTGGAGACGGAGCAGCGGGCGCAGGCGGCGGTCGCGTTGCTCGTCGACACGTCGTTCTCGATGGTGATGGACGGTCGCTGGGTGCCGATGAAGCGCACGGCGCTGGCATTGAACCATCTGGTGTCCACCCGCTTCCGCGGCGATGCGCTGCAGCTGATCGCGTTCGGCCGGCACGCGCGGGTCGTCACGGCGAGTGAACTCGCCGGTCTGGACGGGGTGTACGAGCAGGGCACCAACCTGCATCACGCGCTGCTGCTCGCCGGCCGTCATCTGCGTCGGCACCCGAACGCCCAACCGGTGGTGTTGGTCGTCACCGACGGTGAACCGACCGCGCATCTGGAAGCGGACGGGTTCGCGGCGTTCGATTACCCGCCGAGCGCCCGCACCCTGGGGTTGACGGTCCGCGAACTCGACCATCTGGCACGGCTCGGTGCGCAGGTGACGATCTTCCGGCTCGGCGACGATCCGGGTCTGGCGCGGGTGGTGGACCGGATGGCGCACCGTGTCGGCGGGCGGGTCGTGGCACCCGACCTCGACGGTCTGGGTGCGGCGGTCGTGAGCGACTACGTGCGGATGCGCCGCCCCTGACCCGTGCGCCTTTCTGGTGGCTCCAACTACCAAAAGTGCGCACGGGTCAGGGGCGGAGTGCGCGGGCCGTGGTGACCGCCGCCGCCGTCAGCAGCGCCGCCGTCACCCAGAACACCGACGCGACACCGGCTGCGCCCGCGACCGCACCCGCGACCAGCGGCACCGACACCTGGCCGAGCCGGTTGCCGGTGAGGCGCACCGCGAGCGCGGATGCCCGGTCGGAAACCGACACCAGTTCCACCACCCACGTCATCGTCAGCGGCTGCCCGACACCCCAGAACGTGCCGCACACGGCGAGCAGCAGCGCGATCACCCAGGGGTTCGGGATCAGCGGGATCAGCGCGACCGGCACGACGGTGCCCGCGGTCGCCGACAGCAGCAGCCACCGCCGCGGGATCCGGCGCAATGCCCACGGCAGCAGCGCCCGCGACACGATCGACGCGACCGTGCGCGCCGTGAGCAGCAACGACACCAGCAGCACCCCGAACCCGAAGTGTTCACCGAGCAACGGCAGGTACGCGACGACGATGTCGACGGACGCGAGCACCACCAGCGACGACAACATGGCCGGTTTCATGCCGCGGGTGCCCAGCATCGACAGCACCGACTGCGGTGGTGGTCCGTCGTCACCGCGACCGGTCCCGGCTGGTTCACGGATGCCGACGACGAGCGGGAACGCGAGCGCCGTCACCACCGTCATGACGATCAGCGCGCCGGTGGTTTCGACGGTGCCGCCGTCGCTGTGGGTGGCGGCGATGAGTCCGGCGACGGGCACACCGACGGCCTGCCCGATCGACACGCCGAGGGTGATCCCGGCGAAGCCGCGGTCGAGGCCGCCCGGCGGCGACAGGATCGACACGAACGCCTGCCCGGACACGGTGACGAGCAGTTGCCCGAGACCCAGCACGATGTTGCCGACCGCGAGGATCGGCAGGTTGGCGCCGAACGCGATGAGCGCCGCCCCGGCCGTGGACACGACCACCCCGCCGCGCAGGATCGCGGTGGCGTGCCCGCGGTCGACGGCCCGCCCGAATCGCACGGCCGCGAGCAGCGGCACCAGCGCGTACAGCGCGGTCATCACACCGATGACGACGGCGTCGCCGCCGAGGGCGAGCACCCGGTAGGAGACGAGTACGCGCACCGACTGGAACGCGGCGTGCAGCAGCGCGGTCGCGGTGCACAGGTACAGCAGCCAGTGGCGCGGCGCCTCACTCATGCCGGCCGCAGCCGATCCGAGCGGGTTGTGACCGGCGACAGGGTGGACCGCGAACGCATGGGGTCAACCCTAGGGTGCGGCCGTCACCGCCCGTTCGCCGAGCGGTGCGTCGAGCGGAACCTCGACCGTCCCCGACACCGCGATCATGATGCACATCCGGTCCCGGGTCTCCGGCAGGCGCCCACCGAGCAGTTCGACGGTGACGACGTCGTCGCTCTCGGTGACGGCCGGTGCCACCCCGAAGCACTCGGGTGTGCCCGTTTCGAACTGCAGCGAGATGCGGTCGTCGGCCACCCGCGAATACGACCGCACCGTCAACGGCGCGGCGTCGACGATGTCGGGACGCGCGGTGAACGGCACGGCGTCGGCGGGATGAGGAACCTCCGGCAGCGGTTCGACGTCCGGACCGCTCGATCCGCACGCCACCGCGAGCAGGGCACAGGCCACGAATGTGAGGAGACGCACGGATCCCACCGTAGGTGCTCGACGTGGCACTCTGTACGCCGCGACCGAATACCGGAGGAACATGAAACTGCCCGTCTTCTTCGACCCGCCACCGCAGGCGATGCCGACACCCGAGATCGTCGTGGACGACGACACCACGCCGCGACGATTCGCGGTGCGCACGATGGTCGCCGCACGCCGGTGGACGATCCCCGCGGCGCTGCTCGTCACGGTGCACCAGGTGTGCGAGACGCTGGTGCCCGTCGTCATGGGTCAGGCCATCGACCGGGCCGTCGCCACCCGCGACATCGGGGCGTTGTGGACGTGGGTGCTCGTTCTGGCTGCGCTGTTCCTCGTGCTCACGATCGCCGCGCGGTTCGGTGGCCGGATCGGGCAGGCCGGGATGCTCGCCGTCCAGCATCGGCTGCGCACCCGCGTCACCGACCGCATCCTCGACGTCCGCGGACTCGGCGGTGAACAGCGGGCGCCCGGTGTCGCCCTGAACATCGCGACGTCCGACGTCGAGCAACTCGCCCGCGGCATCGCCGTCACCGTCTACCCGATCGGGAACATGGTGGCCGTGCTGTTCGGCGCGATCGTGCTGCTCGGCACGTCCTGGGTGCTCGGTGTCGCGATCCTCGTCGGGGCGCCACTGATCCTGTGGCTGCTCGACAAGGGCTCCGGTCCGCTGCGTCGCCGCAGCTTCGAGGAGCAACGGGTCGCCGGTGCCGCCGCGGGCACCGCCACCGACCTCGTCACCGGCATCCGCGTCGTCAAGGGAATCGGTGCCGACGCCGAGGCGTCCCGCCGTTACCGGTCGGCGAGTCGCCGCGCCCTCGACGCGGTGCTCGGTTCGGCGAAGGCCGAGGGCGCCTACACCGCGACCATGGAATTCGTGTCGGGCCTGCTCATCGTGGGCGTCGCGGTCGCGGCCGGCGCGATGGCCGTCACCGGCCACCTGACCGTGGGGCAACTGATCACCGTCGTCGGTGTCACCCAGGTCATCATGGCGCCGCTCGCCGCGCTCGGCAGCAACGCCGGTGCGGTGTGGGCTGCGGCCGTCGCATCGTCCGAGCGGGTCCTCGGGATCCTGCAGGCCCCGCCCGCCGCCCCCACGGGCGACGCCGACACCACCGGCGGCGACCTCGTCGTCGAGTCCCTGACGGTCGGTGACGTCCGCGACCTCGACCTGACGGTGCGCCGCGGCACGTTCTCGGTGGTCCACGCCGACACCGAGACCGTCGCCGATCTCGTCGACGTGCTGTCGCGGTCGCGCACCCCCGATGCGGGCCGGATCCTGATCGGCGACGTCGACCTGTTCGACCTCGACCACGCCGCCGCGCGCCGCAACCTTCGGGTGGCGCCGCACGCATCGCACCTGTTCGAGGGCAGCGTCCTCGACAACATCGCCGCCGGTATCCCCGACGGAGCCCCCGACGCCGACGCCCGCGTCACCCGCGCCGTGTTCGCCGCGGCCTGCGACGACGTCGCCCGCGTTCTGCCCGCCGGCCTCGACACGCCCGTCGGGGAAGCGGGACGCATGCTCTCGGGAGGGCAGCGTCAACGAGTGTCGCTGGCCCGCGCGCTCGCCGCCGGCAGCGAGGCGCTGGTCCTCGTCGATCCGACGACGGCGGTCGACTCCGTCACCGAGGCGGTCATCGCCGATCGGCTCCCGGAACTGCGTCGCGGTCGCACCACGATCGTGTTCACCCGATCCCCGGCGCTGACGGCCGCGGCCGACGACGTGATCGTCGTGCCGTCCGTCACCGAACGACTCGAGGAAAACGCATGAGCACCCCCATTCCGGCGCACGCCGGTGAACGGTTCCGCACCGCCGATGCGCGCGGCACGCTCCGTGTGGCGATCGCCGCGTTCTCCGGTCGTGGCGCCGCGGTGGTGGGTGTGTTCGTCGTGCTCGTCGCTGCGGCGACGGCGGGGCTGGTCACCCCGTGGGCGATGGGCCGGTCGGTGGACGTCGCCCTCGACGGCGGTGACCTCGGTGACATCGCGTGGCTGGGACTGGCGATGGTCGTCGGCACCGCCGTGTACGCGGGGCTCGGTGGGCTCGGACTCGTCCTGACCTCGCGACTGTTCGAGACGGCGCTGGCGCGGGTGCGCGAACGCATGCTCGACGCCGCGATGCGTCTGCCGCTCGCCCGCATCGAATCGGCGGGCAGCGGCGATCTGGTGTCGCGGGCAACCGACGACGTCGCGCAGGTCAGCGACGCCATCCGTTCGACCGCACCCGTCGTGTCCGGGTCGTTGTTCACCGTCGTGCTCACCATGTTCGGGTTGGCCGCCCTCGACTGGCGGTTCCTGATCGTGCTCGTCGTGGTGCTGCCGATCCACTATCTCGGTGCCCGCATGTACACGCGGGACGCACCACCGATCTACCGGGAGTCGCGGATCGCGATGGGCGAACGCGCCCACCATGTGCTCGGCGGCATCCGCGGCCTCCCGACGGTGCACGCCTTCGACCTGGGGTCGCGGCTCGCCGGGCCCATCGACCATCATTCGTGGTGGGTCGCGCGGTGGGAGCTGCGGGCGCGGATCGTCGTCAACCGGCTGTTCGGGCGGGTCAACCTCGCCGAGTTCCTCGGCATGTCGTCGATCCTGCTCGTCGGATTCGCGTTGGTGGACAGCGGGGAGATCTCCGTCGGTGTCACCACCACCGCGATGCTGTTCTTCCTCCGACTGTTCGGTCCGATGGGGCAACTGCTGGTCGTCATGGACGAACTGCAGAGCGGACTGTCGTCGCTGTCGCGCATCGCGGGTCTGATCGAGGAATGCGAAGAGCACATCGGCGGCGACGCGCCGCGGGACGCACCGGCACCGGCGGGACGTGAACTCGTCGCCCACGGTGTGCGGTTCGGGTACGACGGCGGCCCCGAGATCCTGCACGGCGTCGACCTGACCATCCGCGACGGCGAACACGTCGCGTTGGTCGGGGCGTCCGGGGCGGGGAAGACGACGTTCGCGGCGGTGCTCGCCGGGGTGCACCCGCCGACCGTCGGTGCCGTCACGTTCGGGGGTGTGCCCATCGGTGATCTCGGCGACGCCCGGCGCACGAAGGACATCGCTCTGGTCACCCAGGAGGTGCACGTGTTCTCCGGCTCGGTCCGCGACGATCTGCGGATGGCCGCCCCGGACGCGTCCGACGAACGTCTCGTCGGGGTGCTCGAACGGGTCGGAGCGCACGGCTGGGTGTCGCGGCTGCCGGCGGGCCTGGACTCCGAGGTCGGTGCCGGCGGGCACGTCCTGACACCGATGCAGGAACAGCAACTCGCGTTGGCCCGCCTGATCCTGCTGGATCCGGCGCTGGTGATCCTCGACGAGGCCACCGCCGACGCCGGATCGGCCGGCGCCGACCGCCTCGAGTCGTCGGCGGAGGAGGCGTTGAAGGGACGATCCGCGCTGATCGTCGCGCACCGGCTCAGTCAGGCGGCGCGCGCCGACCGGGTGGTGCTCATGGACGGCGGTCGCATCGTCGAGGAGGGGTCACACGACGAGTTGGTCGCGCGCGGCGGCCGGTACGCGACGTTGTGGGCGGCGTGGAGTCGGGGGCGTTCGTAGATCAGGTGAGGAGCACGGTCGCGAGGGCGATGGCGGGGACCGCGGCGAGCGTCGTGACGAGCGCGGCGTCGCGGGCCAGGACGGTGCCCCGCCCGTACGCGGCGGCGTACACGAACACGCTCTGCGCGGTCGGGAGCATCGCCACGACGACCACCGCGAACAGGCCTTCGTCGTCGAGGTGCAGCAGGTAGCGGCCCATCGCGTACGCCAGCACCGGTTGCACGACGATCTTGAGGAACGAGGCGACGGCGACGTCGCGGCGCGGGCTGGTGCCGCGTTGCAGTACCCGCACGCCCTGCAGCGACAGCCCGAATGCGAGGAGGGCGCCGGGAACGGACGCCCCGCCGAGCAGTTGGATCGGTTGCATCAGCGCAGTCGGTACCGTCCATCCGGTGCCGGCGACGATCAGCCCGGCGGCGCCCGCAAGGACGATGGGGTTCTTGAACGGCGCGGTGACCGTGTCCCACCGCGACGCACCCTCCCGCATGGTCGACACGTCGAGTGCGGTGAGCGCGAGGGTGGAGAGCACGATGATCTGGAACAGCATCAGGGGCGCCACGAACGAGGCGTCGCCGAGGACGAACACGGCGATGGGGATTCCGAGGTTCGCGGAGTTCACGTACGACGAGGCGAGCGCACCGACCACCAGTTCGGGAACGGCGCGGCGCAACCACAGTCGCGCGACGAGGAGGTAGACCGCCGCGACGACCAGCGCGGTCGCGGCACCGACGTACAGGTGTTCGGAGAAGATCGACGACAGGTCGGAGGTCGCGAGTGCATCGAACAGCAACGCGGGCGTCGCGACGACGAACACGATCTTGCTGAGCACCGTCTGCGCGTCGGCGCCGAGCGTGCCTCGGCGTCCGAGTACGAACCCGATTGCGATGATCACGAAGATCACAGTGAATCCCGAGATCACGCCAGACACGATTGCCCAGTCTAACGATCTGAGCGGGGTGGGTTGTCGAGTGTGCAGCTACGGGCCGTTCACCGGGTGGAACACGTCGATATGTGCACACTCGGCGGAGTTGTCCACAGGTGCGCGACAAGGGGGTTCCCGATCGGGGTGCCGTCCGGCATCGTGTCGGAAATGGGGGAATTCGACAGGCCCTTCCTCGGGTCGGAGGCGGTAGCACAGGGCAAGGTCGGGCAGGGGCAGTTGCGGCGCTTCACGCGGCTGTACCGCAACGTGTACATCGACGCTTCCGTCCCGCTCGACGCGGCGCATCGTGCGCACGCGGCATGGTTGTGGTCGGGGCGTGTCGGCGTCGTGGCAGGTCTGTCCGCGGCAGCGATGCACGGGAGTAGGTGGATCGATGTGCGAGAACCCGCCGAACTCGTCCGGCACGGAAGCCGTCGGGGTTGTACGGGTGTGCTCGTCCACGGCGATACCTTGCTCAGCGACGAGGTGTGCGACGTGCGAGGACTTCCCGTGACGACACCCGCCCGCACCGGGTTCGACCTGGGCCGGTGGCTGGCCCGTGACGACGCGGTCGCCAGGCTCGACGAACTGTGTCGCGTCACGCGGCTCCAACCGGCCGAGATCGCTGCGCTGGCCGAGCGGCACTCCGGAGAACGGGGGCTGGCGAAGCTCACCGATGTGCTCGCGCTCGTCGATCCGGGTGCGGAGTCGCCGCAGGAGTCCCGCGTCCGACTGCTCTTCGTCCGTTCCGGACTCCCGGTGCCGCAGACCCAGGTGCCGATCGTCGACGGACACCGGGTGATCGGTCACGCCGACCTGGGCTGGCCGCGGTGGCGTGTCGCCGTCGAGTACGAGGGTGCCCACCACTGGACCGATCCGCGACAGCGGACCGTCGACATCGAACGGTACGAGGAGTTCGCGGCTCTCGGATGGGCGGTGATCCGGGTGAACTCCGAGTTGCTGCGTCGCACGCCGCGCACGGTCGTCGAGCGGGTCCGGAGACATCTGCGTGACGCGGGTGCGCCGGTGTGAGTGTGCAGTTATCGGTGGTTTTCGGGCCTCGAGGCGCCGACAACTGCACACTCACCAACGGGTGCCGTTCGGGCAGAGAGGTTACTTGCCGCTGACGTAGGGCAGCAGAGCCATCTCGCGCGCGTTCTTGACGGCGATGGCCACCTGACGCTGCTGCTGCGGGGTCAGACCGGTGACGCGACGGCTGCGGATCTTGCCGCGGTCGGAGATGAACGTGCGGAGCAGGTTCACGTCCTTGTAGTCGACGTGGTCGATCTTCGCCGCGAAGAGCGGATTCTTCTTCGGCTTGCGGCCCTCGACAGCGCGTGACTTCTTCGACGATCCTCGTTTGACTGCCATACCTCGCTCCTCACCAGCTCGACTTGTGGACGCCGGGGAGCTCCCCGCGGTGGGCCAGCTCACGCACACGCACGCGCGACAGGCCGAACTTGCGCAGGTGGCCGCGAGGGCGGCCGTCCACGGCATCTCGATTGCGCAATCGTACCGGACTCGCGTCACGGGGCAGGCGCTGGAGGGTGGCCTGAGCTGCGGCTCGGTCGGTGGGTGTGCTCGACGGCCGTCGGATGATCGCCTTCAGCTCCGCGCGACGCTCGGCGTACCGGGCGACGATCTCCTCTCGCTGCCGGTTGCGGGCGATCTTCGATTTTTTGGCCACGGCTACTTCTCCTCGCGGAAGTCGACGTGTCGGCGCAGCGTCGGATCGTATTTGCGCAGGACGAGCCGGTCGGGGTCGTTGCGACGGTTCTTGCGGGTGACGTACGTGTGGCCGGTTCCGGCGGTCGACCGCAGCTTGACGATGGGGCGCAGTTCGTTGCGGGCCATCAGATCTTCTCCCCGCGGGTACGCAGACGCGCGACGACAGCGTCGATGCCGTCGCGGTCGACGGTCTTGATGCCCTTTGCGGACAGCGTCAGGGTGACGCGCCGCCCGAGCGAGGGTACGTAGTACGTCTTGCGCTGGATGTTCGGGTTCCAGCGGCGGTTGGTGCGGACGTGGGAGTGGGAGACGGATTTCCCGAATCCGGGGGAGCGTCCGGTGAGCTGGCAGTGCGCAGACACGGGTTGTCCTTCCTTCGTCGCACGCACAACACGTAACGACAATCATTTTCGACAAACGGCTCCGATGAGGTTACGCTCTCGAACCATTGATGACAACCATTTTCGAAAGGGGTGCTGTGGACACCAGGACACCGCTGATCGTCGTGTCCGGTCGCGACCCGGGGACCGCCGGTGCCGCTGCCTCGCTACTGAAGGCCGGCACGATCGTCGTCCACCACGACCTCCGGGAACTCGCACAAGGGCTCGTGCGCCGTACCGTGACCACCGTCGACGACCGCCGCGACACACCGCTCGAACTTGCCCACGGCTGCGTCTCCTGCACTCTGCGTGAAGACCTGCTGCCGCTGCTGCGGAGCCTGCACCGGCGTAGCAACGTCGACCGGATCGTGCTGCGCCTCGACCCACAACTCGAACCCGAAGCCGTGTGCTGGGCCATCGAGCACGTCGTGGTCGCCGACGTTGTCGGGCAGATCGACGGACCCGCCGCCCGTGACGTTCGGGTCGACGCCGTGGTCACGTGTCTCGACGCTGCCACCTGGCTCGACGACGCGAGCGGTGACGAGGAGATCTCCACCACTCCCGACGACGAGCGCACCGTCGCGCAGGTGGTCGTCGGGCAGGTCGAGTTCGCCGACGCCCTCGTCGTCCGGCCGGGCGCCGACGGCTGGCAGCAGGCCCGCCTGCACGCCGTGCTCACCCGCCTGGCACCCGACGCGCCGGTCGTGTGGTCCGCGACCCCCGATGTCGAGGCCCTGCTGCTGCGCATCCCGCCGACGGCGCGCCGCGGCGAGATCAGCGGCGCGTATTCGCCGCTGCTGCGCGGCCAGCCACCGCTCGACGACGACTGCGGGGTGCGACTGCTCGAGTTCGCCGCGCAGCGTCCCTTCCACCCGGAGCGGCTGCACGAGGCAATCGACGTGCTGCTCGACGGGGTGATCCGCACCCGCGGCCGCGTGTGGGTGGCGACCCAGCCCGATACCGCGCTGCTCATCGAATCCGCCGGGGGCGGGCTGCGGGTCGCGCACGCCGGGCCGTGGCTGGCGTCGATGACCCCCGAACAGCTCGCCGAGGCGCCCGACACGCGGCTGGCGATGGCGGCGCTGCGCTGGGACGAAACCTACGGCGACCGCGACACCTCCCTCGTCGTGCTGGTCCACGATGCCGACCCTGAGGCGATCCTCGGCGCGTTGGGTGAGGCATTGCTCACCGACGACGAGTTCGCCCATCCCGAGTTGTGGCCGATGTGGGACGACCCCTTCGGCCACCACCACCGTGACCCCTGCACCGACGACGGCGTCGATGCGGGCACCCGTGCCGACGCACAGCCGAATACAGAGAGGTGATCGACGTGAAATCAGATATCCACCCCGACTACCATCCAGTGGTCTTTCAGGACGCGAACACCGGGTCGACGTTCCTGACCCGTTCGACGGTCGTGTCCGACCGCACGATCGAGTGGTCGGACGGGAACACCTACCCGCTGGTGGTCGTCGATGTCACCAGCGAATCGCATCCGTTCTGGACGGGTACCGCCCGCAACCTCGACACGGCCGGCCGCGTCGAGAAGTTCGAACGCAAGTACGGCCGCCGTGTGCGCTCCCAGTAGCCGGAGTGACCGGATGTACACACGGGTCGCAGGAGAGGAGAGGTAGAAACCGATGGCAGTTCCGAAACGACGCATGTCCCGCTCGAACACGCGCAGTCGCCGCGCGCAGTGGAACACCGCGGCGCCTGATCTGGTGCCGGTGACGGTACACGGCGTCACGCACCGCGTTCCCCGCCGACTGGTGAAGGCCGTCCAACTCGGAGTGATCGACCCCGACACACTCTGACGGTTCTCAGCCGACTCTCAGTGGCCGGGGCCAAAATGGTGCCCATGCGCATCTTGGTGGTCGACGACGACCGGGCGGTGAGGGAATCCCTGCGCCGATCACTCAGCTTCAACGGGTACACCGTCGAACTCGCGACGGACGGGCAGGACGCGCTCGAGAAGGTGGCGGCCGCCCGTCCCGACGCGATGGTGCTGGACGTGATGATGCCGCGCGTCGACGGCCTGGAGGTGTGCCGCCGGTTGCGCAGCACCGGCGACGACCTGCCGATCCTCGTGCTCACCGCCCGCGACTCGGTGTCCGAGCGTGTGGCCGGACTCGACGCCGGTGCCGACGACTACCTGCCGAAACCGTTCGCGCTCGAAGAACTCCTCGCCCGACTCCGGGCCCTGCTGCGGCGCACGACGATCGGCCCCGACGGCGCCGCCGAGGAAACCCTGCGCTTCGCAGATCTCACCCTCGACCCCGCGACCCGCGAGGTCACCCGCGGCGACCGGCCCATCAGCCTCACCCGCACCGAGTTCTCCCTCATGGAGATGCTCATGGCGAACCCGCGGCGAGTGCTCACCCGCAGCCGCATCCTCGAGGAGGTGTGGGGCTACGACTTCCCGACGTCCGGCAACGCCCTCGAGGTGTATGTGGGGTATCTGCGGCGCAAGACGGAGGCCGGCGGCGAATCGCGCCTGATCCACACGGTGCGCGGCGTCGGCTACGTTCTGCGCGAGACCCCGCCGTGAGCCGCCCGATGCGACCACCGATGCTGTTGACGAGTTCGGTGCCGCTGCGGGTCCGTGTGACGTTGCTCGCGGCGGGTGCCGTGGCCATCGCGGTCGCGGTGACGTCCATCGCCGCCTACATGGTGGTGGCCCGCGCCCTGTACGCCGACGTCGACAAGCAGCTCCGTGCCCGCGCCGACGCGCTCGTCGAGTCCAGCACCCTGATCACCTACGATCCGCGCTACATCGGGGGTGCCCAGCTCTACAGTTCCGACATCTCCGTCGCCCTCGTCTACCCGGATCTGGGGCAGTACGTGCCCCCCGGATCGTCGGTGCCGATCGGCGACCCCGAACTCGCCGTCGCGACGGGCGCCGCCGACTCGTCGCTGCGGACCGTCGATCAGCAGCGGGTGCTCGCCCAACGCATTCCCGACGGCAGCACCGTCGTCATCGCGCAGCGTCTCGGCCCCACCGTCGAGGTGCTCAACCGGCTCGCGAGCGTGCTGTTCCTCGTCGGCGGGTGCGGTGTCGTCCTCGCCGGTGCGACGGGCGCGACCGTCGGCCGCACCGGTCTACGACCTGTCGCGCGGTTGACGGCGGCCGCCGAACGTGTCGCGCGGACCGATGACCTGCGACCCATCAGCGTCACCGGGCACGACGAGCTCGCGCGGCTCACCGAGAGTTTCAACATGATGTTGCGGGCGCTCGCCGAGTCCCGGGAGCGGCAGTCGCGTCTCGTCGCGGACGCCGGCCACGAACTGCGCACCCCGTTGACGTCGCTGCGAACCAACATGGAACTGCTCATCGCCGCGAGCAGCCCGGGTGCGCCGAGCCTGCCGGACGACGACATGGCCGAGCTCCGCGCCGACGTCGTCGGCCAGATCGAGGAACTGTCCACGCTCGTCGGTGACCTCGTGGATCTGGCCCGTGAGGACGCCCCGGAGACGGTGTTCGAGGCGGTCGACGTCGCGGACGTCGTGGAACGCAGCCTGGAGCGGGCGCGTCGCCGACGCACCGACATCGATTTCACCGCGACGACGGAACCGTGGTTCGTGTTCGGCGACCACGCGACCCTCACCCGCGCGGTCGTCAACGTGCTCGACAACGCCGCGAAGTGGAGCCCGGCCGGGCAGGACGTGATCGTCGCGATGCGGCAGATCGACGCGGGCCTGATGGAGTTGACCGTCGACGACGCCGGTCCGGGAATCCCCGAGGAGGAACGGGAGTTGGTGTTCGAACGGTTCTACCGCGCGACGACTGCCCGCTCGATGCCCGGATCGGGGTTGGGGCTCGCGATCGTCCGGCAGATCGTGATGAAGCACGGCGGCACGATCGGGGTGGAGCGTTCGCGACGCGGCGGCGCACTCATCAAGATCGTCCTGCCGGGGACGTCGCAGCTGGAATCGTGAGTGTTTGACAGGAAAACCGGGAGGCGACTTTCAGGCGGTTCTCAGTTACCCGGTTCATCCTGGAGGACAGAGCGAGACGACAGAGCGAGCGCGACAGTGCTCCGCGCACAGCGCGCGACCCGCTGGGAAGGCGATCCACCGATGACCGACGACTCCACTCGTGGTGCCGGGCAACCGGAGCACCAGCCGAACCCGAACCCGTACCGGCCCCACCCGTACGGGGCGCAGCCGACACCGCAGCAGGGCCACCCGCAGGCACCCGGGCAGCATCCGTACCCGGGCGCGGGCACACCGCACCCGGACGTGCCGCAGCCGCACCCGGACGTGCCGCAGCCGCACCCGGCGGCGCCGCGGCCGGCGGGCCGGATGCCGGGGCGTTCCGCGCTCGCGATCGGTGCGGTCGCGCTCGCCCTCGTCAGCGGCGGTATCGGCGGTGCGGTGGGTGCGTGGACGGTGCGCGACGCGAACACCCCGGCGGTGACCAATGCGCTGGACGCACCGAAGGCCGACACCACGACCGTCGCGAACGCCCCGGCCGGATCGGTGCAGGCCGTCGCGCAGAAGGTCGTGCCGAGCGTCGTGCGCATCGAGGTGGTCGGGCGTTCCGCGTCGGGGGAGGGCTCGGGCGTCGTCCTGTCGTCGGACGGCCTGATCCTCACCAACAACCACGTCGTGTCCGGCGCCGGACAGCCGGCACAGCTGACCGTGTATTTCTCCGACGGCACTTCCGCGCCCGCGAGCATCGTCGGCACCGACCCCGTCTCCGACATCGCTGTCGTGAAGGTCGACGCACGCACCGACCTGACCCCCATCGAACTCGGCGATTCCGATGCCCTGCAGGTGGGGCAGAGCGTCGTCGCCGTCGGGTCGCCGCTCGGCCTCGAGAGCACCGTCACCTCCGGCATCGTCTCGGCGCTCAACCGGCCGGTCTCCACCAGCGGCGAGACCGGCAACCAGAACACCGTGATCGACGCGGTGCAGACCGACGCCGCCATCAACCCCGGCAACTCGGGTGGAGCCCTCGTCGACATGGACGGCAGGCTGGTGGGCATCAACACCGCCATCGCCACGTCGGGCGGCGAGGCCGGGTCGATCGGGCTCGGGTTCGCGATCCCCGTCGAGCAGGCCCGCCGCATCGCGCAGGAACTCATCGACACCGGCAGCGCCACCCACGCGATCATCGGCGTGCAGGTACCCACCCGCGACGACGCGGACGGGGCGACGGTCGTCGAGGTGGTGGCGGGGGGTCCCGCGGAGGCGGCCGGGATCCCGCGCGGCGCCGTCATCACGAAGGTCGACGATCGGGTGATCACGGACGGCGATTCGCTGATCGCGGCGATCCGCTCCCAGGCTCCGGGCTCGACCGTGCAGATCACCTACACCGACGCGCGGGGCGGCAACCCGCAGACCGTCGACGTACAGACAGGTTCCGACGCACAGACAGGTGGACGATGATCGAGAACGTACTCACACTGCGGTTTCCCGGACATACAGCGCGTCCGGACGCCCCGGGAACTACCTTGGAGTTCATGGAACTCGAAGCGCCCCGAATCGGCCGAGCCCTCGTCGTCGTCGTGGACGACCGCGTGTCGCACGGCGACAATCCCGACTCGGTGGGTCCGCTGGTCACCGAGCTCCTCGCGGAAGCGGGATTCGTGGTCGACGGGGTCGTGTCGGTCGCTGCCGACGAGGTGGAGATCCGCAACGCTCTCAACACCGCCGTCATCGGCGGTGTCGATCTGGTCATCTCGGTCGGCGCCACCGGGGTGACCCCGCGTGATGTCGCTCCCGAGGCCACCGCGGAAGTCCTCGACCACGAGATCCTGGGGATCGCGGAGGCCCTGCGGTCGTCCGGGCTCGCCTCCGGTGCCGTCGACGCCGGGGTGTCGCGCGGACTGGTCGGGGTGTCGGGGTCGACGCTGGTCGTCAACCTGGCGTCGTCACGCGCGGCGATCCGCGACGGCATGGCGACGCTGCTGCCGCTGGCGTCGTACGTCATCGAAGAGTTGTCTCGGGTGGAGGAGTAGCACCATTTCCGGCAAGGACACCAACGACACCGGCGACGCCCCGCCGCCGGCGCGGGAACGCACATCGCTGTCGCGGGCCGAGCGCGCGCGACTCGATCGGATCTTCGGCGACGTCCTTCCCGAGACGACGCGCGACGAACGGGGGTCCGAGGCGCCGCGAACCGACGAGTCCGACGACTGGTTGCGACGGCAGGTTCCCCCACATCACGGCAAACTGTGATATCGATCACTTAGGTTAGCGTCACTTCGGACGCGACGGGACCCGGAATTGCCGGTGCTGCAACCTTCCCTTAACCTTCCCTTTCCCCCCGGCGCGGACGACGCGCCGGGGGGTCTCGTGTCTCTGGTCACAGCGCAGGTCGGGCGGGTGATCTTGTGCTCCCGGACAATCAGTGTGTCACCTGGGCAGATGTTCGGGTAGAGAGGTGCGCGCCGGGCGCTGTCGCGGCCGAGAAGCACGCTGTGGTGTGAATCTCGGTACCGGGAATCTTGCGCTCCGCCGGATCCGTGAACTCCGAAATGTCGCTGTTCCACGACGTGGATCAAAGTGTTGTCCGGTTCTGGGTCACGGTCTAATCTCCTCACAGGTTCGATCAGGTCAAGGAACGGTCGCGAGGCTGGGAATTGATCACGAATCGGTTACGCAACCGTGCGGACGTTGATTCATCACAACACCATCGGCGGCAGCTCCCGGCGACGGTGTGTGTGAATGTGCGTCGCGGGGGCGAGGCGACCACGTTGTCGGAGCGGGCGCGCGACCCGGCACATAAAGAACGGATGAGGCATTCATGAAGATTCAGACGCGACGCGGTTTCCGGACCGCCCGCAACGCCACGGTGGCGTTCGCCGCCGTGGCCGGTCTGGTTCTGGGATCGGCCGGCGCGGCGAGCGCCGAGGTCAACGACCAGAACCGGATCGTGTCCGATGGCCACGAGGTGATCGTCACCCAGGAGGACACCTTCATCAACGGTGTGCCCCCGATCGGCGGTAGCCCGCTGAGCCGCGAGTGGTTCCACAACGGCCGCGGTCTCGCCCACATCGTCGGCCCCGAGTCGGCCGACTTCGAGAACTCGACCTTCCAGTTCGGCTACCAGGTCGCGTGGTCGGCGTCGATCGACGGTTCGATCGGGTTCAGCTGGACCAGCCCGCAGCTCGAGGCCACCACCGCGGGCACCGAGACGTACCTGCCTGCGGTCGATGCCGACGGCAAACCCGTGTATCTCCAGGACGACGCAGGAAACCCGATCCTCGACGCCAACGATCAGCCGATCCGGGCTTTCGCGTTGAGCAAGGTCGTCGACGAAGACTCACTGACTGTCAGTAACGTTCTCCCCCAGGTCACCGCGGGTGTCGAGCTCACGCCGGCCCCCGGAATCGAGGAGATCGTCGTCGCCGAAGGCGCGTTCAACGGCGACTTCAAGGAAGTGCAGATCGCCAACGTGCACGGCGCCGCGACCGGCGTCATCGGCCCGGTCTCGGTCCGCCCGTTCGTCCGCGTCATCACCGACAACGGCGACAACGTCACCACCTACGGCCAGGTCTGGACTCTCTGAGTCCGGTACCGAGCAATCCCGCAGTAAATCCCCACCACCAAGTACGGAGTAATCATGGGAATCAAGTCGCGTGGCTTCAAGGCCGCCCGTAACAGCGTCCTGGCCGGTGCCGCCGTTCTCGGCATGGTCGTCGGCGCCTCGGGTGCCGCTTCGGCCGAGGTCAACGACCAGAACCGCATCGTCTCCGACGGCCTCGAGGTCGTCGTGACCCAGGAGGACACCCACATCCACGGTGTTCCCGCTCTCGGTGGCAGCCCGTTCAACCGCGAGTTCTTCCACAACGGCCGCGGCACCGTCAACCTGATCGGTGAGGACGCCGCCGACGCTGAGGGCACCCTGTTCCAGTTCGGCTACCAGTTCGCGTGGGCCGCCAGCATCGACGGTGCCATCGGCGTCACCTACTCGACCCCGGACCTCACTCTCAGCGCAGGTGCGAGTGTGGGCGTGGATAGCGACGGCCCGAGCGCTGAGCAGAGCGTAGGCGCAGCTGTCACCGACATCCTCCCCCAGGCCTACGCCGAGCTCGAGCTGACCCCGGCTCCGGGCATCGAGGAGCTCGTCGTTGCCGAGAAGGAATTCAACGGTGACTTCAAGACCGTCCAGTTCGCCAACGTCCACGGCACCGCGTCCGGCGTCGTCGGCGCGATCCAGGTCCGCCCGTTCGTGCGCGCCATCACGGAGAACGGCGACAACGTCACCACCTACGGTCAGGCCTGGACCGTCTGATACGGATCCACGCACGGTGACGGCGTAGCACGCCCGACCCGGTCGTAGAACGAACCGGTCCCGCTCGGAACCTCCGAGCGGGACCGGTTTCTTCGTGTCGGGTCTCTTCGTGTGGCGGGAAGACTCAGAGCTGATCGGGAGCGGGCTTGGCGTGCGCGCCACCCTGCCCCGGCTGCCCGGTCTGTGCCTCGAGGATGTCGCGGATCTGGATCAGCAGATCCTCCGCGCTGGCCTCGTCGTCGGTCGGGTCGGTGGCGAAGCGCTTCTTCGCGGCGTTCGCCGGCGCGATCAGCACGAAGTACACCACCGCGGCGATGATGACGAAGTTGATCGCGGCGGTGATCACCGCGCCGATGTTGACGAACGTCGACGGATTGTCGGCGACGAGCTGGAAACCCCAGCCGAGTTCGTTGTCGCCGCCCAGCGCGGCGATCAGCGGGTTGATGACGTATTCGGTGAACGCCGTGACGATCGCGGTGAACGCGGTGCCGACGACGACCGCGACCGCCAGGTCGAGCACGTTTCCTCTGAGCAGGAAGTCCTTGAACCCCTTCAGCATGCTGCTGTTCCTTTCGGCAGGTCCGCGCGATGCGGTGTCGGCTCTCGCCCGCGACCGGGGGAATCCCGTATCGCCTGTCGACGGGGGTGTCCCGCGTCACATGCCGACAGGTGGACGATAAACCGCCCGCCGGTGTCCGTGTGGTCAGTGCACGGTGACGGTGAGCGCACTCACAAGCGATGCGGCGGCCACCGCGGTGGCCTGATCGGCGCCGAGCGCAACGAGAACCACGTGGTCGCGGCCGGTACCCGACGATGCGTCGCGGCGCGCGAGCACCACGACGGCGCCGGTTGCGAGCACGTGGGCGCCGGGTGGTCCCGCGGCGTCGCCGACGGGCTCCGCCGCGACCGTCAGCACGTCCACGACATCGCCTTCCCGCAGCAGCTCGCCGACGCCCGCATCGGCGAGCCGGATGGGGACGAGCCGGGCGTCGTCGAGGCCGACGGCGGCCGACGCGAGCCGCGGGCCGAGCACGCGGGTGTCGACGAGGGCTTCCCCGGTGGGGACGGGCCCGGCGACGGTGTGCCCGACGGCGGCGGCGACATCGGTGAGTGTTCCGGCGACGACGGCGCTGCTCTCGCGCTCGGCGACCGTCACGTCGTCGCGGGTGAGGGTGTGTCCGGGCGACAGGTCGCGCGCGGCGACCACCACGGATGTCCGGGCGGCGCCGGGATCGCCGCGGAACATCAGCAGTACCGCGACGACGACGAGGAGGCCCGCGGCGACGCGGCGCGCGGTGGGCGTGCGGAACCATCCGGGGCGCAGCAGCTCACCGAACCGGTCGAGCGGGCCGGGCTGCAGGGACGCGGGCCGCAGGGGCGGTTGTGCCGGTGCGGGCGGCCGGGGAGGGTGGAACGGCTGACGGCGGAACGGCTGACTGTTCAGTGGCGAAGGGCCGGCGGGCATGTCCCGAACCTAGGCGGTCGGAACGGCCCGTCGGCCCTTCACGCGGGGTCTGCGCCCACCCTGTGGATGAACCGGGGGGTTGTGGACTACTCGTGTGCGAACGGTGGGGGAGCGGTGGTCAGCTCGCGGCGGCGGCCGGGGTGCTCGATGCGGCGGTGCTCGATGAGCTCGATGCGGAAGGGGCCGACTCGGTCTTGGTGCTCGTCGACGAACTCGACGTGCTCGCGGATTCGCTGGCGGTGGAGCCGCTGCGGGAGTCGGTGCGGTAGAAGCCGCTGCCCTTGAACACGATGCCGACCGAGTTGAAGAGCTTGCGCAGCTTGCCCTGGCACTGCGGGCATTCGGTCAGGGAGTCGTCGCTGAACGACTGCACGATGTCGAAGCTGTTGTCGCACGACGTGCAGGCATATGAGTAAGTGGGCACCGGTGAATCCTCCGCGATCGAGTCAGAGTTGGCACTCTACAGACCACAGTGCCAACAAGGGAAGGGAGTGTGTTATTCCGCACGACCCCCGCGGTCTCCCAGACGGACCGGTCCCTGCCCGGGTGTCAACGCCCAACCCATGCGCACGTCGTGCGGGTCCTCGGGCAGTTCGTCGACGAGTTCGTCGTCGCGCACCACCGCCATCAGCGCCGCATCCGGCGAAGCCAGGGGCAGAGTGCGGTCGTAGAACCCGGCGCCGCGGCCCAGCCGCACCCCGCGCCGATCCACCGCCAACGCCGGAACCAGCACGGTCGCGGCGCGCGCCACCGTTTCGGGCGGCAGCACCTCGCCGTCCGGTTCGTGCAGTCCGAAGCCCGCGGCCACCAGCGTTCGGGCGCCCGTGTACCGGGCCCACGACAGCGGTTCCCCGGGCCTGGTGACGGGCACCAGCACCTCCGCGGCCACCTCGGCCAGCGCGTCGAGCAGCGACACCGCGCCCGGTTCGGAACCCACCGGAACGTACGCGCACACCGTCCCACCCCGTGGGGTCACCGTCACCGCGAACGCCGCGAGAGCGGCATCCTGGACGCGACGCACGTCGCCGGGGAGGGTGCGTCTCGCATTCAGGATGCGCGTGCGCCACACTGCCTTGTCGGGTGGGGTCATGGTGTCACCTTATGGTCACCTCTCCGGCTCCCGGACGGCGAAAGTTAGGGTGAGTGCTTATGACGAACAATCCGACCGAGGTCGCGCGCCATTTCAGGACGGCGGTCGTCCCCGCGGCCGGAATGGGAACGCGGTTCCTGCCGGCCACCAAGACGGTGCCCAAGGAACTGCTGCCCGTCGTCGACACCCCCGGTATCGAGCTGGTCGCCGGGGAGGCGGCCGACTCGGGAGCCGAGCGTCTCCTGATCGTCACGTCGCCCGGCAAGGACGGCGTCGTCGCGCACTTCGTCGAAGATCTCGTCCTCGAATCGAAGCTCGAGGCGAAGGGTAAGTACGAGCTGCTGGAGAAGGTCCGCAAGGCCCCCGGCCTGCTCGAGGTGTCGTCCGTCGTGCAGGAGCAGCCCCTCGGGCTCGGTCACGCCGTCGCCTGCGCCGAGGTGGCGCTCGACCCGGACGAGGATGCCGTCGCAGTGCTGTTGCCCGACGATCTGGTGCTGCCCGTCGGGGTGCTCGAGACCATGCAGCGGGTCCGCGCCAAGCGTGGCGGCTCGGTGCTGTGCGCCATCGACGTCCCCAAGGACCAGGTGGGCGCGTACGGCGTGTTCGACGTCGAGATCGTTCCCGACGCCGTCAACCCGGACGTCCTCAAGGTCGTCGGCATGGTCGAGAAGCCGGACATCGAGGACGCACCGTCGACGTTCGCGGCGGCCGGTCGCTACCTGCTCGACCGTGCAGTCTTCGACGCGCTGCGCCGCATCGAACCGGGGTCCGGCGGCGAACTGCAGCTGACCGACGCGATCGCACTGCTCATCGCCGAGGGCCACCCCGTCCACGTCGTCGTGCACCGGGGTACTCGACACGACCTCGGAAATCCCGGTGGCTACCTGCGCGCTGCGGTTGACTCTGCGTTGAACACCGAGGAGTACGGCCCCTCGCTCCGCGAGTGGCTGATCGAGCGCCTGGGGCAGTAGAGACACACCCTCGGTCGCGGTGATGCGACGAACAACGGGTCGGGAGGACGAGAAGCGGTATGCGGTCGGTTGAGGAGCAGCAGGCCAGGGTGACGGCGGCTGCCGTCGCACCCAGGCCCGTCCGAGTGGCGATCTCGGAGGCACAGGGATTGTTGTGCGCCGAGGAAGTGGTCACCGAACGCCCGTTGCCCGGATTCGACCAGGCCGCCATCGACGGCTACGCGGTGCGCAGCGTCGACGTCCAGGGCGCGGACAACCGTCGCGCCGAGACCGACGGCGACGACACGGAGGGCGACGAGGACTCCGGCGATGTGACGCTGCCCGTCGTCGGGGAGGTCCGCGCCGGGTCGCGACAGCCCATCCGTCTCCAGCCGCGGCAGGCCGTGCGCGTCGACACCGGCGCGCCGCTGCCGACACTCGCCGACGCGGTGCTCCCGCTCGAATGCACCGACGGCGGCACCGCCCGCATCAAGGTCCTCGAAGCCGTGCGTTCGGGCGACTACGTGCGTCGCACCGGCGACGACGTGCAACCCGGCGACGTCGCCGTGCGGGCCGGCGCGATCATCGGTGCCGCGCAGGTCGGGTTGCTCGCCGCGGTCGGCCGCGACAAGGTGCTCGTGCACCCGCGACCGCGCCTGTCGGTGATCTCCATCGGGGGCGAACTCGTCGACGTCGATCGCACCCCCGGGCCCGGCCAGGTGTACGACGTGAACTCCTATGCCCTGGCCGCCGCGGCGCGCGACGCCGGCGCCGACGTCAACCGTGTGGGCATCGCCGACACCGAACCGCGACGTCTCCGCGAGGTCGTCGAGGGGCAACTCATCCGCTCCGAGATCGTCGTCATCGCCGGTGCCGTGGGCGGTGGAGCCCTCGACGACGTGCGTGAAGCCCTCACCGACCTGGGGGAGCTCGAGGTCGATCGGGTCGCGATGCACCCCGGGTCCGTGCAGGGTTTCGGTCGGCTCGGTCGCGACGAGGTGCCGACGTTCCTGCTGCCCGCGAACCCGGTGAGTGCGCTCGTGGTGTTCGAGGTCATGGTGCGCCCGCTGATCCGCATCGCGCTCGGTCGCCGCAAGTCGATGCGCCGCGTGGTGTCGGCGCGCACCGTCGCGGCGATCACGTCCGTTCCCGGCCGCAAGGGGTACCTGCGCGGCCGGTTGATGCGCGACGAGACGTCCGGTGACTATCTCGTGCAGGCGCTCGGCGGCACCGGTTCGTCGTCGCACCTGTTGTCGACGCTCGCCGAGGCGAACTGTCTGGTCATCGTCGATCCCGAGGTGTCGGAGGTGCAGACGGGTGACCGGGTCGACGTCGTCTTCCTCGGGCAGCGTGGATGACGCGTCACCCCGGATGGCCCGTGTCGGCGGGGCCGCTGCGCGTCGCCGGGGGCCTGGTGACGGTGCGGTCGGTGAAGCTGCGTGATGCCGCGGCGTGGAGCCGGTTGCGGATCCGCGACCGCGCGCACCTCGAACCGTGGGAACCCACCGGTGAGTCGCCGTGGGATGCGCGCCACCACATCTCCGTGTGGCCCGGCCTGTATCGGAGTCTGCGCGCGGAGGCCCACCGCGGCGCGATGATCCCGATGGCCATCGAACTGGACGGGCGTTTCTGCGGGCAGTTGACCGTCGGCAACATCGTGCGCGGTGCCCTGCGGTCGGCGTGGATCGGGTACTGGGTGGAGAAGGACGTCAACGGTCGCGGCGTCGCGACCGCTGCGGTCGCGCTGGGGCTCGACCACTGTTTCGGCCCGGTCGGGTTGCACCGGGTGGAGGCCACCGTGCGTCCCGAGAACGAGGCGAGCCGCGCGGTGTTGCGCAACGTCGGTTTCCGCGACGAGGGTCTGCTCGAGCGGTACCTCGACGTCGACGGGCGGTTCCGCGACCATCTGCTGGTCGCGATGACGGTCGAAGAGGTGCCCGGGTCGGTGGCCGATCGTCTGGTCCGCAGTGGCCGCGCGACCTGGGCGTGAACACCATCCGCTAGTATCTGTTACCCAAAGTTACCGAAACATTGGGGGATCTGAGTAACAATCCTCAGCCGCCTGCGTATGGATGTGACTAAAGTGAAGAATGTGTCAGATGGTTTCGCGTGACTCGTGTGGCGGTTGTGATCGCCTGAGTCGGCGTTTCTGTAGTGATGAGAGTGTGGATGCCGTTAGCCTTGACAAGGTCAGTGGCGTCGACGACTGGTAGGCGACAACTGGGAGGAGGGCCACCGGGATGCCGAACTCACTCCTGTGGATCGGACTCGTAGCCGTGTGGCTGTTCGTCCTGGTGCCGATGCTGGTCACGAAGCGCCCTCGTATCCGGCAGACGACCGACGCAGCGCTGGCCACCAGGGTTCTGCATCGCGGCGACGACGAGCCGCTCGCTCCGCGCGGGCCGGCGACCGGTCACCGTACCGACCCGCATTGGCGTCCGAGTCGTGAACGCACGCACCGCTACGCGGAGGACCGTATGAGCACACAGATCGACGATCATCCCGAAGCCGACATCGGCATCGAATCCGACGAGTACCCGCCCGAATCCGATGCGCTGCCGCCCCGTCGCCGGGGTCGCGGCGGATTCGACCCGCAGGCGGACGCCGAGGCGAGCGCCGCCCGCTACGAGATCCGGCAGAGATCCGTCCTCGGGCTGCTGATCGCCGCGATCATGACCGCGGCGCTGGCGCTCATCGTGTCGCCGATCATGTGGTGGCTGTGCGGACTGGCCTCGGTCGGCCTCGTCGGCTATCTGTTCTACCTGCGCAGCCAGGTGCGGCTCGAGCAGGAGATCCGCCGCCGCCGACTCGCCCGGATGCACCGGTCGCGGCGTGAGGGCCGCGACGAGTACCGCGACGGCGTGGAGCTGTACCGCCCGGGTGCGATGGTCGTCGACCTCGACGACGAGGACCCCGCGTTCGAGCACCTCGACCGCTACGACGACTACTACTACGCCGACGGGTACGACGAACCCGACGACTACATCCCCCGCGCAGCCGGAGAATGAGACCCCGACAGTGGGATCCGAGGCAGTGTGATCTGCGACGAGGGGCCCGCACCGCACGGTGCGGGC
>NZ_JAIYEP010000026.1 GCF_020515525.1 Rhodococcus yananensis
CGGGACACCCGCGGGTGCGCGAACGTCCGGTGGGGAGTAGGCATGAAGACATGAGTGAACCCGCTGCCCCCACGACGACGGCTGCCGCATACGCGGCCACCGCCGCCGACGCCCCGCTGACGAAGACCACCATCGAACGCCGCGCGCTCGGGCCGCTCGACGTCCTCATCGCGATCGAGTTCGCCGGTATCTGCCATTCCGACATCCACACCGCTCGCAACGAGTGGGGCGGCACGAAGTATCCGGTGGTGCCCGGCCACGAGATCGTCGGCATCGTCGCGGCCGTCGGCGCCGACGTGACCCGGCATTCGGTGGGTGATCGGGTCGGTGTCGGATGCTTCGTCGACTCGTGCGGTGAATGCGAACCGTGCGTCACCGGCTACGAACAGCACTGCACGGCGCGGGTGACCGGCACCTACAACGCGATCGGGCGTGACGGGCAGGTCACCCAGGGCGGGTATTCGACGCACATCGTCGTCACCGAACACTTCGTGCTGAAGGTGCCGGACGGTCTCGATCCGGCCGGTGCGGCGCCCCTGCTGTGCGCGGGAATCACCCTGTATTCACCGCTGAAACGATGGCACGCCGGACCCGGCACGAAGGTGGCGATCATCGGCATGGGCGGGCTCGGGCACGTCGGTGTGAAGATCGCGTCGGCGCTCGGCGCGGAGGTGACGGTGCTGGGTCATTCGCTGTCGAAGAAGGACGACGGACTGCGGTTCGGGGCGGTGGACTACCGGGCCACCACCGACCCCGCGGTGTTCAAGGAGTTGCGTTCGCGCTTCGATCTGATCCTCAACACGGTGTCGGTCAACCTGGACATGGATCGATACCTGTCGCTGTTGAAGCTGCACGGCACGCTCGTCGAACTCGGGTTGCCCGAGAACCCGCTGAGCTTCCGAGCGTTCTCCCTCGGGATCAACGACCGTGCCATCGCCGGTTCCAACGTCGGGGGCATCCCGATGACCCAGGAGATGCTCGATTTCTGCGCGGCGAAGGGCATCACCGCGGAGGTCGAGGTGATCTCGGCGGACCGCATCGACGAGGCGTACGAGCGGGTCGTCGCCAGCGACGTGCGGTATCGCTTCGTCATCGACGCCGCGACCTTCTGATTCAGAACGTGTCGCCGAGCTGCTCGCGCAGGTGCGCGAGCGTCTTCGCGAGCAGCCGCGACACATGCATCTGCGACACGCCCACCTGCTCGGCGATCTGCGTCTGTGTCCGATTGCCGAAGAACCGCAGTACGACGATGGTGCGTTCGCGCGTGGGCAGAGCGTCGAGCAACGGGCGCAGGGCCTCGTGGTTGTCGACGTCGTCGAGCGCGGCGTCGTACTCCCCGAGGGTGTCGGCGAGGGTGAGCCCGTCGTCGGTGTGCGGGGCCGACCGGTCCACCGACACGGTCTGGTAGGCGTTGCCGGCGACCAGCCCCTCGAGCACCTCCTCGTGACCGATACCGAGTTCCTCGGCGAGTTCGCTCGGCGACGGCGCACGACCCAACCGCTGGGACAGATCGGCGGTCGCCCTACCGAGCGCACTGTGCAGTTCCTTCATGCGGCGGGGGACCCGGACAGCCCAGCCGCTGTCCCGGAAATGGCGGCGCACCTCGCCCATGATCGTCGGTACCGCGAACGACGCGAAGTCCGTGCCGCGTTCGGGATCGAACCGGTCGACGGCGTTCACCAGTCCGAGCCGCGCGACCTGCTGCAGGTCTTCGAGGGATTCACCCCGGCCGTCGAAGCGTCGCGCGATGTGTTCCGCGAGCGGCAGGCACCGTTCGACGACGGAGTCGCGGAGGCACGCGCGCTCCGGGTCGTCCTCGGGGAGCGAACGGAGTTCGTTCAGGGAATCGGCGACATCGGCGTATTCGTCGCTCGTCCTGCCTGTCGCACGTTTCACCGAGCGGAACTGCCTTCGCTCAGTGTCAGTGCGATGGTGGCGACGGTGCCGCCGTCGCCGTCGCTGTCGGCGTCCGAGGATACGGACACCGAGTCGGTCAGTGCCTCGAGGACGTGCCACCCGAACGAACGGGATCGGTCGGCGGCGATGTCGCCGCGTGTGGGTGCCGACAGGATGATCGACAGTTCGCCGGGGGTCGTCTCGAAGATGCACGACAGGGTCGAGGTGGTCGCGGAATCGGTGATCAGTCGCGTCGCGGCTTCGTCCACGGCCAGCTTGACGTCTTCGACCGTGTCGAGGTCGAAATCCTGCCGGAGCGCGATCGCTGCTGCGACGGCCCTCAGGACCGACAGCTGGTCGGCATCCGCGCGAACGCGCAGTTCGACTGTGGACGGGGTGTTTTCGCGTACGGAATCGATCGACGCGGATCTCGCCATGAGGGTGTGTGCTCCATGCGTGCGCTCTGCGGTGGTGGCCATCGCGGTCTTCTCTTCTCCTGTGGTCCGGGCGAGGGTACCCGCCCGGGCGACGTTTCAATCGTCGCAGCGGCGGCGGGACGACGGGTGTGCCGGTCGGTTGAGGGTGAATGCATCGTCCATTAGGGTGGATGGCGGTTGAGCACACAGCCGGGAACGTGAAGTGCCTCGCAGTTGCGCGGTGTCCGGTGCTCGGAATGCCGCTGCGGCGTACTCTCTCATGCTTCGATGTTGGGAAGTGCTTCGATGTCGGGAAGTGCAATGGCCGTCAGATCGGATGGTGCAGGACTGCGTTCGCCGAGGGAAACGGCCTCTCGGTCCGGTCGCACGGAGTCCGTCCGGGCCGAACCCGTCCGGGGTGAATCCGCCGCCGACGTTGCGGGAGTGAGCCCGGGCGCACGATTCGCCGCGCGGCCGATCAGTTCCGAACTCGCGTGGGTGGGGGTGTCCGGGGACGTCGATCTCCGCAATGCCGATGACCTCCGAAGATTCGCGTGCCATCACTTCCGGAGGTCTCCGCGTCTGGTCCTCGATCTCGCCGACGTCGGCTTCTTCGGAACCGCGGGACTCCGCGTGTTCGAGGGACTCGACGAACATGCGCTCGGGTCGGGGGCGCGTTGGGTCCTCGTGTGCGACCGGCCCGTCGCGCGGTTGCTGCGGATCGCCGACCCCGAGCGACACGTGCGGATGCACGGTTCCCTCGAAGCCGCGATGAGTTCGCTGCGGCGGCCGACGATGTGAAGCGGTGGCGGGCGGTCTGCGCCGGTCAGCCGGCCACCCCGGCTGAGATCCCCGCATACACGAGCATGAGAACGAAGAGTGCCCACCCGGTGCCGTGCCAGATCGGCCAGGTACCACCGGCACGCCACGTCCGGTAGGCCTGGACGAATGCGCCCGCCCCACCGAGCAGAAGGATCGCGGTGGGTCCGAACAGCAGGATGCTGCGCGCCGGCTCGGTGCACACCGCGAACTCGTCGTCGGCGCATGTGTCACCGGATCCGGCCGACCACACGACGACCGCGAACATCAGAACCAGTGCGAGCGCGACGGTCGTGGCCGCGTACCACATCGCGCTGCGGAAGGTGCGCGGGTCGTTCCAGCGCTTCTCGACATCGCTGTTCCTCACGTCCGGGTCGTCTCCGTTCCGTCGTCGAGGGGAACCGTGTACACGGGGTTCCCGGGTGCTTCGGGGTGCAAACCCGACGCGGGCGCCGGCGCGTACGGTTCGCGTCAGGCCTCCTGCTGCAGGACGTCGGCGCCGGCGTCGCGCAGGTCCGCGAGGAAGCTGCGCGCCCAACGCTCGACGTCGTGCGTCATCACCTGGGTGTGCATCGACCGCATCCGTCTCGTCAGGCTCGGATCGTCCCGCCGCACCGCCTCGACGATCGCGCGTTCGACATCCTCCAGATCGTGCGGATTGACCAACAGTGCCCGCCGGAGCTCCGCGGCCGCCCCGGCGAACTCGCTGAGCACGAGAGCGCCGGAGCCGTCACCGTGGCACGCGACGTACTCCTTCGCGACCAGGTTCATCCCGTCGCGCAGCGGTGTCACCAGCATGACGTCGGCACCCGTGTACATGGCGACGAGTTCGTCCCGGTCGACGGGCCGGTGCAGGTAGTGCACGACCGGCCTGCCCAGCTCGCCGAATTCGCCGTTGATGCGGCCGATCTCCCTCTCGACGTCGTTGCGCAGCTCCGCATACGCTTCGAGACGTTCGCGACTCGGTGTGGCGAGCTGCACCATCACGACCTTCTCCGGGTCCAGCCTTCCATCGGCGAACAGTTCCCGCAGGGCCTCGATGCGCAGGTTGATGCCCTTGGTGTAGTCGAGTCGGTCGACGCCCAGCAGGATCGTTTCGGGATCGCCGAGTTCCGCCCGGATCCGTGCGGCCCGCCGGAGCGTGTCGTCGTGCCGCGACCGATCGCGCAACTGCGCCGAATCGATCGAGATCGGGTAGGCGCCGACCCGCACACTGCGGTCACCGAGATCGATGCGGCCGCTGCCTCGCCGCCCGTCTCCGGTGGTCGGCAGATCGAGGAGAACCCGGGCGAGCTGCCGGAAGTTCTTGGCGCCGTCGGGCAGGTGGAAGCCGACGAGGTCTGCCCCGAGAAGACCTTCGACGATCGACCTGCGCCACGGCAACTGCAGGAACAGTTCGGACGGTGGGAAGGGAATGTGCAGGAAGAACCCGATGGTGAGATCGGGACGCAACTCCCGCAGCAGGCGCGGCACGAGTTGCAGCTGGTAGTCGTGTACCCACACCGTGGCGCCGTTCGCGGCGGCGCGTGCCGCCGCGTGCGCGAAACGTTCGTTGATCCGACGGTAGGTGCGCCACCATGCCCGGTCGAAGGTCGGTGTGACCAGAGCATCGTGGTACAGCGGCCAGAGGGTGTCGTTCGAGAAACCCTCGTAGTACTCGGCCACGTCGTCCTCGTCGAGACGCACCGGATGCAGGGTCAGGCAGTCCTCGACGAACGGCTCGAGTTCGACTCCTGCGGATCCGGGCCAACCCACCCACGCCCCACCGGAGGAACGCAGGACCGGTTCGAGCGCCGTGACGAGGCCGCCCGGGCTGCGTCGCCATTCGGGTGGACCGCCGTCGGCGGGTGTCACCAGGTCGACGGGGAGACGGTTCGCGACGACGACGAGATCCTGCGGTTCGGGTTCGGGGTTGCCGGTGCGACCGTTCACCGGCCGACGGGTCCGGTCACGGTCGACGGCCGCATCGCGTTCACTCATCGTGCAGGGTGTCCTCTCCGCTCGCCCGCCTGGTCGTCGGCGGGGAGCAGCGTCGCCAACACTGTCATGCGCCAATCTAGCCGTCGGGGTCGACGGAACCGTTCGATCGCCGCGCGCGCCGCCGGCCACACGGATTCCGGAACCGGCGAGGGCGGTGTGGCTTCCCGCGGCACCGGACTGTCGTAAACCGTGGCGGTGACCCACGCGGGGTGGCATCGTCGACCCCATGGCTACTTCGGAGAATCCGGGGGCGAGTGTGCCCGGCGAGTACAGCGTCGACGACGAGGACCAGCTCCAGCCGGAGGACACCCTCATCGAACGCGGGCCGGAGGACATCCTCGACGAGGGGATCTCGCCACCGGAGCGGCCGCTGGCCCTCGAACCGCACGACACGCTGGATGCGCGACTCGAGGAGGAGGAACCGGACGGTGCCCTCGACACGGGAACCGAGTCCGGTGACCGGACCGACTATCCGTCCCGCACCGAGGTCGGCGACGTCCGCGCCGGTCGACTCGTCGCACCCGACGAAGGCACCGGCGAGGACGTCGACAAGGACCTGATCGGAACGGATGTGGGAATCGACGGGGCCGGCGCGTCGGCGGAGGAGGCCGCCGTGCATCGGTTCGACGAAGGCGACGTCGACACCGGAGTCCCACCGGAACGGTGACGGACCGTTTCCCGTTCGACCACGATCGACCACAGGAGCCTGCAGTGGGCAAGACCGTCTACTTCACCGCGTCCACCGTGAACGGATTCCTCGCGTCCGACGACCACGACCTGAGTTGGTTGCTCACCCGCGACATCGATCAGGGCGGACCCGGCGGCGGGGAGGAGTTCTTCGCGACCGTCGGGGCGATGGTCATGGGGTCGTCGACGTATCGGTGGATCCTCGATCACGAGGGAGCCGACGCGTGGGAGTACGACGTTCCGTGCTGGGTGTTCACCCATCGCGACGATCTGCCGGTGGCGCGCCGGAACGGTCGCCGGGGAGACATCCGGTTCACCCGCGCCGACGTCGCGGACGTGCATGCCGAGATGTCGGCCGCCGCGGGCGGGCGCGATCTGTGGATGGTCGGTGGCGGAGACCTCGCCGGGCAGTTCGCCGACGCCGGACTGCTCGACGAGGTGATCGTGTCGTTCGCGCCCGTCACCCTCGCGTCGGGCCGGCCGCTGCTGCCGCGGCACGTCGAACTCGAACTCCTCGACGTCGCGCGCAACCGTGACTTCGTCGTCGCCACGTACCGCGTCGGGAAGCGGTAGCACCCCGATCTCCTTGTGACCGTCATCACCCGGGGGTACCGTCGGAGTCACCGAACTCCCAGCTCGGGAAGGAGAAGAGGCCGTGAAGCTCAATCTCTTCGTCGCGTGGTCGGGGTACGCACTCGCACTCGTTGCGGTCCTGACGATCGCGCTCGCACTGGTCGCAGCAGGCACCGGGTACGGCGGACACGCACTCACGAGTGGCATCGTCGCCGCCGTGGCCGTGATCCTGGGGATCCTGATGGTGGCGGGAGCGAGCCGACGCGACCACAGGCATCACATGGAGACACCGCACCTGTTCTGACCCGACACGCGGCGCCCGGCGGTCACGATTCCGCCAGGCGTCGTTTCTCGGTGTCGATGTCGAAGGTCGGTTCGGGCCAGTCGAGGTCGAGCCGCTCGAACGCGTCGATGAGCAGTTCGGTGACCGCGATGCGGCTGTACCACTTGCGGTCGGCCGGAACCACGTACCACGGCGCGTAATCGGTGTTCGTCCGGTCCAGCATGTCCTGGTACGCCTTCTGGTACTCGGGCCACAGTGACCGTTCGGTGACGTCGCTCGGGTTGTACTTCCAGTGCTTGTCGCGACGCTCGAGGCGTTCGGCGAGCCGCTGCTTCTGTTCGTCGAGGGAGACGAACATCGCCACCTTGACGATCGTGGTGCCGGTGTCGGCGAGTTCGCGTTCGAACCGATTGATCTCGTCGTACCGGTGCCGCCACACGTTCTCGGGAACCAGGTCGTGCACGCGGACCACCAGCACGTCCTCGTAGTGCGAGCGGTCGAACACGCCGAGTTGGCCGTCGCGGGGGAGTGCCTTGCGGATGCGCCACAGGTAGTGGTGGCGCAGTTCCTCGGGTGTGGGTACTCCGAAGGCGGTGTGGTCGACCCCCTGCGGGTCGACGTGTCCGATGACGTGCCGCACCATGCCGCCCTTGCCCGACGTGTCCATCCCCTGCAGGACCAGCAACACCGACCGTTCGTCGCCGGTGCGGCCGTTGGCGAACAGCATCTCCTGCAGGTGGGAGAGCACGGCACCGCGCTCCTCGAGCAGCCGTTCCCCGAGGTCCTTGTCGCCGTCGAACCCCGGGGTTCCGTTCGTGTCGAGATCGGCGATGCGCAGGTGCGGTCCGGCGCGCAACGCCTCGGTCGCGGGGGTGTGCCAGTGCTCTGCGCGCTTTCCGCTCTTGCCCATGGCGACGAGGGTGCCACAGGTGGGGCGTGTGTCGGTGGAACGCGACGTCAGTCGTCGGACGCGTCGTCGGAGATCGTCCGGTAGGGCGGTGTCGACGTGCCGTCCACCATGTGACTGCCCCACAGGTCGACCTCGGTGATGCGGGCGGTGGCGGTCAACTCCCCGTCGTCGGTGGTGACGGTGATGGTCACGTCGGTGCCGGAACCGAGGGGGGTTCCGGCGGGCAACGCCGCGGTGAGACCACGCAGTCGGCCGCGCCACACGTGGCGCCCGAGAATCGGATCGAAGTGGCCGGACAACTGGATGTCGACGGTGGCGTGGGCGGCGCCGACGGTGACGTCGGCGGGTCCCCGGTACGCACCGGTGTCTTCGTCGTCGTGATGGTGTGCAGTGGGCTCGGACATGCCGGCCAGGTTACACGTTACCCGCAGTTACGTGAATTGGCTCACTCGGTGTCGGGCACCAGCGGGTGGGGTTGGGCGTTGAAGCGGGTCGGCGACCCGCCCGCGCCGGCGATGCCCGTCATTCCACCCCACGCCATCATCGTGAGGTAGTCGATGAGATCCTCGGCGGACATCGACTTGTTCGAGATCCACCAGTGTGTCGCCAGCTGGATCGCGCCCACGATGCCGTAGGCCCACGGAACGGACCCGCCCGAATCCATCTCGAGCCGCCGCAGGCGCTCACCCAGCACGGTCGCGACCAGTTCGGCGATCATGCGTTCGGAGTCGGCGACGACATCGTGGCTCGCCGACGAGTTGTTCGACATCACGTACAGGTAGACCTCGGGGTCCTCCGCCACGGTCTCGACGTAGGTGGCGATCGCGACACGGGTGAGGTCGAACTCGTCGAGATCCTCACCGACCGCCGCGTACAACCGCGGCGCGAGGATCTTCTCGACGTACCGCATCATCGTCGCGGTGGTCAGATCGTTCTTGTCGGTGAAGTAGCGGTACAGCACGGTCTTCGACACCCCGATCTCCGAGGCGATCTCGTCCATCCCGATGTCGTGTCCTCGGGTGCGGATCGCCCGGATCGTGCCGTCGACGAGTTCTTCGCGGCGCGCGATCTTGTGCTCGTGCCAGCGACGCTTGCGACCGTCCTGCTTCGTGGGCGGCGTCGTGGTCACGTCGGGCTCGGTCGTGGTGTTGGCGCGATTGCTGGGCACAGGTAGTGGCACATCCGTTCGGTGTCGATCGTCGCCCCAGTTTACGGCGGACGAGTCGAGCGGGTGCGCGGTGTCCCGGACCGCGCGACCGCGCGCCGGTGGTTTCGGCACAATGGTCCGGTGCAGTTCATCACTACCGACGACGACGTCAAACGCGCAGATCTGCGTCGGATGAAGGCTGTCGCGACAGGGTTTCTCGTCGTTGCGACGATCGTCTACCTGTTCTGTCGGTGGCAGGAGACCCGCGGTGCCGGCGAGTGGGTCGGTTACGTGCGGGCCGCCTCGGAGGCCGGCATGGTGGGTGCGCTCGCCGACTGGTTCGCAGTGACCGCGTTGTTCCGGCATCCCCTGCGGATCCCCGTTCCGCACACCGCGATCATCAAGCGGAAGAAGGATCAGCTCGGCGCGAGCCTCAGCTCGTTCGTCGGCACCAACTTCCTGGCCCCCGAGGTCGTGTCCGCGAAGGTCGAGTCCGCGCAGATCCCGTTGCGGCTCGGCACCTGGATGGCGCAGCCGCGGCACGCGGAGCGGGTGGCCAAGGAGACGTCGACGATCCTGCGCGGCATCGTCGGAGTCCTCCGCGAGGACGACATCCAGCAGGTCATCGACAACACCATCGTCAAGCGGATCGCCGAACCCGACTGGGGTCCGCCGCTGGGGCGGTTGCTGGCCGAACTGATCGACGAGGGGCGGCACCGCCCGGTGATCGACATGCTCGCCGAACGAGCGCACCAGTGGGCACTCGGAAGTCAGGAGACGATCGATCGCGTCATCAGCCGGGACTCGCCGTCGTGGTCGCCGAAGTTCGTGGACCTGTTGCTGGGCGAGAAGATCCACCGAGAGCTGGTCGAGTTCACCTGGAAGGTGCGGTCGAATCCCGACCACGAGGTCCGGCGTGCGGCAGACCGGTTCCTCACCGACTACGCGCAGGATCTCCAGCACGATCCGGCCACGATCGCCAAGGCCGAGAAACTCAAGGCCGAGATCATGGGGCGTGAGGAGATCACCCAGCTCGCGGCCGCGACCTGGCGCACCGCGAAGCGGATGATCCTCGAGTCCGTCGACGATCCGAACAGCACCCTGCGGACGAAGGTGGCCGAGAACGTGGCCGGATTCGGCGTGCGGCTCCGTGAGGACGACGCGATACGCGCGAAGTTCGACACCTGGCTGCTCGACGGCGTGCGTTTCATCGCCGCCAACTACGCGGACGAGATCACCTCGGTGATCCGGGAGACCGTCGAGAGGTGGGATGCCGACGAGGCGAGCCGCAAGATCGAGCTTGCGGTGGGGCGCGATCTCCAGTTCATCCGGATCAACGGCACGGTGGTGGGTGCACTCGCCGGCCTGGCGATCTACACGCTGTCCGAACTGCTGTTCGCGTGATACCCACCACTTGCTAGCAGAGCGCTTGCTGTAGCTAGCACCTGGTCGTAGGCTGACGTCGTGTCCACGATTCGAGACCGGACGGGTGACTCCGCCGACGAACCCGATGCGAGCACCGGGTCCGCGGAGGCTGCCGGGCCCGGCGACATCGCCGCCCGGGTCGTCAATTCGGCGGCGCAGGACATCGGGGGGTTCATCCGTTCGCAGCGGGAGGCCGCCCAGGTGTCCCTGCGGCAGCTGTCGCAGCTCGCAGGCGTCAGCAACCCGTACCTGAGCCAGATCGAACGTGGGCTCCGTAAGCCCTCCGCGGAGGTGCTCGCGCAGATCGCGAAGGGTCTCCGACTGTCCGCTGAGGTGCTCTATGTGCGGGCCGGGATCCTCGAGGAGAGGCCCCACAGCGCGGTACGTGACGCGCTGCTCGCCGACAACGCCCTCTCCGAGCGGCAGAAGCAGGTCCTGCTCGACATCTACGACTCGTTCAGCAGGGAGAACGAGTCGGCTCCGGTGGTCGCTCCCGTCGACACAGCGTCGGTCGGGCACTCCGCGGACACCGGCTGTTCCACGGATATCGGGCATTCCACAGACATCGACGAGGAGAACCGACATGACTGATCCCAACGCTGCCATCCGAACATCCCTCTACGCCGCCGTGGGTGCGGGCGACGCCGTCGTCCAGGCCGTGGCCGACGTCGTCGCTCAGGTCCGGGAACGCGCCGAGACCACCCAGGCCGATGTCAACGAGCGCGTCGAAACCGCCCGGGGCCGTGTGTCGTCGGTGCCCACCGACGTCGCCGAGGCCGTCGAGTCGCTGCGCTCGCGTCTCGTCGAACTGCCCGCCGAGCTTCCCGAGGAGCTCGCCGAGCTGCGCGAACGCTTCGGTGCCGACGAACTGCGCCGGGTTGCCGAGGCGTACCTGAAGGTGGCCTCCGATCTGTACACGGCGCTCGCCGAGCGCGGTGAGGAGACCATCGAGCGTCTGCGCAAGCAGCCCGCGGTCGAGGAGCGTCTCGGTCGTGCCGAGGCGGCTCTCGGCGACGCCGTCGACCTGACCGAGGAAGCGCTCGGCACCGTCGCCCGGCAGACGCGTGCCGTCGGTGAGCAGGCCGCCAAGCTCGCCGGTCTCGCCGCCACCCGCATCTCCGACACCGCCGAGGAGGTCGGTGAGGCCATCGCCGACGCGGGTGACGAGGCCGCGCTGCGCGTGCTCGACCTCGGCGACAAGGCGGAGGAGGCGGGCACCGAGGCCGCCACCCGCGTCGAGGAGGTCAAGGACGACGTCGCCGCCGCGGCGGAGGACGAGGCCCCGGCGCAGCCGGCACCGGCGAAGGCCCCTGCCAAGGCGCCCGCCAAGGCTGCGGCGAAGACGCCTGCGAAGAAGGCTCCCGCGAAGGCCCCGGCGAAGGCTCCCGCGAAGAAGGCCGCCCCGCGCAACACCGCGGGTTCCTGACGGCCGACGTACCACGGTGACACCGGCGCGGTGGCGCTCCACGGATTCGGAGCGTCACCGCGCCGGTGTTCTCGCATGTTCGTGTGTTCGGGTGTTCTCGCGGCGTCGCGCTCCGGCGGGATGCCGTCGACGATCCGGTCGCCGGTCGGGCGCCCAGTAGACTGGAGCGGTGACGAACGTGGATTCTCTCGCAGGTCTGATCATTCTCGTCTTGCAGATCGTGGCGATCGCGGGCGCCGGCTTCGCGCTGTTCCACGCGGTCCGTCAGCCTTCCGAGGCATTTCCCGCCGTGGACAAGCTGACCAAGCCCGTGTGGCTCGGGATCCTCGCGGCGTCGCTGGTGGTCCTGTTGCTGTTCGGCGCGATCGGGTTCCTCGGCATCATCGCCGTGGTCGCGGTCTGCGTGTACCTCGTGGATGTGCGGCCGCGGGTGGAGGAGGTTCAGCGTCCTCGCTGGTAGTGCGCTGCGGGGTGGTGCATCTCCCCGGTGTGGTCGTCCCGTGTGTGGTCGCCCTCGGTGTGGTCGTCGCGACATCGGCGGGTGACGGCCGATGCCCGTTGCTTGACAAGTGCGATCCAGATAATGACACTTCGAGTAACGGGTAATTTCCGAGACGAGGTGGTCGGCCATGACGCTCGCCCATACCAACCGGATCGACACCGTCCACGGCGACGCCGAGGACGACGGCAGGCAGGGCTCCGCACGACGGTTGCTCGCGTCATCGGCACGTCGGTCCTACGATCCGACGCTCGAGATCGACTGGGACGCCCCCATCCCCGACGACAAGTACGGCATGACCCCGGAATGGTCCAGTCTCTACGGCACCGAGCTGTGGGACCGCATGACCGAGCAGCAGCGGATCACCCTCACCAAACACGAGGCCGCGAGCATCGCCGGTGCCGGTATCTGGTTCGAGATGATCCTGATGCAGATGCTCGTGCGGGACCTCTACCAGCACGACCCCGCGACCCCGTACGTCCAGTTCGGGCTCACCGAGATCGCCGACGAATGCCGGCACTCGATCATGTTCGCCAGATCCGCACAGCGATTCGGCATCCCGTCGTACCGGCCCGCTCGATGGCTCCGGACCAGCGGGCGGCTGTTCAAGGCCGTCGCGTCCGGGGCGTTGGCATTCGGGGGCACGCTGTTCGCCGAGGAGATCCTCGACATGATGCAGCGCGACTTCATGCGCGACGACCGGGTCCAACCCCTCACCCGCACGGTCAGCCACATCCACGTCCTCGAGGAATCACGCCACATCCGGTACGCGCGGGAGGAGACGGCCCGACGCATGCGCACCGCCACACGCTCCCAACGCGCGTGGGTGCGGATGCATCTGGCCGTCAGCGCGTACCTGATCGTGACGAACCTCGTGAACGAGCGCGTGTACGCCGCAGCGGGCCTGGACGTGGCCGAAGCGAAGGCCGCGGCGCGCGCCAACACCCACTACCACGACAAACTGCGGTTCGGAACACGCCGCACCGTCGAATTCCTCGACGGTGTCGGCCTCATCGGCGGGCCGTCCACGCTGTTGCTGCGCCGCGCGCACATCCTCTGAGCCGAGCGAACACGTCCCACCCGGCGGTGCCGCCGACCCGGACCCGGATCCCGGTCCGGGCACGATCACACACAGGAGACCATCACACGTGAAGAAGCCGTCCCGGAAGTCGCTGCTCGTCGCGGGGGGCATCGCCCTCGTCGGTACGGCGGTGGGAGTCGCCGCCGCGCGCCGTCGCCGTTCGCATTCCGCGGTGCAGACGAAGGATGTCGCGCCGCACGCGTTGCTGGCCCCACCGAGCCTCGAGGCCGACGAGATCGAGGTCACCACGGCCGACGGTGCCCGTCTGCGCGTGCTGGCCTACGGCGATCCCGACGCCCAACCCCTGGTCTTCAGCCACGGCTGGACCTGCAACGCCCTGTTCTGGACGCCGCAGATCAACGCGTTCGCCGACCGCTACCGGGTGATCGCATACGACCAGCGCGGACACGGCGCCAGCAGCGTCGGCACCCGCGTACTCCGCCCCGACGTGCTCGCCGACGATCTGGCCGCGGTGCTCGACGCGACGGTTCCCGCCGGTCGCAGGGCCGTGCTCGCCGGGCACAGCATGGGCGGAATGAGCATCATCGCGTGGGCCGAACGGCATCCGGAACAGGTGCACGAGAAGGCGGCGGCGGTGTTGTTGGCCAGCACCGGGATGGACAATCTCGTCACCGATGCGGCGCTCGTCCCGTTGCCGCCGAGGTTCCCGCGCGTCCCGGTCGCGGTGGCGCGTCCCCTGCTCGGTTCGACGATGCCGTTCGCTGCGTCGCCGATCACCACCCGGGCGTTGCGTTATGTCGCGCTGTCGCCGTCCGCGACCGCCGCCGAAGTCGAATTCTGCGAGAAGATCGTCCTCGAATGCCCCCGTCGTACCCGCGGCGCGTGGGGCCGCGCACTGAGCGTGCTCGACATCCACGAGGGGCTCGCCAACCTGACGGTGCCCACCAGCGTGATCGTCGGAACCGCCGATCGGCTCACCCCGCCGGTGCACGCGCGCAGGCTCGCGGACGGACTCGAACGGGCCGGCAACCTCGAGCATCTCTTGGTGCTCGACGGCGTCGGCCACATGAGTTCGGTGGAGGCGATCGACGCGTTCGACGACGAGATCGTGCACCTGCTCGACCGGGCCGGTGCGCCGGTGTCCTGAACACCGGCGTCCGGGCAGGCCGTGATCGGCCTCAGTTGAACACGACGGTCCGCCGACCGTGGACGAGGACCCGATCCTCGAGGTGCCAGCGCAGACCGCGGGCCAGAACCAGCTTCTCGACGTCGCGGCCCTGCCGCACCATGTCGGTGACGGCGTCGTTGTGGCTGACCCGGATGACGTCCTGTTCGATGATCGGACCGGCGTCGAGTTCCGCCGTCACGTAGTGGCACGTCGCCCCGATCAACTTCACACCGCGCGTGAACGCCTGGTGGTACGGCCGGGCGCCCACGAACGACGGCAGGAAGCTGTGGTGGATGTTGACGGCGCGACCCGCCCAGTGTTCGCACAGTTCCGGCGGCAGTACCTGCATGAACCGGGCCAGCACCACGGCGTGCGGGTCGTGCGCGTCGACGATCTTGCGGACCTGCTCGAATGCCGGTCCCCGCTCGGCGGGGTCCTTCGGGAACGACACGTAGTGGAACTCGATGCCGTGGCGCCGCGCGACCTGCTCGAGGTCGCGGTGGTTCCCGATGACCGCGCACACCTCGGCCTCCATCTCCCCGGCCGCGACCCGGCCGAGCAGATCGTGCAGGCAGTGGCCTTCCTTGCTGACGAGCAGCACCACCCGCTTGCGGCGGCCGGTGTCGGAGATCGTCCACTCGGTGTCGGGGCCGATGGACTCGGCGACCGCCGCGAACTTCTCCTGCAGTTCCTCGATCCCGAAAGGAATGGAGGAGGCGCGCACCGCCTGCCTGGTGAAGAACCAGCCGCTGTCCTGATCCGCGTGGTAGGCGGCTTCCACGATGGACCCGCCGACCTCGGCGAGGAAGGTGGAGATGCGGGCGACGATCCCGGTCGTGTCGGGGCAGCCCAGGGTCAGGACGTAGCGCCGGTCGTCGCCGGACGAGGAACGAGTCATGCCGGCCATTGTCCCAGGTCGTGTCGCGCGACGGTCGGCCGCCGGGTGTGCGCGTCGTCAGAGCGCGTAGAACGGCGCGGGGTACCGGAACACGCCGCGCAACGACGGGTCGTGGGCGTCGAGGGCGCGGGCCTGGAAGTGCGGACCGGCCCACTCGGCGACGTCGGGTTCGACCCCGAGATCAGCGGCCGGTACGAACCCGAACCGCGGGTAGTAGCCGGTGTGTCCGAGCAGCACGACCAGTTGCTCGTCGAGCGCATCCGCAGCGCCCAGCGCGGCGTGCATCAGGGCGCCGCCGACACCGGTGCGCTGCCGGTCGGGGAGGACCCCGATCGGTCCCAGCGCGAGGGCGGGACGCCCGGCGACGTCGCCTCGGGTGAGGCAGACGTGTCCGGTGAGCGTCCCTGTCGGTTCCTCGGCGACGAGGGTGAGCGCCGGCAGCCACGCTTCGCTTGCGCGCAGTGCATGCACGAGACCGACCTCCGCGGGTTCTGTCGCATCCGGGGTGACCGACGCGAACGCCGCCCGGTGGATCGCATCGATCGCGTCGGTGTCGACGGGACGTTCGCGTCGGATCAGCATGGCCGCAGTGTGGTCCACGATCGCTCCGCGCGGCAACGGGTTTTCGGATGTGGGAGTCTGGCGGCATGCCGGACACTGCACTCACCCGAGACCGCGTCGCATCGATGATCGACCACACCCTTCTCGCGCCGGAGGCGTCCGCCGCGGACGTGCGTGCCCTCGTCGCCGAGGCCCGCGAGCTCGGGGTGTACGCGGTGTGCGTGTCACCGTCGATGCTGCCGGTGCGTGCCGACGACGTCGTCGTCGCGACGGTCGCGGGTTTCCCGTCCGGCAAACACCATTCGCTGGTGAAGGGAGCCGAGGCCCGCCTGTCGGTGGAGCAGGGGGCGCGCGAAGTCGACATGGTCGTCGATGTGGGGGCGGCCGTCGCCGGCGACTACGACGCGGTGCTGGCCGACATCCTCACGGTGCGTGAGGCAGTCGGATTCTCCACCGTGCTCAAGGTGATCCTCGAGTCGGCGGTGCTCTCGGACGACGCGATCGTCGAGGTGTGTCGTGCGGCGGAGAAGGCGGGCGCGGATTTCGTGAAGACGTCGACCGGTTTCCACCCGGCCGGCGGGGCGTCGGTGCACGCGGTGCGACTGATGGCCGAGACCGTCGGCGGCCGGTTGGGGGTGAAGGCCAGCGGTGGGATCCGCACGGCCGCAGACGCGGTCGCGATGATCGAGGCGGGCGCGACCAGGCTGGGCCTGTCGAGGAGCCGCGCCGTGCTCGACGGCCTCCACTGACCCCACCCGTGCGCACTTCTGGTAGCGGTAGCTACCAGAAGTGCGCACAGTCAGCCGAAGAGGCCGCAGGCCGACTGCTGGTCCTGCTCGGCGGTCGCCGGCGGAAGTGTGAACTGTCCCCCCTCGAGGGTGAGCTGCACACCGGAGTCGGACACGTGGACCTCGGTGGCCCGCATACCCAGTGGGTACTGCTGCAGGCCCGAGGTGAGGATGTCGACGACACCGTCCACGAGCGCGGTGGGAATGCCGAGCCCGAGCACCGACGCGTCGGTGGTCTCGACCGAGACGACCCCGGTCGTGATCACCGGGCGGACCGTGAACTCGGCCAGCCCCGCCCCGCCGACCGTGAAGGTGAGGGTGCCGGCGTCGCCGTCCGCGGTCACGTCCGTGATCAGAGCGCCCACGGGCTGGCCCTGCACGGTCTCGAGGATTCCGGCGGTGGGCCAGTCGACCTCCGCCCGCGAACTCCCGATCGTTCCGGAGCTGTCGGCGCTCTGTGTCAGATCCACGTCGCGGACCTCGGCGTGCACCTGCATCTGCTGGGCGGGACCGAACGCGGTGTCGTCGCTGTCGAGGGTGACGGACGGAACCTGCCGGTCGAGGAACTGGAGCAATACCGGTTTCCAGCTCAGGTCCACGTCCACTCCGGTTCCGAGTTCGCTCTCGAACGACTGGGCCAGACAGGTGGTGGCACGGATGCGGACGTAGACCTCCGCACCGACGAGGACGGCGACGAGCGCGGCGACGAGAACGACCGCGATCGTGGTGAGGCGATTCCGCTTTCGTTGCGTCATGGGGCGATTGTTCCGGAGAACCCTGAAAATCTTCTGAGTGGACGCGCCGCAACCGACACAATCATGTGAGATGAAACACAGTCGTTCGGTAGTGTTGGCTGCATGACAGGGTGGACGGATTCAGAGTACGGCGCATTCGGGCGGGCCGACGCCGACGAGCTCCTGCGACGCCTCGCCGTCATGCAGGCCGGCTTCTTCACCGCACGTCAGGCGATCGCGCACGGCATCGCTTCCGACGAATTCAATCTCCGGATCGAGTCGGGTCGATGGGTGCGTGTCGAGAACGAGCTGTTCCGGCTCGCGGGCAGCGTCCCGACGAAATTCGACGAGTTCGCGCAGTGGTGCGCCTGGTACGAGGGGGCCGCGGTGGTCTCCCATCAGAGTGCCGCCGACCTGCACGGGATGGGGCACCTGCAACCCCGGTTCCTGCACCTGTCGACGGTCGACCAGCGCACGGTGCCGAGCAACAGGCTCGCGCTGCACCACCGGGAACTCTCCGACAGCGACGTCGAGGCGGTGGGATGCTTCCGGGTGACCACACCGGCGCGTACCGCCGTCGACCTCGCTGCCGGTGGCGTGTCGCAGGAGGTTCTCGACGAACTGGTCGGTGACGCCATCACCCTCGGGCGTGTCGACTCCGAAGGGTTGCACGCCGCCGTCGCCGGGCAACCCGCGGCCGTCGCCGATCGGATCGAACTGGCGTTGCTCGCCGCGGGCTGACCGCTCGTCGCCGCGGACCGGGTCGCGGCTGCCGGGAACATCGCGGGTGGCCGGGAACACCGAGCAGTCAGGCGGGTGCGACCGCATCCCACGGCACGGTGAGCACGCAGTCGCGTATGCGTCGGCGGGGCCGACGCACCGGGATGCCCTGGGTTGCCAGCAGGTCCAGCGCCGCCCGCCACCGCACTCGCGGACCGAACACGGACTGCGGGGCGACCGTCGCCCACGCGCGGTCCGCCGCCTGCAGCAACTCGTGGATCGGTTCCCCCGGCACGTTGTGGTGGATCAGAGCCTTCGGCAGCCTCTCCGCCAGATCGGAGGGGCGCTCGGAGTGGAATGGGCTCCACGCCAACGTCAGTGTTCGCGGGCCGTGCTCGTCGAGCAGCACCCACGCGCATCGTCGGCCCAGTTCGTCGCACGTTCCGTCGACGATCCGCCCACCCGGCGCGAGGCCCGCGCGCAACCGCGCCCAGGCCGGTGCCACCGCCTCCTCCGGGTACTGGCGCAACACGTTGAACGCCCGGATCAGCACCGGGCGCAATCCCGCCAGTTCGAACCCGCCGCGCGCGAACTCCACGCCCTCGCGGCCCGGCACCACCCGCTCCGGATCGATCTCGAGTCCCACCATCCGCAGATCGGGCCGCACGGTGCGCAGGCGCGCCGCGAACTCGAGCGTCGTCGTGGGCATCGCGCCGTACCCCAGATCGACCACGAGCGGATCGGGGGCGTCGGCGAGGACACGTGCGACGTCGGGATCGTGCATCGCCCACCGGTCGCTGCGTCGCAGCCGGTTGATGCCGGTCGTGCCGCGGGTCACGACACCCACGGGGTGCTCCGTTCTCACGGGGCCGTCACCCGCGGTCGAGCCAGCCCGCGGTGATCGCGGCCTCCGCGGTGAACACGTCGACGAGATTGTCGAGCATCAGTTCTTCGAGTTTTCCGCCCACGAACGGCAGGTTCACCTTCGCCTCCGACGCCGTGCGCAGCACGGCACCTCCGTCCGACGCGAACAGCGTCATCGTCCCGGTGAGGCTGCCCGGTCCACCGGGGATCGTCGCTTCGTAGTGGCCGGTGGCCTGCGTGTCGAACGGGCCGTAGCTCTCGCGACGGGTGATGATCAGGTCGCTGCGCATCACCGTCTTCGCGATGTCGGGAAGCGCGGACAGCGGCAGAACATGGTGCAGCACGAGTTCGACGCCGGATTCACCGACGGTGAACTCCTCCAGACGGTTCTCCGAGTACTTGCGCATCTCGGTGATGCGCGCTTCCCAATGGCGACGGTCCGACAGCGCCGCGTACACCAGTTCCGGGGAGTGCCGGAACCGTGCGGAGAACTCCTTGCGTCGTGCCACGGCAGGCCAGGGTACCGACCCGGCCGGGGCACGACGAAATCACGCCGCGCGGATCAGGCCGGGCAGGGTTCGACCCGGGCCGGGATCACCCCGGGTACGAGCCGTCCAACCAGTCGGCGGTGAATCGCTGTTCCGCGTCGAACAGTCCGACGAGTTCGTCGACGATCATCGCCTCGATCTTCGAACCGAGGAACGGGATCTTCACCTCCACGGATCCCTCGGTCACCACCGTGGATCCGGTTTCGTCGGAGGTCAGCGACAGGGTGCCCTCCACTTTGCCCGGCATGCCCTCGACGCCGGCGGAGAACCTGCCGCGCGCGCGGTCGCCGTCGATGCGTTCCCACTTCTCGGTGCGGTGGATGATGAGGTCGCCGGGGCGGATGCTCGTCACGACGCTCGGGAGGTGTTCCTCGGCGATGGCCTGTCGCAGCGTCAGGTCGATCGTGCCGTCCCCTGCGGACGCGTCCTCGATCTCGGCTCCCGGTCCGCCGACCTCGGCGAGCCGCATCCGCCAGTACGCGGGGTCGACGAACGCCGCGTGCACCTCCGCCGGTGTCGCCGTGTAGTGCGCAGAGTGGTCGATAGGGCTACCCATGTCCGGCACGCTACCGTTTGCACGTGTCCGATCCACGCTTATGTGCCCGGCTCGCCGATGCGGGCGCCGTCGTCACCGAGAACGTTCCCCTGTCGACGTTGACGACCCTCCGGCTGGGGGGCCCCGCACGCTACGTCGCCGACTGCTCCACCACCGACGTTCTCGTCGACGTCATTCGTCTCCTCGACACCGATCGGGTTCCGGTGCTCGTCGTCGCCGGTGGCTCGAACCTGGTGGTCGGCGACGACGGGTTCGACGGTGTCGCCGTCCGCATCTCGACGCGCGCGGTCGACCTCGACGGTGCCGTGGTGCGCAGCGACGCCGGCGCGGTGTGGGACGACGTGGTGGCCCGCACCGTCGCTGCGGGACTCGGCGGCCTCGAATGCCTCTCGGGGATCCCCGGCTCCGCCGGCGCCACACCGGTACAGAACGTGGGTGCCTACGGTGTCGAGGTCGGCTCGGTCCTGCGGCGTGTCCGCCTGCTCGACCGCCGCACCGGTACCGACGGCTGGGTGGGGCCGGAGGCACTCGGCCTCGGTTACCGCACCAGCGTGCTCAAGCATTCCGACGATGCGCTCGTCCTCGAAGTGGAGTTCGACGTACGGGCCGACGGGGAGAGCGAACCCCTCGCGTACCGCGAACTCGCCGCGCGGTTGGGTGCCGACGAGGGGGAGCGCCGACCCGCCGCCCAGGTCCGCGACCACGTCCTCGACCTGCGGCGCGGCAAGGGAATGGTGCTCGACGCCGCCGACCACGACACGTGGAGCGCCGGATCGTTCTTCACCAATCCCGTCGTGCCGGACGATCGGTTGCCCGCGGTGCTCGCCGCGATCGAGCAGCGCGTCGGCGCGGACACGCACGTGCCGAAGTACCCCGCGGTCGGCGGCACGAAACTGTCGGCGGGATGGCTCATCGAACGGGCCGGCTTCGTCAAAGGTTTTCCCGGTGAGGACGCGCCCGCACGACTGTCGACGAAACACACCCTCGCGTTGACGAACCGTGGAACGGCGACGACCGCCGATCTCGTCGCCCTGGCCCGCGAGGTTCGTGACGGCGTGGAGGACGTCTTCGGCGTGCGGCTGCGTCCGGAACCGGTGACCGTCGGCTGCGTCGTGTGAACCGACCGCGCGTGCCGCGGTGGGTCACCAACGGTTGTGCACCACTTCCGCGAAACCGAGGAGATCGCCGATCTCGAGGCGGGTGCCGTCGTCGAGCAGGACGTGACCGGTGAACCGGCCGAACACCTGATGTTGATCGGATCGCAACACCAGCGCGTTCACGTCGGCGGCGCGGTCGAGTACGGGCGCGAAGTCCATCTCGAACCGGCCGTCGCTGCTGGTGAACCGCCAGGGTGCGCCGTCGAACGTGCCGGCGGGACGGTGGAAGTGCACGCGGTCGAGTTTGTGGGCGATGCCGTCGTGGAACAGCATGTTCTCCGTGGCCGAGGTGGTGTCGCCGAACCCGTGGCCGATGTTGAATCCGAACGGCACCCCGTCGAGCAACCCGGACGCGGAACCCCAGTACCAGGTGTTGTCGTACGTCCACACCCCGCGACCCCAGTCGAACACCCCGAACGCCGATTCCGGCAGGAACTCGCGGGTGTGGCCGCCGACCGTGAGCGACCCTCGCGCGGCCAAGCAGTTGATCTTCTGGTTGTAGTAGAACGCCCTCGGTGCACGGGGGAACGGTGTGGCGATCACCATGCGATCGGCCTCCGGCTGTGCCAGCACCAGTTCGCCGGCGATGCCCCGGCCACCGTCGAATCCGGGATGCTCGACGATCAGGCGGCGGGCACCGTCCTCGTGTCGGAACTCGATCCGCATCGCACCTCGGTGCGCCACCACGTCGCCCGCGTCGGCGCTCGCGGGCATCCGCATCCGTCCGCGGGGGAACGGCACCAGTTTGTTCTCGGTGATCTCCGTGCGGCCGGTGAGATCCAGCCAGCTCACCCCGAGCAGCCCCATGTACCCGTTGTCGGCGACGGTCAGCGCCACTCCGTACGGCCCGGACGGGCCGTCGGACAGGACACAGTAGTAGTCCCACTCCTTGATCCGCAGCCGCGGCGCCGCGACCTGCGACCGTCCGTACGCGCGTACCTCACCGGTGGCCCATCCCGCCTGGGCGAGGACACCGTCGGCGTCCAGCAGCGGGCCGCGCGACAGACGTTGTTGCTGCATACCCGGCGAGCCTACTTCGGTGGGTTCGCGGTGCGGTGGAAACGACCGGCCGACGCCTGATCGCGCGGTTTGACGATGATCTGGTCCAGGTTCACGTGCGACGGGCGGGACGCGACGAACCCGACGATCTCGGCGATGTCCTGCGCGACGAGCGGCGTGATGCCCTCGTACACCTTGTCGGCACGCTCCTGATCACCCTCGAACCGCACGAGCGAGAACTCGGTCTCCACTGCGCCCGGCGCGATCTCCGTGAGCCGGACCGGCCGACCGAGCAGTTCGCCGCGCAACGTCCGGTGCAGCACCGCCTGCGCGTGCTTGGCGGAGGTGTAGCCCGCACCGTTGTCGTACGCCTCGAACGCCGCGACCGAGGTGATGGTGACGATCAGTCCGTCGCCGGAGGCGATGAGTTCGGGCAGCAGCGCCCGGGTGATGCGCATGGTGCCGATGACGTTGGTCTCCCACATCCACCGCCAGTCGTCCTCCACGGCGTCTGCGACGGTGGCGAGTCCCTTCGCACCGCCCGCGTTGTTGACCAGCACGTCGACGCGCGGCAGCACCGTGGTGAACGCCTCGACCGAGTCCTCGTCCGTCACGTCGAGCGGGAGTGCGGTACCGCCGATCTCGTCGGCGAGGGCCTGCAGTCGGTCGAGTCGCCGCGCGCCGACGACGACGTGATAGCCCTGGGCGGCCAGGGTGCGGGCGGTCGCCTCTCCGATGCCGGAGGACGCGCCGGTGACGACGGCGATGCGGGAATCGGCGGAAATACTCATGTCGTCGATCGTAGATCCGGCGGGGTCACGGTGCCGGTCGCACCGGTGCACCCGCAGATTCACCCGTGAGTTGAGGAGAATTCGGAGCGTGACGTAGCGTCGCGCCATGTCGCCGAGCCGTCTCGCCCCGCGGGTCACGTACGTGACCGCCGCGCTGGGCGCACGGCTGCCTCTGGCACGCGAACTCTGTTGTCGCCGCTGCGGAATGTAGAACCGCGCCGACCCGACCACTCGGACACTCCGTCCCCGCCCGTCGCGGATGTCGTGGTTCGACGCGTCGATGCCCCAGTCGTGCACACCCCGGAACCGTCGAGGCGCCCCTCGTGTTCCGGGTCGAGTCGCAAGGAACCGGACCGTGTCCACACCCACTGTGCCCCGATCGCTCTTCCCTTCCACCGTGTCCCGGTCCGGTGCGGGCCGCACCCGTTCGGGTCGCACCGGCCCGCCCGGAGCCTCCGCGGGCCGGCCTCCGCGGATCGTCGCACCCGACCTGAGGGTCGCCGACGGCGCGGCGGGCGTGGTCTTCCGGGCCGCAGCGAACCGCGGCCCCCTCGCCCGTGATCACATCGCGAAGCTGACCGGGCTGAGCACCGCGACGGTCAACCGACAGGTGTCGTCGCTGCTCGACGTCGGGTTGCTCCGTGAACGCGCCGGCCTGACCGAGCCGGGTGCGGTCGGGCGCCCGCGCATCCCCATCGAAGTCGATCACGAGCGCTACCTCACCGTCGGCATCCACATCGGTGCCGTCACCACCGGCATCGTCGCCGTCGACCTGCGGGGTCGCATCCTCGCCGGCGTCGAGATTCCCACCCCGACCGGAGATCAGGACACAGCGCTCACCACCATCGCGTCCGCCGCGGTCACGTTCGTGTCGCGGTGGCACCGCCGCACTCCACTGTGGTCGGGGGTCGCGCTCGGCGGCCGTGTCGATCCGGTCGCGGGAACCGCCGACCACCCTCGGTCGGGTTGGGTCGACGCCCCGGTCGGCGCGATCATCGGCGGCGGGCTGGGACTGCCCGTGTCGGTGTCGGCGCACGTCGAGGCGATGGCCGCCGCCGAACTGCTGCTCACCCCCGACCGGGAGGCCGTCGCCGGGACCGGGACGGGTCTGTACGTCTACGCGCGCGAAACGGTCGGTATCGCCCTCACCTTCGACGGAAAGGTGCACACGCCCAGGGGAGGTCCGGGCTCGATCGCGCATCTACCGACCGGGTCGTCCGCGCAGTGCCCGTGCGGTGCCGTCGGCTGCCTGGAAGCGACGGTCTCCGACCGGGCGACCGTCGAGAACGCGCAACGGCAAGGCGTTCTGGGCGAGGGAGATGCGTCGATCCGGGGGCTGTACGGACTGGCCCGCGACGGTTCCGCGGCCGCGCACGGACTGCTCGTCGAGCGCGCCACCGTGCTGGGGCGGACCGTCGCTCTGCTCCGCGACCTGTTCAATCCCGATCGGGTCGTGCTCGGAGGCCAGGCATTCACCGAGTACCCGGCCGCGGTCGCGCACGTCGCGTCGGCATTCGACCGCGCATCCACCCTGCCGGGCAAGGGAATCGGGGTCACGGCCTTCGGAAACAGGGTGCAGGCGTACGCGGCCGGCGCGGTGTCGCTGAGTTCGCTGTACTCCGATCCGCTCGGTGCGATGCGGCGGCGTGCGGTGTGACGGCGGTGTGTCAACCCGCGTAGGAGTCGAGCATCTCCTGCGGCAGCGGTTCCGTCATCACCACCCGCGAATCCCAGACGTAGTCGATCACAGCGGGACCGCCCGACGGGCAGCAGTTCGCGTCGTCGTCCTCGAGCCAGCGGTACTGCACCGACACCGTGTTTCCGTTGGTGCCGACCACGGTCGTGTAGGCGTATGCATCGGAGGTCGCGGTGCCCAGATAGGCCCCGTCGTGGAAGAACAGCACCTGCGACGGTGAACTCGCTGTTCCGCCGGGGGTTTCGGCCATGAGCCACACCAACTGCGGGCACGGCGCGAGCCCGTCGTAGGCGGCGCCGGCAACCCAGTCGTCACCGCCCGGGGCGGTCGCCCCGAGCGAGGCGAGTGCGGCGGTCGCGACGGGCGAGGACGGGTCCATGCACGGCCCGTCGACGACGGGGGCGGTCGCCGGGGCGGTGTCGTCCGCGGGGGTCGTGCGGGTCGTGTGGTCGGGCTCCGTTGCGGCGGTGGTGGAACGGGCCGCCGCGGTCTCGGTTGCTCGCGTGGTCTCGGTCGCGGGGGTGGTGGTGTCGGGCGCGACCGTGGTGGCCGACACGGGAGACGGGTTGTCCGTGGTGTTTCCGCCGTCGTCGCCGCATGCCGCGACGAGTAGGATGCCGGTCGCGAGCATCGCGGCCACGGTCAGGCGCTCGGTCGTCACGTTCGCTCCGTTCCACCGCGGCACGGTGCCGCGGTTCAGTAGGGTGCGTCGCACCCCGCGCGGAATCCGTTAGCGGCAGTAACCGATTCGTTACGACACTGGACGACGCACGACGTCGTCGCGCGGTGATCACAGCGCGGGAACACCGCGTTGTCGTCGATTCCGGTGCACGCACGGGGGTGGTGGGTTCAAAGACGCAACATCGACTCGTGCACGCCCGGGGGCACACCGCGCCGCCGGAACCACTCGATCCCGAATGCCGCGCCGAGCTGTTCCGGTGTCATCGCCAGCATCGGGCCGAAGTCGCCGATCTGTGATTCGTGCGCGCGCATCGCTGCGACCTTCGCGTCGATCGCGGCGGTGACGTCGACGGCCGTGGTGAGTTCGGCCTCGGACAGTCCGAACGAATCCAGATCGGGTGGGCCGGCCTCGGCGGTCACGTCCGGGTTCGCGGCGAGGAGCCGCGCGAGATGGTCGCGGTTCATCGCCGACTCGTACACCGCGTCGTGTCCCGTCGACTCCGCGGCCCGCGCTCCCACCCGGTGCACCTGCACATGATCGGGATGGCCGTAGCCGCCGTTCGGGTCGTAGATCGTCACCGAGTCGGCGCGTTCGTCGTCGATGATCTCGGCCAGGCGTTTCGCGACGACGTCGACGTCGGTGTTCGCGAACGCATCCGGGTGGTCGTTGCCCGGGGTGCCGGCCATTCCCGAATCCCGGTATCCGAAGGGCACCAGGCGGCTCACGCCCAGCGCCTCCGCGGATCTCTCCAGTTCGTGGAGGCGACGGTCGGCGAGGGACTCACCCGGCGCCAGCAACCCCTCGGGATGCTCACCGGCCGCGCCGTCGGTGGCGACGACGAGTACCACCCGGTGCCCGGCGTCGGCGGCGAGCCGCATCACACCGCCGGTGGTGAAGACCTCGTCGTCGGGGTGCGCGTGGAAACAGACCAGAACGCCCATCCCCGCATACTCGCACGGACGGGAACGGGGCCGCGAGGGGACGGGTGTGGACGACGACGACCGTTAGAGTGCTGCGGCATGACGATCCGTGAAGTTCACAGCACCGACGGCACCTCCCTCGTGTACCGCGTCACCGGCGACGCCGCGGCCCGCCCGCTGGTGCTGCTGCACGGTTGGGCGCAGTCCTCGAAGTGCTGGGGTGACGGGGTTCTCGCGGCACTGTCCGAACGGTTCCGGGTGATCGCCGTGGACCTGCGCGGACACGGCTACAGCGGTGTTCCGGCGGACGGCTACGACGACCGCGACAACTGGGCCGCCGACGTGCAGGCCGTCCTCGACGCGGAGAACGCGCGCGGCGCGGTACTGCTCGGGTGGTCCTACGGCGGGCTCGTCCTCTGCGATCACATCGCGGTGCACGGCGCGGATCATCTGGCCGGTGTCGTCCTCGTCGGCGCGATCACCAGTATCGGACGAGGCGAGGCCGGTGGGCGGGTGGGGCCCGCGATGCGCGCCGCCGTTCCCACGGCGATGTCGGAGGACCCGGCGGAGGCCATCCGCGCGCTCGGGTCGTTCGGCAGCGCGCTCACCGGCCCCGGCGAGGGGAAGGGCGTGGTCTCGCAGGCACTGTTCGGCGCCAGCCTGTGCACACCCCCGCACGTGCGTGCCGCGCTGTTCGCGCGCAGCGCGAGCAACGACGATCTGTTGCGTGGGCTCGGAGTTCCCGTCCTGATCGTGCACGGCACCGCGGACTCCGTCGTCGACGTCTCCGCTGCGCGGCACGCCGAAGCACTGTTGCCGACGGTGACCGCTTCGTACTGGGACGGGGTCGACCACGGTCCCTTCGTCGAGGACCCGGAGCGGTTCGTCGACGAGGTCGTCGGGTTCGTCGGTTCCCTCGGTGCCGCCGTGTAGGGCCCGTGCCCGCGTCGAATACGAACAGGGCAGTATGGAGGGGTGACACCCCAGCCCAGCAGCCCCCACCGCGTGGCCGTGATCTCGGTCCACACCTCGCCGCTGGCTCAGCCCGGCACCGGGGACGCCGGCGGAATGAACGTCTACGTGCTGCAGTCCGCGATCGAACTGGCGCGTCGCGGTGTGGAGGTGGAGATCTTCACCCGCGCCACCTCCTCGACCGACCCCGCGGCGGTGCAGGCTGCACCGGGCGTGCTGGTGCGGAACATCGAGGCCGGTCCGTTCGAGGGCCTCGACAAACACGACCTGCCCACCCAGCTGTGCGCGTTCGCCGCCGGGGTGCTGCGCGAGGAGGCGCGTCACCCGCAGGGTTACTACGATCTGATCCACTCGCACTACTGGTTGTCCGGGCAGGTGGGGTGGCTCGCACGCGACCGGTGGGGTGTTCCCCTGGTCCATACCGCGCACACGCTGGCCGCGGTGAAGAACGCGTCGCTCGCGGCGGGAGACACACCGGAACCGGCCGCCCGCCAGATCGGTGAACAGCAGGTGGTCGCCGAATCCGACCGGATGATCGCGAACACGGTCGACGAGGCGCGGGCCCTCGAACGGATCTACGGCGCCGACCCCGGCAAGGTCGACGTCGTCGCGCCCGGCGCCGATCTGCGCCGCTACCGGCCGGGTGACCGAGCGAAGGCCCGCGCCGAACTCGGGTTGGATCCGCACGAGACGATCGTGACCTTCGTCGGACGTATCCAGCCGCTCAAGGCTCCGGACGTGCTGCTGCGCGCCGCCGCGCTCGCGATGACCGATGCCCCGGACACGCCGTGGCGGGTACTGGTGGTGGGCGGTCCGTCCGGAACCGGTCTCGACCGGCCGGACTCGCTCATCGAACTCGCCGCCGACCTCGGCATCGCCGACCGGGTCACCTTCTTGCCCCCGCAACCACCGGATCGCCTCGCCGAGGTGTACCGCGCATCGAACCTTGTTGCAGTGCCGAGTTATTCGGAATCGTTCGGGTTGGTGGCGATCGAGGCGCAGGCATGCGGGACGCCGGTGATCGCGGCCGACGTCGGCGGACTCGGTGTCGCGGTCCGCGACGGCGAGACGGGTCTGCTCGTGCACGGGCACCGGATCGACGACTGGGCCGGTGCGTTGCGCGGTCTCGTCACCGATCCCGGGCGACTGGCTGCCTTCGCCGCGGCCGCGCCCGCGCATGCGGAGGAGTTCTCGTGGGAACACACCGCGGACGGGCTGCTCGAGAGTTACCGGAAGGCCGGCATGCGCCGTAACCGCGCTTTCGGGACCGGCGAGTTCTCGCCGCGCCGGCAGCGTGGTGTGTGGAAGTTGCGTCGGACGAGCGGAGTGAAGGCGTGAGCGAACGACTGAGCGAACTGATCGAGGCGACCCTGCGGGATCGGGAACTCGAGTTCTCCCGCAAGGACGGCGGCCATTTCGTCGTCGAACTGCCCGGTGAGAACAAGTTGAAGACCACGACGTTGCTGACCGTCGGGCTTCACGGCGTGCGCATCGAGGCGTTCGTGTGCCGCAAACCGGACGAGAATTTCGAGGGCGTCTACAAGTATCTGCTGCGTCGCAATCGCCGTCTCTACGGCGTCGCGTACACACTCGACAAGGTCGGCGACATCTATCTCGTCGGCCGTCTGTCGGCGGATTCGGTCACTCCGGATGAATTGGACGCGGTGCTCGGACAGGTGCTCGAGGCCGCCGACCACGATTTCAACATCATTCTCGGAATCGGCTTCCTGGCCTCGATTCGTCGGGAGTGGGAATGGCGGGTCTCCCGGGGGGAGTCGCTGCGCAATCTCGAACCGTTCCGGCACCTGATCGAGGAGGGCTCCGACGCAACCGTGCGGCCGGTGGCCGACGATCCGGGTGGGCGCGATTCCTGACGGAACTCCGAATCGTGCCGCTGTCCGATTCGAGGGATTCGGCGGATTGTTTCCGATGTATATCGGATGACTTTCGGTGTGTCACAATTTGTTTTCGGCGTCCGAATTGTAGGGACTGCCCCGAATTGAATTGTGAGCGTCCACACATGACATTTATGTGATTCACTGGCGCACGGCCGGCGATTCGGTGCCTCTCACCTGCGCGAAGTCGAATCGATCATGAATATATCGGTACGTGTGTGCCAGTAAATCGTGCCGTGACCTTTTCGTGATAGCGGGCTACGGTGGTTCCAGGTTCGAAACAACGAGCCGTTACGCACCGGCCCCGCAGTAGTTGATTCTGCCCCCGCGGATGTGCCGGACGACTCGAACTTCAGGGGCAGAACGAGGTGGGTGCACCTCGGCGACCGATCCGGTCGCGGTGTCACCCCGCGGTGTCGGGCGCCGATTCGCACGGCATCTTCCGCGCCGCACCTCGTGCACACTCGGAGAGGATTCACCCCCACATGGCACACTTCACGATCAAGCGCACCCTGGGCACCGTCGCCACCGCCGCGGCTCTCGTCGTCACGCCCCTCGCTCTGGGCACCGGCACCGCCAACGCTGCGTCGGGCAACTGGGACGCCGTCGCGCAGTGCGAGAGCGGTGGCAACTGGGCGACCAACACCGGCAACGGCTACTACGGCGGCCTGCAGTTCAGCCAGAGCACCTGGGAGGCCTACGGCGGCTCCGGCACCGCCAACAACGCCTCGCGTGAAGAGCAGATCCGCGTTGCGGAGAACGTCCTCGCCGGCCAGGGGATCGGCGCGTGGCCGGTCTGCGGTCAGTACTTCTGATCGTTTCCCGAGCATGATCCGGATGCCGTCCCCCGCGTGAGATCCGGGCGGGACGCCGCCCCGGCACCGCAGCCCCGAATGTGACACTATTCACATTCGGGGCTGTTCGTTGTGATCGGCCCCATACTGGCATCGAGTGCCGCACCGATTCCGTATGGAGGAGAATTATGAGCTTCCGCAGCCCGTTTCCGGACGTCGAGATCCCGGCATCGAGTGTCTACGATCTGCTGTTCGGCTCGATCGCCGATGCCGATCTCGACCGGCCCGCACTGATCGACGGTGCGTCGGGCGCGATCACCGACTACCGCGCACTCATCGCGCAGATCGACGGGGTCGCGGGCGCACTGGCCGCGCGGGGCCTCGGCGTCGGTGACGTCGTCGGTCTGCTGTCCCCGAACGTCCCGGCGTTCGCGGCGGTCTTCCACGGCATCCTGCGCGCCGGAGCCACCGCCACCACCATCAACGCGCTGTACACCGCGGGTGACATCGCGAAGCAACTCGAGGACTCCTCGGCCAAGGCGCTGTTCGTGGTCTCCCCGCTGCTGCCGCAGGCGAAGGAAGCGGCCGCGACGGTGGGGATCCCCGACGACCGGGTGATCGTCCTCGACGGCGCCGAAGGACACCCCTCGCTGCGCGACCTGCTCGCCGAGCAGTCGCCGGCACCGGAGGTCACCTTCGATCCGGCCACGCACCTCGCCGTGCTCCCGTACTCGTCGGGCACGACCGGCCGCCCCAAGGGGGTGATGCTCACGCACCGCAACCTCGTCGCCAACGTCTGCCAGATCCAGCCGCGGATGGGTATCGGTGCCGACGACAAGATCCTCGCGGTCCTTCCGTTCTTCCACATCTACGGCATGACCGTCCTGCTCAACGCGGCCCTCTACAATCGCGCCGCGCTGGTCACGATGCCGAAGTTCGATCTCGTCGAATTCCTCCGCATCGTCTCGGAACAGAAGTGCACGTACGTGTTCATCGCGCCGCCCGTCGCCGTGGCCCTCGCCAAGCACCCGCTCGTCGATCAGTACGACCTGTCGAGCGTGCACACGGTCTTCTCCGGCGCGGCCCCGCTCGATCGCGAACTCGGCGGCGCCGTCGCACGGCGGCTCGGGTGCAGGGTCAGGCAGGGCTACGGCATGTCGGAGATGAGCCCCGTCTCGCACGCCATCCCGTTCGACGACGACGACACGCTGCTGGACGCGGTCGGACCGACCATCGCCAACATGGAATGCAAACTGGTCGATCCCGCCACCGGTGAAGAGGTCGCATACCCGACCGGTGATGGTGTGTCGGAACCCGGCGAGCTGTGGTGCAAGGGACCGAACATCATGGTCGGCTACCTCGGCAACGCCGAGGCGACCGCGGAGACCCTCGACGAGGACGGTTACCTGCACACCGGTGACATCGCGACCGTCGACGGGAACGGCGTGATCACGATCGTCGACCGACTCAAGGAACTGATCAAATACAAGGGCTACCAGGTTCCGCCCGCCGAGCTCGAGGCCCTGCTGCTGACGCACCCGCAGATCGCCGACGCCGCCGTGATCGGGGTCCTCGACGACGAGGGCGAGGAGGTGCCCAAGGCGTTCGTGGTGCGCCAGCCGGACACCGACCTCAGTGAGGACGACGTGATCACGTTCGTCGCCGAGCGGGTCTCACCGCACAAGAAGGTCCGTCGAGTGCAGTTCATCGACATCGTGCCGAAGTCGGCCGCAGGAAAGATCCTCCGAAAGGACTTGCGTTCCACCACAGCGTGATCCGGCGGGTCTCACAGCCGCAGAACCCGGCCCAGATGCGTGAGAAGCGCGTCTGCGGTCGGGTTCGTCGTCCGGAACGCCAGGTATCCGTCGGGGCGGACGACGACGGCCTCGGCGGCGGCACCGAACCCGTACGTGGCCGCCGCGCGGCCGCAGTCGTCCTCGAAGCGGCGACCCGACGCGCCCGCGACCCCGGCCGGGGTGAGGACGTACGCGCGCAGAAGGTCGCCCGCCCGCTCGATCAGGGTGTCCGCCAGATCGTCCGCGGCGTCGACATCTCCGGGATCCGATGACCACAGGATCACGGTGTGCCCGGGATGGCGCAGCAGATCGTGAAGCCGGGTCGGCACCGCGACCGGTGCCTGTCGCAGCCCGCGCGCATCGGGGGCGCGGTCACCCGCCGACGGACCGGACCCGGCCACCGCGTCGTCGACGATCGGACTGCCGCGGTACCCGAGCAGCAACTGGGCTTCGCGCAGCATGATCGTGGTCGGATCGTTCTCGCCGGCGCCGATACCCTCGCGGGCGTCCCGCACGGTGCGGCCCACCACCTCCTCGCCGATCGGCCGACGCTCGGCGTCGTAGCTCGCGAGCAGACCGTCGGCGGCGCGGCCGGTCACCGCCAACGCGAGCTTCCAGCAGAGATCGTAGGCGTCCTGGATGCCGGTGTTCATCCCCTGCGCGCCGGTCGGCGGGTGGATGTGTGCCGCGTCGCCGGCCACGAACACCCGGCCCGTCCCGTAGCTCCCCACGATGCGGTGACTGATCCGGAACACCGACGACCACCGCAGCGCCGACACCCGGGTGGGCTCGGGAGCCAACCGGTCCGCAAGCGCCTGGATGTGCGCGAGGGTGGGCCGGTGCTCGGCCTCCATCCCGTGCGCGATGCCGCGTTCGCTCGGCGGAGTCGCCAGATCGGGTGCGACGAACGACGACACCCGGTACCGCCCGCGGCCGGGCAGCGGAATGCACACCATCAGATCGGTGGTGGCCCCGTCGGACGTCGTCATCGACCGGATTCCGTACCCGGCGGGAAGCGACCACCCGAGTTCGACGTCCGCGAGCATGTACTCCTCGGGGAACGCGTCACCGTCGAAGGACACCCCCAGCCCCTTCCGCACAGCGCTGTGCGCGCCGTCGCACCCCACCAGGTACTCGGTCGTGCACTCCCACGAGCCGTCGGCGTCGCGCAGGGTCGCGACCACACCGTCGGCGCCCTCGGTGAACGAGGTCAACTCGACACCGCGTCGTACCGTGCCGCCGAGATCCGTGAGCGCGCGGGCCAGTACGTCCTCGGTGGCGTACTGGGGTATGCACGCGAACCGGTACGGCACATCGTCGGGTAGTTCGAGGTCGATCCGCATCGCCTCGCGACCGTCGACGAACACGATCTGCCCGAGCATCGGCGCGGACACGTCGAGCGCGGACCGGGCGATGCCCATCGCGTCCCACACCTCGAGTGTCCGCGGCTGGATGCCGACGGCCTTGGCGTACCGGGCGGGCTCCGTCAGCCGGTCGATCACGGTGGCGTCGATGCCGCGTCGCCGCAACTCGACGGCGGCGGTGAGGCCCACCGGGCCTGCTCCCACGATCAGAACCGGTGTGTTCGTCACTCGGGTGTCCTGCACGATTGACCTCTCGTCGTCTTCCGCGGGTCCCTCGTCGAGTGTCCCGCGCCGAGCCCGAGTTCGAGGCGGAACGGTACGATCACGCGTTCGGATCACGCCAGCAGATGAGGCAGCCCCGCGCGATGGCGCTCGGCGTCGATCAGTCGCATCGGTTCGAGTTCCGGCGGTTCGTGCAGCCGGTACCGCGCGGGCGGTGCGGCGGGGGAATCGGCGGCTTCGAGCAGCGCCGCCACGGCGGACCTGGCAGATTCGTTCGCCGACTCCATGGTGGCGAGATCGATGTCGGTGCGGACGTAGTCGCCGGCGAGGAACAGGTTCGGGATCGCGGTGCGGGCGTCGGGACGATCCGCCCACGACCCGACCGTGTTGATGAACAGCGGGGTGTCGTTGGTGTTGCGGCCGGCGGCGGCGTTCCAGCGCACGCCCGGGTCGAGGAACCACGATGCGAGGTCGTCGTCGCGCAGTACCGCCTCTCCGGTGTCGTTCAGGCACGCCTGGATCTGTACCCAGACCTCGCGGGCGATCTCGTCGGGTGTGCACTCCTTCGCGCTTCGTCGGTACAGGATTCCGGGGGTGCCCCAGTCCGAGATGTCCGCAGACAGGCAGTCGTCGACCGTGCCGTCGCCGTAGCGGTCGGCGAACTCCCCGCGCCAGAACTGCGCTTGGCAGATCGAGGTGAGTGCCCAGGGTGACCCGAGGTACGCGACGTGCCCCCGGGCGATCGGTACCGGTCGGCGGAGGAAGTACTGGATACCGACCATCCAGTCCGTCACGAGGTTGCGCATGAGGCCGAGGCGCGGTTCGGCGTCGAGCATCGCACGCGACCACAGCGGCACGGCCCGCTCGACCGGCATCGCCGCGATGAACCAGTCTGCGTCGACGCGGGCGCGATTCCCGGCTCCGTCGACCACTCGTGCTCCGGTGATCCGGCCTCCGGTCATATCGAACGATTCTGCTGCCCAACCCATCTCGAATCGCACGCCGAGGCCGGTCAGGAGCTGCGCCCAGGATCGCTCCACCGAGCGAGAACGCGGCTTCGAGGGACTGCCGCAGCGAGTCGAGGTCGCGGACGTCGACGGCGCCGATCGAACTGGGCGCGGTCAGATCGGGGCCGCCGGAACCGACATGCGGAACGCCGGGCCCTCCACGAGGTTGTCGAACACGCCGTCGTCGTTGCCGGGAACGGGAATGCGGCGCATGGTGTCCGGTATGTGCTGGTAGAAGCCCGGGAAGAAACGGAACCCGTGTTCGCCCGGAAGGTCGAGGCGGCCACCGGCGGCGGTGCCGGGTGACGGGATGCTCCGGGCCTTGCCGCCGAGCGCGGTGGGTTCGTGGACGGTGACCGAGAATCCCCGTTCGGCCAGTTCGTGCGCGGCGGTCAGGCCCGCCGGTCCGCCGCCGAGGACCGCGACACGGCGACCTCCGGTGTGGGCCGGACGAGCGTCGCGTCGGCCTCGTCGAGGCGATCCCGGGCAGCGCCGTTGCGGCACCGAGTGCGCCGAAGGCGGTCAGCGCGGTACGGCGGGACATTCGGGCATCGGTCACTGCACTACCCCCACTTCACGATGGTCGCCGGTTGCGTCGGGGCGACGATCGGCGAAATTGGCAACGTGCGTTGTCAGATATAGCGAACGAATCGTGATCCCGTGGGCGAATCGGACGACGAAGCGTGTCAGGATTGGGGACATGAGTACCGGAACACTGGTCCTGCTCCGCCACGGCGAGAGCGAATGGAACGCGATGAACCTGTTCACCGGCTGGGTGGACGTGCACCTGACGGACAAGGGTGTCGCCGAAGGCAAGCGTGCCGGGCAGCTGCTCGCCGAGCAGGGGGTGCTCCCCGACGTCCTCTACACCTCGCTGCTGCGTCGGGCGATCAGCACCGCCAACATCGCCCTCGACGCCGCCGACCGGCACTGGATCCCCGTGGTCCGCGACTGGCGCCTCAACGAACGCCACTACGGCGCCCTGCAGGGCAAGAACAAGGCCGAGATCAAGGACGAGTTCGGCGAGGAACAGTTCATGCTGTGGCGTCGCAGCTACGACACCCCGCCGCCGGCGATCGAGTCCGGCTCGAAGTACAGCCAGGATGCCGATCCGCGGTACGCCGACCTCGACGAGGTTCCGCTGACCGAATGCCTCCAGGATGTCGTCGCGCGTCTGATCCCGTACTGGGAGAACACCATCTCCCAGGATCTGCGTGCCGGAAAGACCGTGTTGATCACCGCGCACGGCAACTCGCTGCGCGCGCTCGTCAAACACCTCGACGGAATCTCGGACGAGGACATCGCCGCGCTCAACATTCCCACCGGCATCCCGCTGCGCTACGACCTCGACGAGGACCTGCGCCCCCTGAACCCCGGTGGTACCTACCTCGACCCCGAAGCCGCCGCAGCGGGCGCCGCCGCGGTCGCGAACCAGGGCGCCAGGTAGTCGACGACGCCCACTCGCCGGGCGTCCGGGCCCGCGCGCGTCCGTGCGCGCGGGCCCGGGCGAACAGTAGGTTAATGATCGGATAATTGCCGCAAAACCGGCCGTGACGTGCACGGAACGGTGCCGACCCGCCGTCGTCCCCCGGTTCGGCGTCATTACGATTCGAAGCGTGAATGTTCTGCAGGCAGTCCTGCTGGCCGTCGTGGCCGCCGCTCTGGGCGGACTGCTCGCGATCGCCGCCGGGCGTCTGCGCCGCGACCGCGGCGACGACGACACCGACCTGACCATGGCGCAGGTGCTCGATCGTGTCGTGTACCGCTCGTCGACGGGAATCGCGGTGGTGGACGGATTCCACGATGTGATCCTGTTCAACCCGCGTGCCGAGGAACTCGGCCTCGTCGACCGTCGGTTGTTGGTGGAACCCGCCTGGGCCGCGGCGAATCTGGTCCTCGACCGCTCGGAACCCGTCCAGATCGACATCGTCCGGAAAAATCCGCACGGTCGCGACCGGGTCGCCGTGCGATGCGTCGCCCGACAGCTGTTCGACGACGATCCCAGGTTCGTCGTCCTCTACGCCTACGACGACTCGGAACAGGTGCGGATGGAGGCGACACGCCGGGATTTCGTCGCCAACGTCAGCCACGAACTCAAGACGCCGGTCGGCGCGATGGCGCTGCTGGCCGAGGCCCTTCTCGAATCCGTCGACGATCCCGAGAGCGTGCGGCACTTCGGGCAGCGCGTCCAACGGGAGGCCACCCGGCTCGGCAATCTCGTCACCGAACTGATCGCACTGTCGCGGTTGCAGGGCGCGGAGAAACTGCCGGATCTCGACGTCGTCGACGTCGACGACGTCGTCAGCGATGCCCTCGAACGCACCCGGCTCACCGCCGAGAACGCTCGCATCGAGATCACCGCGGACCGACCCAGCGGGTACGAGGTGCTCGGCGACCGCACGCTGCTCGTCACCGCGCTGACGAATCTCATCGAGAACGCGATCGCCTACTCGCCGCCGGGGACCCCGGTGTCGGTGAGCCGGACCCTGCGTGAGGGCAGGATCGCGATCGCGGTGACCGACCGGGGGATCGGCATCGAGAAGCAGTATCAGGAACGGGTCTTCGAACGGTTCTACCGAGTCGACAAGGCGCGGTCGCGAGCCACGGGTGGAACCGGGCTGGGGTTGGCGATCGTCAAACATGTCGCCGCGAACCACGACGGCGAGATCCTGTTGTGGAGCAAACCGGGTACGGGATCGACGTTCACCTTGCTGATCCCCGCCCACTTCGGTCCAGGTGGCGCCGACGACGACCCGTCGTCGCGCCGCGAGAGCCCGGTCGGATCGTGAATCCGGTCGGTACGGCACCCGCGCCGGGTGCGCATGCAACGAGAAAGGTACGGAGGACTCAACCGTGACCCGTGTTCTGATCGTGGAGGACGAGGAATCGCTGGCGGACCCGCTCGCATTCCTATTGCGCAAGGAGGGATTCGACACCGTCATCGCAGGCGACGGCCCCTCCGCGTTGGCCGAGTTCGATCGAGCGGGCGCCGACATCGTGCTCCTGGACCTGATGCTTCCGGGCATGAGCGGCACCGACGTGTGCAAACACCTGCGCAGCAGGTCGGGGGTGCCGGTCATCATGGTCACGGCACGCGACAGCGAGATCGACAAGGTCGTCGGCCTCGAATTGGGTGCCGACGACTACGTCACGAAGCCGTACTCGGCCCGAGAGTTGATCGCGCGGATCCGGGCGGTGCTCCGGCGGGGGGCCGACACCGACTCCGACGCCACGTTCGACGACACGATCCTCGAGGCGGGTCCGGTGCGGATGGATGTCGACAGGCACGTCGTGCAGGTCGACGGGGAGGTGGTCCCCCTGCCGCTCAAGGAGTTCGATCTCCTCGAGTACCTGTTGCGGAACTCGGGCCGCGTCCTGACGCGGGGGCAACTGATCGACCGGGTGTGGGGCGCCGACTACGTGGGCGACACCAAGACCCTCGACGTCCACGTCAAGCGTCTGCGGTCCAAGATCGAATCCGATCCCGCCAAGCCCCGGCACCTGGTGACGGTGCGGGGTCTGGGATACAAGCTGGAGGGCTGACCTCCACCCGGTCAGGTGCCCGTCGCGGGATGCACGGCGACCAGGCCGAGTCCTTCGCGACGTCGGCACAGTCGGGCGAGTTCGTCGTACGCCGCGACACCGAGCAGTTCACGTAGTTCCGGTGCGTACGACTGCCACACAGGTTTGGCGCCGACGTGCGCGTCGGGCGACCCGGAGCAGTACCAGTGCAGGTCGTGGCCCCCTTCGCCCCAGCCGCGTCGGTCGTATTCGGTGATCACCGTGCGCAGGATCTCGGTGCCGTCCGGGCGTTCCACCCAGTCCTGGGTGCGGCGGATCGGCAACTGCCAGCACACGTCGGGTTTCATCTCGAGCGGTTCGATGCCGCGTCGCAACGCCATGGTGTGCAACGCGCATCCGCCGACGCCGCCCCGGAACCCCGGCCGGTTCAGGAAGATGCACGCGCCCTTGTACCGGCGGGTGCGCAGCGCAGGCTCGTCCTCGAGGTCGTCCTCTTCGAGGTAGCCCTTCTTTCCGAGGCCCTTGTCGATGAACTGCCAGTCCTCCGACGTGAGATGTTTCACTGCCTTCGCGAGCTTGCGGCGGTCGTCGCTGTCGCTGAGGAACGCGCCGTGGGAACAGCAGCCGTCGTCGGGCCGACCCTCGATGATGCCCTGGCAGGCGGGAGTGCCGAACACGCAGGTCCACCGGGACAGAAGCCATGTCATGTCCGCGCTGATCAGGTGTTCGTCGTTGTCCGGGTCGCTGAACTCGACCCATTCCCGGGGGAAGTCGAGGGGAACTTCTGGGGCCGGAACGATCTTGAATGTGGCTCCGGGCGTACCTGCTGTCACAGCCACCGACGGTAGACCCAGTACCGTAGCCATGTGCGCCTAGGGGTACTCGACGTCGGAAGCAACACCGTTCACCTGCTCGTGGTGGACGCCCATCGTGGCGGCCACCCCACACCCATGAGCTCGACCAAGGCGACTCTGCGCCTGTCGGAGAACATCGACGACGACGGGGACATCACCGTCCGCGGCGCCGACCGCCTCGTCGAGACCACCCGGGAGTTCGCCAGCATCGCGCAGACCTCCGGGTGCGGTGAGCTGATGGCCTTCGCGACGTCCGCCGTGCGCGACGCCCGGAACTCGCAGGCCGTGCTCGACAGGGTGAACGCCGAAGCCGGTGTCAAGCTCGACGTGTTGTCCGGGGTGGACGAGGCCCGACTCACCTTCCTCGCGGTCCGCCGCTGGTACGGGTGGAGTGCCGGGCGCATCCTCGATCTCGACATCGGCGGCGGATCGCTCGAGTTGACCTACGGTGGCGACGAGGACCCCGAGGTCGCCTACTCGTTGCAGCTCGGCGCCGGGCGACTCACCCGCGACTGGTTCCTCGACGACCCGCCCGGAAAGCGCCGTATCTCGGCGCTGCGCGACTGGCTCGACGCCGAGCTGGCCGGACCGACCAAGGACATCCGCGGCGCCGGCGACCCCGACCTGTGCGTCGGGACGTCGAAGACCTTCCGCACGCTCGCTCGGCTCACGGGGGCCGCTCCCTCGTCCGCGGGGATCCGGGTACGACGGACCCTGACGGCGAGCGGGCTGCGACAGCTCATCGCGTTCATCTCGCGCATGACGACCGCGGACCGCGCCGAACTCGAAGGCGTCAGTGCAGACCGTTCCCAGCAGTTGGTCGCCGGCGCGCTCGTCGCGGAGGCGGCCATGCGGGCACTCGGGGTGGAGACCCTCGAGATCTGCCCGTGGGCGCTGCGGGAAGGGCTGATCCTGCGCAAGCTCGACACGGAGATGGGGGGCGAACTGGTGGTGGCAGCCCGATGACAGACGATCACAGCACCGACACCGGACAGATCTCGGTCGCCGAACTGCTCGCACGCAACGGGCAGAAGGTGGGGTCGCGCAGCGGGGGTCGCCGTCGCCGCGGGAACACCGGCGGTATCTCCGTCGCTGAGCTCACCGGCGAGATCCCCGTCGTCGGCAGGGCGGCACGCACGAACGACGGTGACTCCGGCACCGGCGACACGGCCGCGGCAACTCCGCCGACACCCACGGTGGAGCCGCTGGCGCAGCAGACCCCGAGGGTCGAGCCGCCGGTGCTCGAGACCCCGAAGGTCGAGCCCACCGTCCCCGAGACCCCGAAGGTCGAGCCGCCCGTGCTCGACACCCCCAAGCCGCCTTCGGCGGCCGCGGTCGTCTCCGACGCGACCGCGAACGAGATGACGCGGGTGACCTCCCCGGCGCCGGTGGCGGACCCGCCGACCACCGTTGCGGAGGTCGCGAAGATCGAATCGCCGACCGAGATCATCCGCCCGTCGGCGCTGCCTCGCCGGGCACGGGCTCACCTCGACACCGTCAGCGCCTCGACGCCGCCCCCCGCGCCGGTCCGTTCCACCGACGGTCCGGAACCGCGGCTGCTGTCCGGACCCGCGAGCGATCTGCGCGGGACCGGATCCGACGACGACGCCGCGCAGAACACCGACACTATCGACCCGGCCGCGGACGACGGGGGCTCCGTCGACGCCTCCGTGACACGCACGCCGCGCGACTCGAAGAGCCGGGACGGTGACAAGGGTGCCGGAGGGAAGAGCACCGGGGAGAAGGGGAAGGCCGGCAAGGTCAAGGCGGGCGCGAAGGCCGCCGCATCCGCCACGGAGGACGCGGAGGCGACCGACGGCGAACCCCCGCGCGACGGATCCTCCGACAGTGGCGTCCGGCAGTGGGCGCTGTTGATCGGTGAGAGTGTGGGCGCGATCGTCGCCGGCGGACTGCTGTTCAAGGGCTTCGAGAAGCTGTGGGACATGATGCCGTGGGTGGCGTTCGGGCTCGCGCTCGTCGTCATCGTCGGTCTCGTCGCGGTGGTGCGCATCCTGCGGCGGACCGACGACATCATGAGCCAGCTCATCGCGCTGGCGGTGGGCGCGTTCGTCGCGTTCGGGCCGCTGCTGTTCCTCCTACCCAACGGATAGGCCCGGCACATGGCGACGGCACGACGCATCCCGGTGGGCTTGTCGACCGCATCCGTGTATCCGGAGAACACGGAGTCGGCCTTTCGCTTCGCCGCCGACCTCGGGTTCGACGGCGTCGAGCTGATGGTGTGGGCCGACCCGGTGAGTCAGGACGTCCGGGCCGTGCGTGCACTGGTGCGCAAGTACGGAGTGGCGGTGCTCGCGGTCCACGCGCCGTGCCTGCTGATCTCCCAGCGCGTGTGGGGAGCGGACCCCGCGGCCAAGCTCGAACGGTCCGTGCGGGTCGCGGGAGCACTCGGTGCCCGCACCGTCGTGGTCCATCCGCCGTTCCGGTGGCAGCGCCGGTACGCGGACGGATTCGCCGACCAGGTCGCGGCCCTCGAAGCGCGCGGCGAGGTGTCGGTCGCGGTGGAGAACATGTATCCGATGCGCGCCGACGTGTTGTTCGGCGGTCGGGATCGCGGTGCCGAACGGCTCCGTCGGCGAGGCCCGGGCCGATCCGTGTCGGCGTACAGTCCGTCGATCGACCCCACCGACACCGGGTTCGGGCACTACACGCTCGACCTGTCGCACACCGCGACGGCGGGCATGGATCCGCTCGCCTTGGCGGACCGGATGGGGGAGCGACTCGACCACCTGCATCTGGCCGACGGTCGCGGTGCCTCGCTCGACGAGCATCTGATCCCGGGAACGGGCACGCAGCCGTGCGCGGAGGTCTGCCGGCGACTGGCGACCGACGACTTCGCCGGCCAGGTGGTGCTCGAGGTGAGTACGCAGTCGGCGCGCACGCGTGCCGAGCGCTCGGCGATGCTCGCGCAGGCACTGGCGTTCGCCCGGGAGCATCTCGACCGCCCGGCGCGGACGGCGCTCACCGTCGGTGCGGAGCCGTCACGTCCGGCCGGTGTTTCCTCGGCGGAGCCCCCGGGGTCAGAGCGCGCCGATCCCGGCGGCGAGCACCGTGACCCCGGAGATCACGACACCGACGGTCAGTGAGGCGGCACCGAGCCACACCGACGCCATCATCGGGCCGGGCCGTGCGGGGTCGGCGCCCAGCACCGACAGGAAGAAGCCGGCGGGGACGAGGACGGCGGAGGCCAGCACCGCGACGGAGCCGACGGCCGCCCATCCCGGTGATGCTCCGGCCACATGGGTGAGCAGCACCACCGTCAGGCCGAGCGTGACGAGGACACCCGCATGCGCGTGTCCGGCGCGGAAGAACGTCTTCTGCAGGTCGTTGGTGGGCACTCCGCCGTTCCCGACCCGCAGCAGGAAGGTGCCTCCGAATGCGATTCCGGCGACGCTCAGCAACGTCACCCCGACGATGATCACGAGCACGGGATTCATGGTCGTCTCCGTCCCTCGATCGGATAGTGGAGCTACCCAATATTGGATAGCTGTAGTATCCGGTGTCAAGAGGTGCAAGGAGGACGAGGTGCGGATCTCGGAGTTGGCGGCACGCGCGGGCGTGCCGCTCCCCACCGTGAAGTACTACCTTCGCGAGGGACTGCTGATGCCCGGGCGCGCCACCAGCGCGACGCAGGCCCGGTACGACGACACCCACGTCCGGCGGCTCGGGTTGGTGCGTGCCCTCGCGGGGCAGGGGCTACCGCTCGACCGGATCAAGGTCGTCGTCGCGCTCGTGGAGCAGCCCGGCGACGACCTCTTCGCGGCGCTCGGCAAGGCCGTCGCGGCACTCCCGCCGTATGTGGACGACCCGCCCGACGCCGACCACCCACGTGCCCGGGCGTTGCTCGAGAGGATCGGTCAGTCGTACGACCCGAGATTCGCCGCGGTCGCCCAACTCGAACGTGCGCTCGTCGCCCTCGAATCCGCGGGGCTGACCATGTCCGGTCGGCGCATCGACGTGTACGACCGGCACATTCGTGCGATCGCCGATCTCGAAGTCGACATGCTCCCGATGAACTCGCGGCACGAGACGGTCGAGGCGGCCGTCCTCGGCACCGCGTTGTACGAACCCGTGCTCGCCGCGATGCGCCGCCTGGCGCATCAGCACCGTGCGGCCCGGGCCTTCGCGGCATCACCCGATCGACACCCGCAGAACGCGGGTGACACCACCACGCAGGAGACAGAGGCACCATGACCGTCGACCATCCCTTCCGTGACCTCACCGCGATCACCGCGGTCGGCGCGGCCACCTGGACCGCGCACATCGACCCCACCTGGACCATCGGGCCGAAGGTGCACGGAGGATGCATGCTCGCGGTGAGCGCGGCCGCCGCGCGCCGCGCCGCGATCGCGGCCGACGCCGATCCCACGATCCAACCCCTCGCGGTGAGTTCCTCCTTCGTGGCCGCACCGGACCCCGGAGACGTCGAGATCACCACGGCCGTCCGTAAGATGGGCAAGCAGGTGTCGGTGGTCGAGACCGAACTCTCGCAGGGCGGACGGGTCGCCGTCCGGTCGAGCGTGACGCTCGGCGTGCCCGATCACGACGAGCCGCGCTACACCGTCCCGCACAGCGCGACCGGGATGACTCCCGAGCCGGCGACCGACGCCATCGTGGTCACCCCCGACCATCCGATGGGGCAGATCGTCAAGCTCAGCGGTGCCACCGACATGAGCCTCGACGCCGCCACCGGCCATTTCCTCACCGGCGCACAGGGGGAGCCGCGTATCGGGATGTGGGTGCGGCCCCGACCCGCCGACCGCGAGGACGTCGACACGTCCGTGCTGTTCGCGCTCATGGCGGGCGACATCTCGGCTCCGGTGGTGATGAATCGCGGTGTCTTCGGCTGGGCGCCCACCGTTCAGCTCACCGCGTACCTGCGCAGGATCCCCGAGCCGGGTTGGCTTCGTGTGGTCGCCGAGAGCACCGTCCTCGGACAGACCTGGTTCGAGGAGGATCACACCGTCGTCGACGTCACCGGCGCCGTGGTCGTGCAGTCCCGTCAGCTGGCGATGCTCCCGCGCTGAGGTGGACCCGGCGGGGTACGGACTGCGATGCGGGCCACACAGGGGCGTCGTGGCAGTCTGTCACCCATGACGAGAATTGCGGTGATCGGTGGGGGCCGGATCGGTGAGGCCCTGATCTCGGGCCTGTTGCAGAACGGCTACCCGACCAAGGACCTCGTGGTGGCCGAGAAGTTCCCCGAGCGCGCGGAGGAACTCGCGCGCGACTACGCCATCCGTGTCACCGACAGCACCGCCGACGCCGTCGAGGGCGCCGACGTCATCGTCGTCGCGGTCAAGCCGGGTGATGTCGACACGGTGGTGACCGCGGCGGCGTCCGCCGACAGCGGCGACACCGAACAGGTGCTGGTCTCGCTCGTCGCGGGCATCACGACCGCGCGCTACGAGAACAAGCTGCCCGCGGGTTTCCCCGTGGTCCGGGTCATGCCGAACACCCCGATGCTCGTCGGGCAGGGCGCCAGCGTGCTCGCGGCGGGCCGGCACGTCCGCCCGGAGCACCTCGATCAGGTGCGCGAGATGCTCGCGTCGGTGGGGACGGTCTCCGTCGTCCCCGAATCGCAGATCGATGCCGTCACCGCGGTGTCCGGTTCGGGACCCGCCTACTTCTTCCTCGTCGCCGAGGCGATGATCGACGCCGGCGTCTCGCTCGGGCTGTCCCGGGCGGTCGCCACCGAGTTGGTCGTGCAGACCATGACCGGATCCGCGGCGATGCTGGCGCAGTCGGGGGACAAGGCATCGGATCTGCGTGCGGCGGTCACGTCACCCGGTGGCACCACCGCGGCGGCCGTCCGGGAACTGGAACGAGGCGGGCTGCGCACCGCGTTCTACGAGGCGCTCGAGGCCGCGCGAGCGCGGTCCGTGCAGCTCGGTGGTTCCGCCGAATAGACCGCCGGACGGCCCGCCGCGGGTGCGGCGGGGTCGGTGTCGATACCGAATTGGTGACGTGCATCGTCGCACAGGACCCATTCGTCACGCTAAGCTCGGAAGAGCACGTGCGTGTCTGTTCCGCCGGAGGGGAAGCCGGCGGCGCGGACGTGCCGGAGGTGTCAAATGGTTTCAGGAAACACACCGTCGAAGGGGCAACCCCAGGACGGACAGTCGGTTCTCTCCGGTACCCAATTCCTGACGGTCGCCGAAGTGGCGGCGTTGATGCGGGTGTCGAAGATGACCGTGTACAGGCTGGTGCACAGCGGTGAACTACCTGCCGTGCGTGTGGGACGGTCGTTCCGCGTGCACGCGAAGGCGGTCCACGACTATCTCGAGACGTCGTACTTCGACGTCGGGTGACCGGCTGCGGAGCCGGACGGAACGCGGAGCGGACCTCGGTTTCCACTCGGTCGGACCCGCCCGGTACGATCGTGTGTCGTCGTACCGGCCAGCCGGTGTCGTGAGGCGCTGAACTCGTCACCACGAGGCCCAGCGTCGACATACTCAGGCGTACGTCACCGGCGTGCGCAGGAACGCTAGTAGAACGTGAGGGATGCCCACCATGGGTTCTGTGATCAAGAAGCGCCGCAAGCGCATGTCGAAGAAGAAGCACCGCAAGCTGCTCCGCCGCACCCGCGTGCAGCGTCGTAAACTCGGCAAGTAGTCTGCCGGATCGATATACCCGTCACCGTTTCGGTGGCGGGTATTCGCATTTCGGTCACCGGCCGCCATGCGATGTCGCCGAAGTCACCGTATCGTTGACCACGGACGTGGTGCCCGCGACATCGGACACCCACCGTTTCAGGGCATCGGGCGCGTAACGTCGTCGAGCACAGACATGCAGTGGTGGCTGGCAGGGGGCCGTGTGACATCTGGGGACAGGAATGTGGATCCGCCATCGGTGGCGTTGGTGACCGGTGCCAGCAGGTTCCTCGGCGGATATCTCGTGACGCGGCTCGCGCAGAACCCCGACATCGACCGCGTCATCGCGGTCGATACGCAGCCGCCCAGCAAAGACATGCAGCGTCGCATGGGCCGGGCCGAGTTCGTGCTCGCCGACATCAGGAACCCTCTCGTCGGCAAGGTCATCCGCAACATGAACGTCGACACCGTCGTGCATGCCTCCGCCGTCACCAAGGCACCCAAATCGGGCAGCCGGGTCGCGATGAAGGACATGAACGTCTTCGGGGCGATGCAGTTGTTCGCGGTCTGTCAGAAGGCGCCGTCGGTGCGCAAGGTCGTGCTGCGGTCGTCGTCCGCCGTGTACGGATCCAGCGCGAAGGACCCCGCGAAGTTCACCGAGGAGATGAGCGCGCGGCACCGGGTCACCGGCGCGTTCGCCCACGACATGATCGAGATCGAGGGGTACCTGCGGGGGTTGGCCCGGCGTCGCAGCGACATCGACACCACGATCCTGCGCCTCGCCCCCACCGTGGGGCACCGCCTCCCCGGATCGGTGTCGAGCTACCTGACGTCCCCGCTGGTGCCCACCGTCCTCGGACGCGACCCGCGCATGCAACTGCTGCACGAGGAGGATGCGCTCGGCGCGCTCGAACGTGCCACCGTGGCGGGCCCGCCCGGCACGTTCAACGTCGCCGGTGATGGCATCGTCACGATGTCGCAGGCCGTGCGCCGCGCCGGTGGCGCGACGGTTCCCATGCCGTACTCGCTGTTCCGCACCGTCGGGCACGCGCTCATGGGGTCGGTGATGAAGTCCTTCACCAAGGAGGAACTCGACTACTTCCACTTCGGCTGCGGCCTCGACACCACCCGGATGCGGTCCGAACTCGGATTCGAGCCGCGATGGAGCACCCGCGACGCGCTGGACGACTTCGCTCACGGCATCGGGCTCACCCGGGTCGTGCGCACGGAATGGATCGACAAGGCCGAATCGATGGTGCTCTCCGCACTGGGAGAGAAGGTGGATGTGCGATGACCCAGGTGGCGAAGGTGATTCCGCTGCACGCCGGAACCCGGCGATCGCAGGGGCGGCTCCCCGACGGCGCCTCCGCGCACCCGTCGACGATGCCCCCGGTACCCGACGAGCGGAGCGACGCGTTCGCCGAGGACATCCGGCAGGCTCTGATCGGGTACGCCACCGGCACGGCCGAGTTCGTGCGGCGCCGCGTCACCGGCGACTACGAGGTCGACGACTTCGGATACGACCCGCACTTCGCCGACCACGTGATCATGCCGCTGCTGCGGCCCCTGTTCGACAAGTGGTTCCGCGTGGAGGTCCGCGGCATCGAGAACATCCCGGCGGACGGTCGCGCGCTCGTCGTCGCCAACCATGCCGGCACGTTACCCGTGGACGCGCTCATGACGTCCGTGGCCGTGCGCGACCACGCCGGTCGGCCACTGCGGATGCTCGCCGCCGACCTCGCGTTCGATCTGCCGGTCGTGGGCACGGTGGCCCGCAAGGCCGGACACACCCTGGCCTGTCACCCCGACGCCGAACGGCTGCTGCGCGACGATCAGGTGGTCGCCGTGTTCCCGGAGGGATACAAGGGACTCGGCAAACCGTTCAAGGAACGCTACAAACTGCAGCGTTTCGGGCGCGGAGGCTTCGTGTCGGCGGCACTGAAGACCGATGCGCCGATCGTGCCGTGCTCGATCGTGGGATCCGAGGAGATCTACCCCAACATCGCCGACCTGACGTCGCTCGCACGGTTGCTCGGGCTGCCGTACTTCCCGATCACACCGCTGTTCCCGGCGCTCGGCCCGCTCGGCGCGGTGCCGTTGCCGTCGAAGTGGTACATCGAGTTCGGGACGCCGATCGCCACCGACATCCACGACGACGCCGCGGCCGACGACCCGATGGTGCTCTTCGAGGTGACCGACCACGTGCGCGAAACCATTCAGCAGACCCTCTACAAGCTGCTCACCCGCCGCCGCAACGTCTTCCTGGGCTAGTCGCCCGGCGGGTCACGCCGCGCGGTCGCGTCGCCGGCCGACGAGCACCGCGACGGCGCCGCCCGCCGCGCCGAGGCCGAGCGCCGTCGGCAGACCGACCTTGGCGGCCTTGCGGGCCGTCCGGAAGTCCCGGATCTCCCATCCCCGGGTGCGGGCGACCTGACGCAGGTCGGGGTCGGGGTTGATCGCGACGGCGGTACCGACGACCGACAGCATCGGCACGTCGTTGTGACTGTCCGAATACGCGGTGCAGCGCTTGAGGTTGAGGCCTTCGCGGATCGCGAGAGCGCGCACGGCGTGGGCCTTGCCGAGGCCGTGGAGGATGTCGCCGACCAGACGCCCGGTGAACACGCCGTTCTCGGATTCGGCGACCGTGCCGAGAGCGCCGGTCAACCCCAGTCGTTTCGCGATGACGTCCGCCAGTTCCACCGGCGTCGCGGTCACCAGCCACACCTGCTGGCCGGCGTCGAGATGCATCTGCGCGAGAGCCCGCGTGCCCGGCCAGATCTTGTCGGCGATGATGTCGTCGTAGATCTCCTCACCGAGACGGCGCAGTTCCGCGGTCGATCGGCCCTGCACGAACGACAGTGCCTTGTCGCGGCCGGACGCGACATCCGCGCTGTTCTCCTTGCCGGTGACGCGGAACTTGACCTGCTGCCACGCGAACTCGAACAGGTCGGCCTTGTCGAAGTAGTCGCGGGCGACGAGTCCGCGTGCGAAATGGATGATCGACGCACCCTGCACCATCGTGTTGTCCACGTCGAAGAACGCGGCGGCGGTCAGATCCCGCGTGACGGGCTCCTCCGGAGCGGCATCCGGCGTGGGTTCGCGGGCACCCTGCAGCGCGAGTGCGGCGTCGGCGCTGGCCTCGCCGGCGAGATTGGCGCGGACCTCGGCCTCACTCGGCCCGAACTTGCGCGACAGCGGTCGCCGGCCGGGCCGGATCACCCGCGCCCACGTCTCGCCCATGTCCCAACCTTGCGGAAACGATCGCGTCGGCACTCGCACCTCCCCTGGGTCGCGGCGACCGTGGCGCCGCATCATCACACTCGACGAACGATCCGGGCCCAGCCTAGCCCGTGCCCGCCGGTCGTTCCGGGTCGGAGGAGCACCGTATCAGTGGGTGTGACGTTCCTCTCGGGCGGGCGTGGAGCACAGTGGAGGCATGACGGTTCCTCCTTCCGACACCCCCGGACCCTCCGTTTCCCGTCACGAGGTGACGTTGCTCGTGCGCGCCGGATGCGGTGGTTGTGTCCCGGCGCGTGCCACCCTCGAGTCGGTGTGTGCCGACTTCGGGCTGCAGGTCACGTGCATCGATGTCGACGAGGTCGCCGCGACGGATCCGGATCTGCGTGCCGAGTTCGGTGACCGGCTGCCGGTGGTTCTGCTCGACGGGCGGGAGCACAGCTACTGGGAGGTCGACGAGGCGCGGTTGCGCGCCGATCTCGCGCACTGACGCCGTGTAGTGCAGGTGAGATGCACATTCAGGCGGGTCCGAGCAACTTTGTGCATGGCTTCACAAGCGGCTACCGTGGTTGGACGAGACCCCCGGATCACCGTGAGGCCGGACTGTGTGCATCGGCCGGACGAGGAGCCACGAACGTGACGCAACAGCACCCACCGCAGGGCACCGGTGCCCGCGGACACGCCGAAGTCGGCGAGGGTGCTCCACCGACGGTGTCTCTGCGTGATCTTCCCCAGGCTACTGTGACCCGACTCGCGACCTATCTGCGGGTCCTGGCAACACTCGCCGACTCGGGAACCCTCATCGTCTCCAGCGAGGAACTGGCGAGTGCCGCCGGTGTGGGTTCCGCCAAACTCCGCAAGGACCTGTCGTATCTGGGCCCCAACGGTGTCCGCGGTGTCGGATACGACGTGATGCGTCTCCAGGCGCGGATCGAGCACGTCCTCGGCCTCGACCGCGGGCACCGGGTCGTTCTCGTCGGCGTCGGTGATCTCGGTCGCGCCCTCGCCCGGTACCCGGGTTTCGACCACCGCGGTTTCACGATGGCCGGGTTGTTCGACGTCGATCCGGCGGTCGTCGGCACCGTCGTATCCGGGCTGACGGTGCGGCACGTCGACGAACTGGAAGCGGGTGCCCGCGAACTCGGTGCGACGGTCGCCGTCGTCGCCACACCCGACGACGCCGCTCAGCACGTGTGCGACGTGCTGGTCCGGTCCGGTGTGCGCAGCATCCTGAGCTTCGCGCCGACGGAACCGGACGTCCCCGAGCATGTGGAGGTCCGCCGCGTCGATCTCGCCGTCGAGATGCAGGTGCTGTCGTTCGACAGCACCCGCAACGACGAACTCGCACACGCTGCCGGGGGCGAGCCTCCCGCCGGGCTGCCTCCCCGTGGTCCTCGGGGGACCGCGGTGGCCGCACCGGGCACAGCAGCCCGGAATGTCAGTACTGCACCGGGCAGGGCCCGCAGTGTCAGCACCGGAAATGCCGCGACCCTCGGGCCGGCAGCGACCAGAAACGGATCGGTGATCGCACCGTGAGTGTTCTCCTCGTCGGCATATCCCATCGGAGCGCGCCGGTCTCGGTTCTCGAGAAGGTGGCCGTCGCCGATACGGATCGGCCGAAGCTGACCGACAAGATGATGGCCTCCGACCACATCTCGGAGGTGATGATCGTCTCGACCTGCAACCGGGTCGAGATCTACGCGGTCGTCGACGCCTTCCACGGCGCGCTCGCCGAGGTCAGCGATCTGCTCGCCGAGCACTCCGGTCTCCTCGCCGCGGATCTGCACCGGCACGCGTACGTGCGGTACAGCGAGGCCGCGGCAGAACACCTGTTCTCGGTGGCGAGCGGTCTCGACTCGATGGTCGTCGGAGAACAACAGATCCTCGGTCAGATCCGCGCCGCGTACGCCAGCGCCGATGCGCAGCAGGCCGCCGGACGCGCACTCCACGAACTCGCGCAGCAGGCGTTGCACGTGGGCAAGCGCGTGCACACCGAGACCGGCATCGACGCCGCCGGTGCATCCGTGGTCTCGGTGGCGCTGGACAAGGCGGGAGCCCTGTTCGACGGCGGACTGGTGGGCCGCACCGCCGCCGTCATCGGTGCCGGTGCCATGGGGGGGCTCGCCGTCGCGCACCTCACCCGCGCCGGAATCGGGCGGATCGTGCTGGTCAACCGCACCCGCGACCGCGCCGAACGGCTCGCCGACACGGCCCGGGGCAACGGGGTCGACGCCGACGTGGTCGACTTCGGTGAGCTCGCGGCGGCACTCGCATCGGCCGATGTCGCGGTCACGTGCACCGGCGCGGTCGGCACCGTCGTCACCCTCGCCGACGCCCACCGTGCCCTCGCCCAGCCCGACCGCGGTGCACGACCCATCGCCATCTGCGACCTCGGACTTCCCCGCGACGTGGACGCCGCGGTCGCCGGTCTGCCCGGCGTGACGGTGTTCGACATGGAGTCGCTGCAACGCGACCCCGCCGCCGGAGCGGCCGCCACCGACGCGGAGTCGGCGCAGGCGATCGTCGCGGCGGAACTCGCGGACTATCTCACCGCGCAGCGCCTCGCCGAGGTCACCCCGACGGTCACCGCGCTGCGGCAACGCGCCGCCGAGGTCGTCGAGGGCGAACTGATGCGTCTCGAATCCCGACTTCCCGACCTCGACGACGGGCAGCGGGGCGAGGTCGCCCGCACCGTGCGCCGCGTCGTCGACAAGTTGCTGCACGCGCCGACGGTGCGGGTCAAACAACTCGCATCGACGCCGGGTGGCGACCAGTACGCGGAAGCGCTCCGCGAGCTGTTCGAGCTGCGGCCCGGAGCGGCCGAGGCCGTCGCCGCACCCCGGAAGGACCTGGAGGTACTCAAGGAGCTGGGGTCGCTGGGCGATCCGAGCACGTCGGCGGATCTGTCCGCTGCGCTCGACCCGGCCCTGACGACGGAGCTGAGCGCTCCACGAAAGGACGGACAGGCATGAGCACCGAAGCCGCATCCGCCACACCGATCGACGCCGCCGGCGCGCAACGCACACTGCGTATCGGTACCCGCGGAAGCCTGCTCGCCACCACCCAGGCGGGCACGGTCCGGGATGCACTGATCGCGGCCGGGCATCCGGCCGAACTGGTGGTCATCACGACCAAGGGAGACGTCACGGCCGGGCCGGTGCAGCGCATCGGCGTCGGCGTGTTCACGGCGGAACTGCGCGAGGCGCTCCTCGCCGGTGACGTCGATCTCGCGGTCCACTCGTACAAGGACCTCCCCACACAGCAGGACGAACGGCTCGTCGTCGCGGCGGTCCCGCCGCGTGAGGATCCGCGTGACGCGCTCGTGGCCCGCGACGGTCTCGTTCTCGGGGAACTGCCGCCCGGATCGAAGGTGGGTACGTCGGCGCCGCGGCGCCGCGCCCAGCTCGCGGCGCTGGGCCTGGGCCTGGAACTCCAGGAACTGCGCGGCAACATCGACACCCGCATCGGCAAGGTCGACTCCGGTGAGCTCGACGCCATCGTCATCGCCCGCGCCGGGCTGTCGCGGATCGGCCGGCTCGACCGGGTGACCGAAGCCCTCGAACCCGTGCAGATGCTGCCCGCACCGTCGCAGGGTGCGCTCGCCGTCGAATGCCGGGCCGACGACCCCTCGATGATCGAGCTGCTCACCGAACTCGACGACGCCCCCAGCCGTGCCGCCGTCCTCGCGGAACGGGCGCTGCTCGCGGAACTCGAAGCCGGCTGCACCGCGCCGGTGGGTGCGATCGCGGAGGTCGTCGAATCCCTCGACGACGACGGGCGCGTCATCGACGAGTTGTCGGTGCGGGGGTGCGCCGCCGCCCTCGACGGATCGGATGTGATCCGTGCGAGCGCGGTGGGGTCGCCCGACCGGGCCGAGGAACTCGGTCGTGCGGTCGCCCGTGAGCTGCTCGATCTCGGTGCGCGAGAACTGATCGTCACCGAATCGTCGGATACCGCCGATGATTGACGTCGCCGCCCGTAACCGCTGTTCCCTTATCGCAGATTTGATTGCACTGGAGATTGACCGATGAGCCGAGTCCGTAAGAACGCCCCCGGACGGATCCTGTTCGTGGGATCGGGTCCGGGCGACCCGGCGTTGCTCACCGTGCGCGCCCGCGACGTGCTGACGTCCGCGACGATCGCCTTCACCGACCCCGACGTCGACAAGGACGTCGTCGAACTGGTGGGTGCCGATCACGGTACCGACCCGGAGACCGGGGAACCGGTGACCGAGGTCCGGCCCGCTCTGGGAGAACCCGCCGAGGTCGCGAAGACGCTCGTCGCCGAGGCGAAGGCCGGCCACGACGTCGTGCGTCTGGTCGCCGGCGACCCGTTGACGACCGATTCCGTGATCGCCGAGGTCACCGCGGTGGCCCGCACCCAGGTGCTGTTCGAGGTGCTGCCGGGCCTGCCGTCCGGGTCGGCGGTACCGAGCTACGCGGGTATGGCTCTCGGCTCGTGCCACACCGAGGCCGACGTGCGCGGCGAGGTCGACTGGGCGGCGTTGGCCGCGGCCCCCGGACCGCTGGTCCTGCACGCGACGTCCGGGCACCTGGCCGAGACGGCGAGCGCGCTCGTCGAGCACGGTCTCGCACCGCAGACGCCCGCGGCGATCACCGTGCGCGGCACCACCCGTCAACAGCGCACCGTCGAGGCGACCCTGGCGACGCTCAACGACGCCGGATCCGAACTGGTCGGTTCGCTGGTCGTGACCGTCGGCAAGATCGTCGGGCAGCGCAACAAGATGTCGTGGTGGGAGTCGCGCGCCCTGTACGGCTGGACCGTGCTCGTACCGCGCACGAAGGAACAGGCCGGGGAGATGAGCGACCGACTGGTGTCGCACGGTGCCATCCCCATCGAGGTGCCGACGATCTCGGTGGAGCCGCCGCGGAGCCCCGCGCAGATGGAACGCGCCGTCAAGGGCCTGGTGGACGGTCGCTACCAGTGGGTGGTGTTCACCTCCACCAACGCGGTGCGCGCGGTGTGGGAGAAGTTCGAGGAGTTCGGGCTGGACGCGCGGGCCTTCTCGGGCGTGAAGATCGCGTGTGTGGGGCAGGCGACGGCCGCGAAGGTGCGGTCGTTCGGGATCACACCGGAGCTCGTCCCGACGGGCGAACAGTCGTCGGAGGGGCTGCTCGCCGAGTTCGCGCCGTACGACGACGTGTTCGATCCGGTCAATCGGGTGCTGTTGCCGCGCGCCGACATCGCCACCGAGACCCTCGCGGAGGGGCTCCGGGAACGGGGCTGGGAGATCGACGACGTCACCGCGTACCGCACCGTGCGGGCCGCGCCGCCGCCGGCGGAGACCCGCGAGATGATCAAGACCGGCGGATTCGACGCGGTGTGCTTCACGTCGTCGTCGACGGTCCGGAACCTGGTCGGTATCGCGGGTAAGCCGCACGCACGCACGATCGTCGCGTGCATCGGCCCGAAGACGGCGGAGACCGCCATCGAGTTCGGGTTGCGGGTGGACGTGCAGCCGGAGACCGCGCAGGTCGGTCCGCTCGTGGAGGCTCTCGCCGAGCATGCGGCACGCCTCCGCGCGGAGGGGGCACTGCCTCCGCCGCGGAAGAAGTCCCGCGCCCGTCGCTGACCCGTGCGCACTTCTGGTAGCCAGAGCTACCAGAAGTGCGCCCGGCACGGAGGGAGAGGCTTGCCGCGATGTACCCCGCAGTCCGTCCC
>NZ_JAIYEP010000027.1 GCF_020515525.1 Rhodococcus yananensis
CGCGATGCAGGTCATCCTGCATCGCGGCCGTTCGCGTCTCTGCTCGTCACCGGACGCTGTCACCGTCCGTGCGGGCACACACTGTTAGAGTTCTAGAGTTGTCCTTGTCCGACGACCGAGTCCGGTCGTCGTTCCCGATCGGCCTGCCAGGAGGATTCTTGCTTTCCGCCTTCGTTTCGGCCCTCAGGACACCGGACCTGAGGCGGAAGATCCTCGTAGCCATCGGTCTGGTCGCGCTGTATCGCCTCGGCGCCACGGTGCCGTCCCCGGGGGTCGATTTCGGAAACGTCCAGGCGTGTGTCGACCAGCTCGCGGGTAGCGAGCAGGCCGGAATCTACTCGTTGATCAACCTGTTCTCCGGTGGCGCGCTGCTGCAGTTGTCGGTGTTCGCGATCGGCATCATGCCGTACATCACGGCCAGCATCATCGTGCAGCTGCTCACCGTCGTGATCCCTCGTTTCGAGGAGCTCCGCAAGGAAGGTCAGGCGGGCCAGGCGAAGATGACGCAGTACACGCGTTATCTCGCGGTGGCCCTCGCCGTGCTGCAGTCCACAGGCATCGTCGCGCTCGCCGCGCGCGGTCAGCTGCTGCAGGGCTGTTCCGAGCCGATCCTCGCCGACGACAGCATCTTCGGGATGGTGGTGATCGTCCTCGTCATGACGGCCGGTGCGGCCGTGGTGATGTGGTTCGGTGAGCTCATCACCGAGCGTGGTGTCGGCAACGGCATGTCGCTGCTGATCTTCGCCGGTATCGCGTCGCGCCTGCCGTCCGAGGGGCGGATGATCCTCGAGGCGAGCGGTGGTCTGGCGTTCACCCTCGTCTGCGTCGCGGCGCTGGTGCTGATCACGGGTGTGGTGTTCATCGAGCAGGGTCAGCGCCGTATCCCGGTGCAGTACGCCAAGCGCATGGTCGGCCGTCGCATGTACGGCGGGTCGTCCACCTACCTGCCGCTCAAGGTGAACCAGGCCGGCATCATCCCGGTCATCTTCGCATCGTCGCTGCTGTACCTGCCGAACCTCATCGCCCAGCTCACCGGCGCCACGACCACCCCCGATCCGAGTTGGTGGCAGCGCTTCATCAACGAATACCTGGTGAATCCGAGCAATCCGGTGTACATCGCGCTGTACTTCGCGCTGATCGTGTTCTTCGTGTTCTTCTACGTCGCCATCACGTTCAATCCCGAGGAACGTGCCGACGAGATGAAGAAGTACGGCGGGTTCATCCCGGGTATCCGTCCGGGACGCCCCACCGCCGACTACCTCACCTACGTGCTCAACCGCCTCACGGTCCCGGGCTCGATCTACCTCGCTGCCATCGCCACGCTGCCGCACTTCTTCCTGTCCGGTAGCCAGACGGCCACCAGCATCTTCGGTGGCGCGGCGGTGCTCATTCTCGTCAGTGTCGCGCTGGACACTGTCAAACAGATCGAAAGTCAATTGATGCAGCGCAACTACGAAGGGTTCCTCAAGTGAGACTTGTACTCCTCGGTCCTCCCGGTGCCGGCAAGGGCACGCAGGCCGCCATCCTCTCCGAGAAGCTCGGTGTTCCCCACATCTCCACCGGCGATCTCTTCCGGGCGAACATCGGTCAGGGCACCGCCCTCGGCCTCGAGGCGAAGAAGTACATCGACGCCGGCGAACTCGTTCCTGCCGAGATCACCAACAACATGGTGCGCGAGCGGCTCGCAGAGCCCGATGCGGCCAACGGGTTCCTGCTCGACGGCTTCCCGCGCAGTGTCGAACAAGCCCGTGAGCTCACCAAGATCCTCGAGAACCTCGGGGTGTCCCTCGACGCGGTGCTCTCCTTCGACATCGACGAGGACGTCGTCGTCGAGCGGATGCTCGCGCGTGGGCGCGCCGACGACACCGAGGACGTCATCCGTAACCGCCTCCGGGTCTACCGCGAGGAGACGGCGCCGCTGCTCGATCACTACGAGGGCTCGATCGTCACGGTCGACGCCGTCGGTGACGTCGAGGAGATCAACGCGCGGGCACTCGCCGCGCTCGGCAAGTAGTACCGCGTCCGGTACGCGAAGGACAGAGGAAAGATCGACATGGGTTTCGGGCGCAAGCGCAAGGTCGTTCCGTTCCGCACTTCCGGCGAACTCGATGCGATGGCCGCGGCGGGTGCCGTCGTCGGTACGGCACTCGTCGCGGTGCGGGAGGCGGCGAAACCGGGTGTGAGCACCCTGGAACTCGATCGGGTGGCGGAGGCGGTGATCCGCGATGCGGGCGCCGTCCCGTCATTCCTCGGCTACCACGGGTTCCCCGGGTCGATCTGTTCCTCGGTCAACGACCGGGTCGTGCACGGCATCCCGTCGGCCGACGAGATCCTGGCCGAGGGCGACCTGGTCTCGATCGACTGCGGTGCGATCCTCGACGGGTGGCACGGTGACTCGGCGTGGTCGTTCGGGGTCGGTGCGCTGTCCGCCGCCGACGCGGATCTGAGCGACGCCACCCGACTGTCGATGGAGGCCGGCATCGCGGCGATGCTCCCCGGTAACCGGCTCACCGACATCTCGCACGCGATCGAGAAGGGCACCCACGCGGCCGAACGCGCCCACGGTCGTGCGTACGGCATCGTCGACGGCTACGGCGGGCACGCAATCGGCCGTGAGATGCACATGGATCCGTTCCTCCCGAACGAGGGCAAGCCCGGCAAGGGCCCGCAGCTCGTCGTGGGCTCGGTACTCGCCATCGAGCCGATGCTCACACTCGGCACCTACGAGACCGAGGTACTCGCCGACGAGTGGACGGTCGTGACCACCGACGGCAGTCGTGCCGCGCACTGGGAACACACCGTGGCCGTCACCAAGAACGGCCCCCGGATCCTCACCCCCCGGCCCGAGTAGTCGCTCCCCGTCGCCCAGTCGCCAGTCGCCCCGGTCCCCGGTGCTCCGCCGGGCCGGTGCTCCGCCGCGCCGGGCGAATGTACCCGTCGTTCCAATCAATCGAGCGAACGATACGTTCGCTCGACGGGGGTAGCGGCCGACGGGGAAGCGGCCGAAGCCGACGGCGAGCAGGGGAGGGGCGACGGCGTGTATCAGACGTCGACGAGGAGAGTGACGGGGCCGTCGTTGACGAGGCTCACCTCCATGTGGGCTCCGAACACCCCCGTCTCCACCTTCGCTCCGAGCGTCCGCAGCGCCGAGACGAACTCGTCGACGAGTGGTTCGGCCACTGCTCGCGGCGCGGCCGCCGACCACGACGGCCGCCGACTCTTCCGCGTGTCCGCCATGAGCGTGAACTGGCTGACGACCAGCAGCGGAGCGTCGAGGTCCGATGCCGAGCGTTCGTCGTCCAGGATCCGCATCGTCCACACCTTCCGGGCGAGCGTCGCGGCTTTCGCGGCATCGTCGTCGTGGGTGACGCCGACGAGTACGAGCAGGCCGTGACCGCCGGCCGGCGGCGCGATCCGCGCGACCTCCGTGCCGTCGACCGCGACGGCCGCGCCCGTGACCCGCTGAACCAGTGCCCGCACGCGCGTCCTCCTCATTCCCTTGCATTTGGCCTGGTGGGAAAGTTCCCGTACCATTGATCGGTGGTGCGCCCTGCGCTCCGGTCGGTCGGTGTCGTCATGACGTCGCCGCAACCGGATCCGGAGCCGAGCGTTCACGGTATCGGATGCCGATGCAACCACACGTCGAACAAACGGATCGCGGAGGATATGGCTAAGAAAGACGGGGCAATCGAGGTCGAAGGTCGGGTCATCGAGCCGCTGCCCAATGCGATGTTCCGCATCGAGCTGGAAAACGGTCACAAGGTGTTGGCCCACATCAGCGGAAAGATGCGGCAGCACTACATTCGTATCCTTCCCGAGGACCGGGTTGTCGTGGAGCTTTCGCCCTACGACCTCACGCGTGGACGCATCGTCTACCGCTACAAGTAACGGACTTCCCCGGCCGGACGGTCGGGGAGAAACATGTCTCCGGGTGGTCTCGTGCTGCTCCGGGGGCGTACATACAGGAGATCGGACGAACGTGAAGGTTCAGCCTAGCGTCAAGAAGATCTGCGAGAAGTGCAAGGTGATCCGCCGCAACGGTCGGGTCATGGTGATCTGCGAGAACCTGCGCCACAAGCAGCGTCAGGGCTAGATCGCGCGCTTCGTCGCGAAGATCTGCTTGGCAACGAGCAGCTTGGCAACAAGCCGAAGAAGACCTTCCAGCACCAGTCGTACGGTAGGGATCCCCGATTCGTCGGGGAGCCGTGCGATCAACCCCCGGTTCGGAGGCCGGGGCCCCACTGTGTGTAGCGACTACACAGTTTTCTGGACGCAGGGGACGGGCTGGGAGCAGACCTCCGCACACCGAATAGGAATGCCACATGGCACGTCTCGCAGGTGTCGATCTTCCCCGCGAAAAGCGGATGGAGATCGCACTGACCTACATCTACGGCATCGGCCGTACCCGCTCCAAGGAGATCCTCGAGGCAACGGGTGTCAGCCCGGACCTGCGCAGCAAGGATCTGACGGACGAGGACCTCGCCAAGCTCCGTGAGCACATCGAGGACACCTACAAGGTCGAGGGTGACCTCCGCCGCGAGGTCCAGGCGGACATCCGCCGGAAGATCGAGATCGGCTGCTACCAGGGCCTGCGACACCGTCGTGGTCTGCCCGTGCGTGGACAGCGCACCAAGACCAACGCCCGCACCCGTAAGGGTCCGAAGCGCACCGTCGCAGGAAAGAAGAAGTAATGCCTCCGAAGTCACGCAGCACCGGTCCGAAGAAGACCCAGAAGGCTCGGCGCAGGGACAAGAAGAACGTCCCGCACGGCGCTGCTCACATCAAGAGCACCTTCAACAACACCATCGTCTCGATCACCGACCCGCAGGGCAACGTGATCTCCTGGGCGTCCTCCGGCCACGTCGGCTTCAAGGGTTCGCGCAAGTCGACCCCGTTCGCCGCGCAGCTCGCCGCCGAGAACGCTGCCCGCAAGGCGCAGGAGCACGGTGTCAAGAAGGTCGACGTCTTCGTCAAGGGCCCGGGTTCGGGCCGCGAGACGGCGATCCGTTCGCTCCAGGCCGCCGGCCTCGAAGTGGGCACCATCTCCGATGTCACCCCGCAGCCGCACAACGGTTGCCGTCCGCCCAAGCGGCGTCGCGTCTAACGGGAAGGAAGGTAAAGAAGAATGGCTCGTTATACCGGACCTGTCACCCGTAAGTCGCGTCGTCTGCGTGTCGACCTCGTCGGAGGCGATCAGGCGTTCGAGCGTCGCCCCTACCCGCCGGGCCAGCACGGCCGCGCGCGGATCAAGGAGAGCGAGTACCTGCTCCAGCTGCAGGAGAAGCAGAAGGCACGTTTCTCCTACGGCGTCATGGAGAAGCAGTTCCGCCGCTACTACGAGGAAGCTGCCGGCCGCCCGGGTAAGACCGGTGAGGTCCTGCTGACCATCCTCGAGTCGCGTCTGGACAACGTCGTCTACCGCGCCGGCCTCGCGCGCACGCGCCGCCAGGCCCGCCAGCTGGTGACCCACGGTCACTTCCTGGTGAACGGCAAGAAGGTCGACATCCCGAGCTACCGCGTCTCCCAGTACGACATCATCGATGTCCGCGAGAAGTCGCTGAGCACCCTGCCGTTCCAGATCGCCCGCGAGACCCAGGGCGAGCGCCCGGTTCCGGGTTGGCTGCAGGTCATCGGTCCGCGTCTGCGGGTGCTGGTCCACCAGCTCCCCGAGCGCGCGCAGATCGAGATCCCGCTGCAGGAACAGCTCATCGTCGAGTACTACTCGAAGTAAGGGCACACCGTGCCGTGGTGTCCTCCCTCCCGCTGGTCGGGTGAGGAGGGCACCACACCGTCCATCAGGGCGTCATATGGCGGACGCCCACAAGGAGGCAACTCATGCTCATTTCGCAGCGACCCACGTTGGCCGAAGAGGTCATCGCCGACAACCGCTCGAAGTTCGTCATCGAACCCCTCGAGCCCGGCTTCGGGTACACGCTCGGCAACTCGCTTCGTCGCACCCTGCTCTCGTCCATCCCGGGCGCAGCGGTCACCAGCATCCGTATCGACGGTGTGCTCCACGAGTTCACCACGGTTCCCGGGGTCAAGGAGGATGTCACCGACATCATCTTGAACCTCAAGGGCCTCGTGGTCAGCTCCGAGGAGGACGAGCCGGTCACGATGTACGTCCGCAAGCAGGGCCCGGGTGACGTCACCGCCGCGGACATCGTGCCGCCGGCCGGTGTCGAGGTTCACAACCCCGACCTGCACATCGCCACCCTGAACGACAAGGGCAAGCTGGAGATCGAGCTCGTCGTCGAGCGCGGTCGCGGCTACGTCCCCGCCGTCCAGAACAAGGCCTCGGGTGCCGAGATCGGCCGTATCCCGGTCGACTCGATCTACTCGCCGGTCCTGAAGGTGACGTACAAGGTCGAGGCCACCCGTGTCGAGCAGCGCACCGACTTCGATCGGCTGATCCTCGACGTGGAGACCAAGAACTCCATCACCGCGCGCGACGCGCTCGCCTCGGCGGGCAAGACGCTCGTGGAGCTCTTCGGTCTGGCTCGTGAGCTGAACGTCGAAGCAGAAGGCATCGAGATCGGTCCCTCGCCCGCCGAGGCCGACCACATCGCCTCCTTCGGACTTCCCATCGAGGATCTGGACCTGACCGTCCGGTCCTACAACTGCCTCAAGCGCGAAGGTGTGCACACCGTCGGTGAGCTCGTGGCACGCACGGAGTCCGACCTGCTCGACATCCGCAACTTCGGCCAGAAGTCCATCGACGAGGTCAAGGTCAAGCTTCACTCGCTGGGCCTGTCGCTGAAGGACAGCCCGGCATCGTTCGATCCCAGCAGTGTCGCCGGCTACGACGCCGCGACCGGTACCTGGAGCGACACCGATGCCGGATCGTTCGGCGACAACGACGGCAACGAGGACTACGCCGAGACCGAGCAGCTGTAGCAGCTCACGGTCCGTTACTAGGAGAAAATCATGCCCAAGCCCAAGAAGGGCGCCCGTTTCGGCGGGTCGGCCTCGCACCAGAAGGCGCTCATGGCCAACCTGGCCACCGCGCTCTTCGAGCACGGCCGCATCACCACCACCGAGGCCAAGGCCAAGGCCCTGCGCCCGTACGCCGAGAAGCTCGTGACGAGGGCCAAGGCCGGCACCCTCGCCGACCGTCGCGAGGTTCTGAAGGTCATCCGGAACAAGGATGTCCTGCACACCCTGTTCGCCGAGATCGGCCCCTCGTTCGAGGACCGCAACGGTGGCTACACCCGCATCATCAAGACGATGCCGCGCAAGGGTGACAACGCGCCGATGGCGATCATCGAGCTCGTCCGCGAGAAGACCGTGACCTCCGAGGCCGACCGGGCTCGCCGTGTCGCCGCATCGCAGGCTGCGGACGAGAACCCCGTCGAGGCCGTCGAGGCCGAGGCCACCGAGGCCGAGGTCGACAACGCCGACGCCGTCGTCGAGGGTGTCGAGGACAGCACCGCGACGGCTGCCGACGCCGACGAGGCCAAGAAGGACTAGTCCCCTTGGTTTCGGCATCTGCTGAAGCACCCGAGCCCGCCGCTCCCTTCGGGGGCGGCGGGCTCGTTGCTTCCGAGTCACCGGCTCTCACACGTCTACGGCTCGACATCGCCTACGACGGCACCGACTTCTCCGGCTGGGCGAGGCAACCCGGTCGGCGCACGGTGTGCGGGGAGATCGAGGAGAAACTGTCGGCGATCGTGCGCACCCCCGTGCTGTTGACGGTCGCGGGACGCACCGATGCCGGGGTTCACGCGGCCGCCCAGGTCGCGCACGTCGATGTTCCCACCGACGCGTTACCCGACGATCCGTCGAGAATGGTGCGGCGCCTCGCCAGGTTTCTGCCCCGCGACGTGCGGGTGAAGAGCATCACCGTGGCACCCGAGCACTTCGATGCGCGTTTCTCGGCGATCCGCCGACACTACGAATACCGGGTGACCACCGCGGTGTACGGAGCGGACCCGCTGCGCGCCCGCGACACCGCCGCGTGGCCGAAACCGGTGGATCTCGACGCGATGCAGCGCGCATCGGCGTCACTGCTCGGGTTGCACGACTTCGCGGCGTTCTGCAAACGCCGTGAAGGAGCGACCACCGTCCGTGAACTGCAGCGCTACGACTGGAGTCGCTCCGGTGACGTGCTCACGGCACACGTGAGCGCGGACGCCTTCTGCTGGTCGATGGTCCGCAGCCTCGTCGGGGCTGCGCTCGCAGTGGGCGAGGGCCGACGGACCGTCGAGTGGATGACGGCCCTGCTCGACGAACGCGAACGTGCCGCGTCGGTGGCGGTCGCGCCCGCGCACGGGCTGTCACTGGTGGGGGTCGACTATCCCGCCGACGAGGACCTGGCCGCGCGTAACATGCAGACACGGGAGACCCGCGGTCCGATCGCACGCGGCTGCTGCTGACACGCGCCGCCGTGTGAGGGCCCCCACGCGGGCGCGTTCCCGGGGCGGTCTGCGCCCTACCATCGACGCATGACCGAAGATCAGCCGATCCGCCTCGAGATCATCGTCGCCAGTGTCCGTGTCGGACGGGTGGCTCCCGTCGTCGCCGGATGGTTCGCGGAGACCGCGAGGAGACGCGACGAGTTCGACGTCGGAGTGATCGATCTGGCCGATACTCCGCTGCCCCAGGATCTCTCGGGTGGCGCCGCGGTCGACGCATTCACGCGCCGGATCGGTGCCGCCGACGCGTTCGTCGTCGTCACCTCCGAGTACAACCACGGTTACCCCGCCGCACTGAAGACCGCGATCGACAGCGTCAAACACGAATGGCGCACGAAACCGGTCGGATTCGTGTCGTACGGAGGGCTGTCGGGCGGCCTACGGGCGGTCGAGCAACTCCGTCAGGTCGTCGTCGAGGTGCACATGGTGCCCGTCCGCGAATCGGTGAGCTTCCACCGGGTCAAACATGCCTTCGCGTCCGACGGTACGACGCGCGACGGCGCCGCGATCGACGCCGCGGAGCGGATGCTCGGCCAACTCGCGTGGTGGGGACGCACGGTTCGTGACGCCCGCGACTCCTATCCGGGTTGAGAGATCCGCTGCGCGTCTCGGTGTTGAGCGATCCGCTGCGCGTCCCGGTTCCGACGTGGCGTCGCCGATCACTCAGTGTGCCGCGACACGATCCGAGACCGCGCGCGGCCGGCCGATGTGGGCGGTCTCGGCGGCGATCGTCACGAGCGTCAAGGCGGTACGCCGGCCGCGGGCGGTGAGCACGATCCGGTCGCCCGCCGCATTCGGCTGCACGATCGAGACGGTGGGCCGGTCGCGCGGCCAGGTGTCGGGGCGGGTGTGGACGTGGACGACGGTCGCGTGCGATTCCGACGGGAGCGGAGCGATGCCGTCGTGGACGACCGTGTCGAACTCGCGGTCGCCGGGGTGCTCGCCGGCGATCCGCAGCCGGTCGGGTCCCGCCGCTCCGCCGAGAAGCGGGCGCCAACTGTCCGGCCGGTCGGTGTGGACGAGAACCCGTGCGCCGACGGCAACCGCGCGGAACACGATCTGCTGTGCCAGATACAACTCACCGGCGATGTACACCGAACGGACCCCCGGGCCGGTCAACCGGGCCGCGACCGCACGTCCGGAACCGTCGGATCCGATCAACTGACCGCAGCCGGCCACGGGAAACGCCAGTTCGTCGAGGTCGGGAACGGACCCCTGGGCGGTGACGTCCTCGAGCCCACCGATCCCGCACGGCAGTGAAGCGAGGAACATGTCGCGGTGCCGACCGTGGTGCGGGCGCACACCACCGAGATCCGGGCCGTCGGGAGTGCGGCTCGTGAACCGGGAGTGGGCGCCGACACGTATCGACCCGCCCGCGCCGGGACGGAGCCGGAGCACCGTCGTGGTCGACAACGACGGGACGGTCCACACGCGTGACAGCGATGCCGCGTCGATCCGGCGGGGGTCGACGACGCCGCCGGTGTTGAACCCGACGGGGAGCTGCACGTGGCGCCACGACGCCCGAGCGTCGAACGGATCGGCGCCGTGCGACACCCGGCCTATCGCTCCCCGGATCTCGGACGAGCTCAGAATTCTTGCTGCACAACCTGATTCGCCCAGCGTGCGAACGACGCGATGCGTGGATGCGATGACCGTTCGGGCTGCGCCGTCGGCGCCGCCGCCCCGCCGCTCGACGGCGTCGGGTGTCGCGGCCGCGTCGAGTCGGACGACCACCCACACCGTGCGGGTCGCCGCCGCGGGAAGCGGGCCCACGAGCCGCGAGTAGACCTGGCCGGCCGGGGTGGCGTCGAGTACCCGTCGACCGTGCGCGATCACGTCGATACCGTCGAGAACGACGTCGTGCCGACGCAGGCACGCGCCGATCGCGGCGACCGGTAGCGTGATCTCGGAATCCGAACCGTCCCGCCCGATCCGGGTCACGATCCCCGGCGGCGGGAGAACCTCGACGACCGTGGACACCGTCGTGCCGTCCCACCGCAGGCCGACCGGTCGCCCGGTCGACTGCGGGAAGTCGCGGAGGTCGCCCGGTTCGCGACGCGCGGGAAAGCGGTACCGGACGAGGATGACCGCGAGGTCGAGTACACCGCGACCGCGGATCCGGACCGACAGCAACGCCGCGGTGAGGACACCCGCTGACACCGCCACCCACCACGGGACCCCACCGGCCGCCGACGCCACCCACACGGCGACCGCCGCGCACTGCGCGACCACGATCCGTCCGACACCCGTGGGGCGTCGACGCCCGCGCTCAGGCACCGCTCGATCCACGACACTCCCCCCGATACCGGCCGGGTCGGGCCCCAGGGGCCCGCCCGACGATCCGTGCACGAACTGTACTGTGTTGCGGCAGTGAGCGTGCCACACGGGGGAGGACATATGGCGGCGCAACCCACCACTCGGTGGCAGATCAGTGGTTACCGGTTCCTGGTGCGCAGGATGGAACACGCACTCGTCCGACGCGACGTCCGGATGATCCACGATCCGATGCGATCGCAGCGACGTGCCCTGATCGTCGGCACCGTCGGTGCGTGCCTGGTGCTCGCGGGATGTGCCGCCATGGCGTTGTTCCGCCCGCAGGATCGGATCGGTGACGCGCAACTCGTCGTCGGCAGGGATTCCGGCGCACTGTACGTGTCGATCGACGGGACGTTCCATCCCGCACTGAACCTCGCCTCGGCACGGCTCGTGCTCGGGTCGGCGGCCGAGCCGGCCGTCGTCGCGGACGAGGAACTCGCCGACCGGCCGAGGGGCCCGCTCGTCGGGATCCCGGGTGCGCCCTCGTCGCTGGCACACGACGACGGCGAACTGCCGTGGACGGTGTGCGACACGGTCGGGCAGGCGGGCGGTGTCGCGACCACCACGACGGTGTTCGCCGGTGAACCGGAGTTCGGTGACGACAGCGCCGAACTCGCCGACGACGAAGCGCTCCTGATCACCTTCGACGGTGCGTACCACCTGGCGTACGGGGGTGGGCGGGCGCGCATCGATCCGGACGACCGCGCGTTGATCCGGGTCCTGGGTATCGATCTCGCGGCGGCGCGTCCGGCAGGACCGGGCTTGATGGCGGCACTGCCGGAGCTGCCCGGATTGGTGTCGCCCCCGATCGACGGCGCCGGTGCTGCACCACGGGTCCCCGTGGGCGACGCGACGGTGGGTTCGGTCGTGGCGCTGGCCGAGCCCGGAGGGCAGCGCTTCTTCGTCGTCCTCGACGACGGTGTCCAGGAGGTGACCCAGGCCGCGGCCCAGATCATCCACGCCGCGGATTCCCAGGGACACGCCGAGATTCCGGTCGTCCCCCCGGATCGGCTCAACGAGGCACCGTCCGTACGGCATCTGGCCGTGGACACCTTCCCGGTGACCGTCCCACGGATCGTCGACCCCCGAGATCGGCAGGTCGGGTGTCTGACGTGGCGCCCGTCGGGTGATGGGGACGCCGAGCGCCGATCCACCGTCACCCTGTCGGCGGGACGATCGCTCCCGCTCGACCCGGCCGCCGAACCCGTCGCACCGGCCCGCGCGGACGGGGCCGGCCCGAACGTCGACGCGGTGTACGTCCCGCCCGGGCGCGGCCTGTTCGCGCAGTCGACGTCGGTGACGGACGGCAGCGAGCGGCGCGGGACCCTGTTCTACATCGCCGATACCGGTGTGCGCTACGGGATCGTGGACGCCTCCGCCGCCGAGGCGCTCGGCTTCACGGCCGCACCGGCGCGTGCACCGTGGCAGATCATCGAACTTCTCGCGCCGGGACCGGCGTTGGGTCGGGAGGCGGCGCTCCTCGCTCACGACGGCATGGAACCGGATCCCGGGCCTGCCCCGCTGGTTCCCGGAGGGTGAGCGCGCGGCCGGACGCGGCGCCGGGCGACCGCTGCGCCGAGCGCGGCGACGACCAGAAGACCCGATACGACGGCGCTCGCTATCCAGGCAACGTTCCGGGAGGTGTTGTCCGGGGGAGGAATCGGAGTGGGTGCCGCGATCACCCGCGGTGGGGGAATCGCGTCGTCGCGGGTCGGTAGCGGAGCACCGACCGCGGCGAGCGGGTCGACCACACCGTGCCCGACCCGCGGGTTCCAGCCTTCCGCAGGTGCGTGGGCGGTTCGTTCGATGCGGTCCATGACCGCGCGGGCGTCGAGCTCCGGACGATACGCCCGCACCAGCGCGGCCGTCGCCGCGACGAGTGGTGCCGCGAAACTGGTTCCCGCGATCGGAACGGGGCCGTCGGTGCCGACGTATGCGGCGGTCAGGCCGTCGGACGCGGGGTCGACGGAGACGATGCCGCTACCCGGTGCGGCCACATCCACCCACGGACCGGGCAGAGCGAACGGCGACGGGCTGCCGTCGGGTTCCACCGAACCGACGGTGAGGACGTAATCGTCGTACCAGGCGGGGGAGGCGACCGTGACCACCGAATCCCACGGATCCGCGGCCGGGTGCAGCGGATCGACCCCACCGGGATTCGACGCCCGGCACGCATCGGTGTTGCCGGCAGCGGCGACCACCACGACGTCCTTGACGTCCGTCGCGTACTGCACGGCTGCGCCGAGTGCGCCGTCGGCCAACCCGTCGGACGCCAGTGCGCACGCGACCTCCGAGATGTTGATGACGGTGGCGCCCAGGTCGGCCGCGCGGCGTACCGCGGCGGCGAGGGTGCGGACGTCGCCGTATCCGGTGGAGTTCCGTGTCGCCTCGTCGTCGCCGCTGCTCCGGTCGGAGAAATTGCGACTCGACTGACGGATCGCGATCAACCCGGCTTCGGGTGCGCCCCCGGCGAATCCGGATCCGTCCGCGGGGCGTGCGGCGATGAGCCCGGCGACGAGAGTGCCGTGTGCATCGCAGTCGCTCCGTCCGTCCCCGTCCGAGACGTAGTCTCCGCCCGCAATCGGTTCGGGTAGGCGCGGATGGGGGGCGACGCCGGTGTCGATGACCGCGACGAGTTGTCCGGCTCCCCGGGTGAGCGGCCATACCGCCGCGAAGTCCATCGTCTGCTGGGCGACGGGAACCTGCGGACCGTCCGGGAACGGTTGGACCGCGGTGCACAGCGCGCGTTGCTCGGTCGGTTCGGGCGCACCGGGTGTTCCGTCGGGCAGCAGACCCGGATCCGGTGCGGGGGGTGCGGCGGTGGCCGGAACCGCGGCGCAGGTCGTCATCACCGTCGCGGTCAGTGCGAGGACGATCCCCGCGCGACGCCGGGACCGCACCGTCACAGTCCCCGCACGGCGGAATAGAGCCCGACGACCCAGCACACGAGCGGCACGACGGACGCGATCACCGCGTACTCGGCGAACTCGGCGATGCGTCTCTGCACCGGGGTGAACGTGCGTCGGGGAGCCACGATCCCGAACACGATCGCCCCGACGAACACTGCGCTTGCGGCACCGAACGCCACCGCCGGCGTGAACATCCCGCTGAGCGCGCCGCACCCGATCAGTCCGAAGAGGGTGGCGGCGCCACCGGCGATCAGCGGCGCGGCCTTGTCGGCCCCGGTGTAGGTGCGTCCGCGGAACAGCAGGACCAGCGCGGTGACGACGGCCAAGGCCACTGCCGGCCGCGACGATCCGTCGGGATCCCACGGATGTGCCGTGCACCACGCGCCTGCGGCACCGAGGACGGCCACCGCGTACAGCAGCCCGGTCAGGTGGGCGCGCGCCCGCGTCGCCTTCGCCTCCAGTTCCGAGAACGACGGCGGCGGATTCGCCACGTCCGGGTCGGGTGCCACGGGGTCGAGTGTCGTGCCCGGCGTCGGGATCTGCGGCAACGGCAACGCGGCGGTGAGCATCGCGATGCGCGGCGCGAACGTCGCGAGCAGCAGCGCGGCCGTGACCACTCCCGCGCCGAGTGCCGAGAGTGCGACGTCCGTGACGGTGTCGACGAGCAGCGCGACCGCGGCGACACCGGCGGTCACCGGGATCGCAGTGAACGTCGCGGTGCCGACGGCGGCGACACCGGCGGTGACCACCGCGACCGCGCCGGTGAGGACGGTCGCCAGAAGCACGTGCGGGGCCCCGAATTCACCGGGGACCAACAGCATCCCCGAGGTGAATGCCGCCGGCAGCGCACTGCACGCGAACAGGAATCCGGTGGAGGTGTCCGCGGTACTCCGAGCGACGAGCGCCGAGGCGGCGACGAGCAGCACGGTCAGGGTGGCGGTGACGGCCCCCGCGACGAGACGGTCTCCACCCGCGGGCGCGAGCAGCAGCGCCCCGCAGCCGAGAACGATCGCCACGAACGCCACGATCGACCCGACCCGCGCCGCCGTGCGATCCGACCAGCGTCGCAGCTCGTCACGGCCCGATACCGCCACGTTGTACATGACGTCGTCGAACAGGGGTGGGGGAGCGGGTGCCGCGGCTTCTTCGAGAACCAGGAGCTCGCCGTCCCGGATACCGCACTCGTCGAGGCTCAACGCGCCCGGTAGCGGCTGCCGACCGATCCGAGCGAGCGTCCACGTCTCCGGCTCGACGCGTTCACCGCCCGAATCGAATTCGTTGTCGGCCCGGTGGGCGGAGACCAGGTCGACGATGCCGGCGAGCAGTAACGCCACGGGAACACCCAGCGGCAGTGCGACATCCACCTCGGAGTGTCGCGTGAGTACCGTGATCCGGCACAGTTCGGGAGCCCGCACCGCGCCGCCCCCACCCTGAGCGGCCTGTGCAGCCGTCATCGTCCGATCCCCCCGTCGTCGTGTTCGCTCGCCGGTGCGCTCCGCGCGGTTCCGCGGTGCGGAGTCGACCGGACGACGCAGACCTTACGACATCGCCGGAACCGCATGCACGCCCGTGCGGATGTGTACACGCCGGCGGTGCGCTATTGTTCCTCGACCGTGGGGGTCGGTCGTCGTCGGTGACGGCGTTGCAGGGGGGGGAGTCGGATGAGTACCGTGCGGTTCGCTCGGCGGACACGGCGCGATGCGCCGCGTTCACCCGGTGGAGAGGTGAGTCTTCAACCGCCACCGGACATCCCCCGCGCGGCACCGGGAAATCTGCTGACGAAGCTCCTGCCGGTCGTGATGGTCGCGGCGATGGTCGGAATGATGGCGTTGATGTTCACCTCGGGCATGGCACGCAGTCCGATGTCGCTGATCTTCCCGCTGATGATGATGGTGTCGATGGCCGGCATGCTCGCGAACAACGCTCGTGGCGGACCGAAGACCGCGGAAGCGGACGAGGATCGCAAGGACTACCTGCGGTACCTCGACAAGATGCGCCGCGAGGTCGCGGACACCGGTGAGCAGCAGCGCCGAGCCCTGGAATGGTCGAATCCCGACCCCGCACTGTTGTGGACCCTCGTGGGCACCGTCCGGATGTGGGAACGCGGTACCGCCGACCCCGACTTCTGTCATGTGCGGATCGGCGTCGGGACGCAACGGTTGGCGACGCGGTTGATCGCGCCGGAAACCGGTCCGGTGGAGGATCTGGAACCGGTGGCGGCGTCGGCGCTGCGCCGCTTCGTGCGGACACACTCGGTGGTGCCGGACCTCCCGACCGCGGTGTCGCTGCGGAGTTTCCCGTCGATCGCCGTCGACGGTGACCGCGATGTGGCCCGTCACCTCGCGCGCGCCGTGCTGGCGCAGCTGTGCACCTTTCACGGACCGGATCTCGTGCAGGTCGCGGTCGTGTGCGGGCCGGACACCGCAACCGAGTGGGAATGGGTCAAGTGGCTCCCGCACGCCCAGCACGCCGACGTGCACGACGGTGCGGGCACCGTGCGGATGGTGTTCGGGTCGGTCCTGGAACTCGAGACGGTGCTCGCAACCGACCTGTCGAGACGCGGACGGTTCGTGCGGAACTCGCCGGTGGTGGAGGGCACCGCGCATCTCGTGGTCGTCGTGGACGGCGGGGTGGCGGGGTCGGGTTCGGGGTTGCTCGCGGACGGCCTCGACGCGGTCACGGTGCTGGATCTGTCCGGCTTCGCCCCGAGGCTGGCGGCGGTGCACGGACTGCAGTTGGTGGCCGAGGACGGGAAGATCGGTGTGCGCGGGGGGTCGTCGGTGGAGTTCTTCGCCGACACCGATGCGCTGAGCATCCCGCAGGCGCAGACGGTCGCGCGGCGATTGGCGCCCTTCCGCGCACCCACCCAGTTCGCGCTCGACGACGGCAGCGACGACGGGAAGGCCTCGACCTGGCAGGAGCTCCTCGGGCTCGGTGACGTCGGGCAACTCGATCCGGTCCAGATGTGGGCACCGCGACCTGCGCGGGATCGGTTGAGGGTACCGATCGGATACGGGCCGGAGGGTGCACCGATCGAACTCGACCTCAAGGAGGCCGCCGAGAACGGCATGGGCCCCCACGGGTTGTGTATCGGCGCCACCGGTTCGGGCAAATCCGAGTTCCTGCGCACCCTCGTCCTCGGGTTGGTGGCGACGCATTCGCCCGACGCGCTCAACCTCGTTCTCGTCGACTTCAAGGGCGGTGCGACGTTCCTCGGTCTCGAAGGCGTTCCGCACGTCGCCGCGGTCATCACGAACCTGGCCGACGAACTCGCGATGGTCGAGCGCATGAAGGACGCGCTCGAGGGTGAGATGAACCGCCGTCAGGAACTGCTGAGGTCGGCGGGCAACTTCGCGAACGTCGGTGACTACGAGCGTGCCCGGGCGGCGGGTGCGCCGCTGGCGCCGCTGCCGGCGTTGTTCGTGGTCGTCGACGAGTTCTCCGAACTGCTCACCCAGCAGCCGGAATTCGCGGGGCTGTTCACCGCCATCGGGCGTCTCGGGCGCTCGCTGCACATGCATCTGCTGCTCGCCACCCAGCGGATCGACGAGGGCAAACTGCGCGGTGTCGACAGTCACCTCTCGTACCGGATCGCGCTGAAAACCTTCTCGGCGAACGAGTCACGCAGTGTGCTCGGTGTCGCCGACGCATACGGTCTGCCGTCGTCGCCGGGCGCCGGCTACCTCAAATGCGACTCCGCGGAGATCGTGCGATTCGACACCGCGTACGTGTCCGGTCCGTACACGCCGGGACGGTCACCGCGGCGTACCCGTCGGGTGCCGGCCGCGGGGATCCCGTCGCCGCGGGTGTTCACCGCGCGGGTGGTCCCCGCGGACCCCGTGCCGGTGCCGATCCCGGAACCCGAGCCACAGCAGGACACGCCGGAGTCCGAGGGGCGGAGCGTCTTCGACGTCGTCGTGGCCGCACTCCGCGGGCACGGCACACCGGCGCACGAGGTGTGGTTGCCTCCGCTCGACGTGTCACCCCCCGTGGACCGGCTTCTGCCCCGGTCGCTGCTCACCGGCGACGTCCCGGCAGTCGCCTCGCTGCGCAGCGCGATCGGCATCGTGGACCGACCGTACGACCAGCGTCGTGATCCGCTCGTCGTCGACCTCTCCGGAGCGTTGGGCAACGTGGTGGTCGTCGGTGGACCCCAATCCGGTAAGTCGACGTTGCTGCGCACCCTCGTGTTGTCGACGGCGGCGACCCACACCGCGGAGCAGGTGCAGTTCTACTGCCTCGACTTCGGTGGTGGTGCCCTCGCGGGACTCGCCGGCCTGCCACACGTCGGATCGGTCGCGAACCGGCTCGACGCGGACCGGGTCCGGAGGACCGTCGCCGAACTCACCGGCCTGCTGCGTGCCCGCGAACGGCAGTTCGGGGAGTGGGGCATCGAATCGATGGCGCAGTTCCGGCGGTTGCGCGCCGATCCCGCGTCGCCCGTGCACGCGGATCCGTTCGGGGACGTGATCCTCGTCATCGACGGGTGGTCCAGCATCCGTCAGGACTTCGAACCTCTGGAGGAACCGGTCGGTGTGCTGGCCGCGCGGGGGTTGTCGTTCGGGATCCACGTCGTTCTGAGTGCACCGCGGTGGGCCGACGTCAGATCGGCGGTGCGTGACCACCTCGGTACCCGGCTCGAGTTGCGCCTCGGCGATCCCACGGAATCGGAATACGGCAGGAAGAAGGCCGAACTCGTTCCGCAGGGACGCCCGGGCCGCGGTATCGACCGGGACGGACTCCACGTGTTGATCGCGCTGCCGCGGATCGACGGAAGCAGTGCCGTGGACGACCTCGGGGAAGCCGCTGGGGCGGCGGTCGCGGCGATCGGCGCGGCGACACCCGGCCGGCATGCGCCGCCGGTGCGGATGCTGCCGGACCTGATCACCGTGTCCGAACTGGCGACGTTCCCCGGTGGTGGGCCCGCTCCGCGCACCGCGCCCGCCGCGCAGCGACTGACGGTTCCGATCGGGATCAGCGAATCCGAACTCGCGCCGGTGGCAGTGGAGTTCGCGGACAGCCCGCACCTGTTGGTGTTCGGGGACTCCGGGTGCGGCAAGACCTCACTGCTGCGCGGACTGTGCCGGCACCTGATGGCCTCGAACACCGACATGCAGGCCCGCCTGATCGTCGCCGACTACCGGCGCACCCTGCTCGGTGTCGTCGAAGGGGGACACCTCGGTGGGTATGCACCGTCGGCATCGGTGCTGTCCGGGATGGCGACGGAACTGGCGGGGATCTTCGAACGGCGACTGCCCGGCCCCGAGACCACCCAGCAGCAACTGCGGGACCGGAGTTGGTGGACGGGGCCCGAAGTGTTCGTCGTCGTCGACGACTACGATCTGGTCGCGACGTCGGGCCAGAACCCGCTGAGCCCGCTCCTCGACTATCTGCCTCAGGCACGCGACATCGGTCTGCATCTGATCATCGCGCGTCGCTCCGGTGGCGCGGGCCGTGCCCTGTACGAGCCGGTGATCGGCCGGTTGCGGGAGCTCGCCACACCGGGACTGGTGATGAGCGGCAACCGTGACGAAGGGGCGCTCATCGGGTCGGTCCGGCCGGGCCCCATGCCGCCGGGGCGTGGAACTCTCGTGCGGCGCAACGGTACCGAGCTGATCCAGACCGCATGGTCGCCGCTGCAGTGACCGGTGACGTGCTGGCGATGTGCGTCGGTCCGGACGCGGTGTGGGCGCGGCGCGGGACGGAGACGGTGCGTGTGCCGGCGGTCGCGACAGCGCTCGGTGGGGACCGGCTGTACGGGGAGTCCGCGGCGGCGGTGGCCGCGACGAGCGCCGCGGAAGCGGTCTTCGACCGTGCCGGTGACGATGTCCGCATGCAGACCGGACTGCTGCGGTACGTCGCCGCCGTCACCGGAGCCGCGTGCGACACCGGCACCGTCGTGGTGGTGCACCCGAGCGGATGGAGTCCCCGGCGCCGCGAGATGCTGTGCACGGCGGCGCGGCACATCGCGCGCAACGCCGAACTGGTGCCCGTCGCGGTCGCGGCCGGGCAGGTGGTCGAGGTCGCCGACTCCGAACGGTGCGTCGTGCTCGAGGTCGCGCCGCGCGGCGTCACCGCGGTGGCGCTCGCGGCGGGTCGGGGCGGCGAACCCGCCCTCGGCAGGCTCGCCCGCGTGCCCGATCTCGGCGCCGACGACGTCGACACCGACGCCGGGTTCGATGCCGTCGACGCGCTGGTCGGTTCCGTGTCCGGGCCGATCGATCCGGACGTCGTCATCGTCACCGGGGTCCCCGGAGAACCCGCCGGGGTCGGCCTGTGCGGCCGGATCCGTGACCGGATCGGACGGGGGATCCGGGTCGTACCGGTCGCGGCAGGTGAGATCCTCGCGGCGATCGGTGACGCCCCCGACGGTCGAGAGCCCACGACTGCGTCTGCGCCGGTTCCCGCCGCGGAGTCGACGGCCCACTGGCTCCGGGACGTGCGTGATCCGGCGCCGGAACCGTCCCGGTGGCGGCACGCCGGCGGGTGGGCGGTCGCTGCCGCCGGCCTCGCCGCCGCTGCCGTCGTCGCGTGGTTCGTCGTCGTGGTCGCGGTGCCGGTCGGTGACACGGTCGCGCACGGGAGTGCCGACCGGAGCGACGGCACCGCGCCCCCGCCCGGCGACGCAGCGCGGCAGACGGCACCGGGCGTCGCTCGCGGCGCCGATTCGTCGGTGACCCTCGATCTGGGCGGCATCCGCGTCGATCTGCCGTCGCGGTGGCGGGTCCGCGACCTCCGCTCGGTGGGGGCCGCGCGCGTGGAACTGCTGCCCGATTCGGGCCCGGATCGACGGATCGTCGTCGTGCACAGCCGACTTGCCGACGGGATCGACACCGCTGCCGTCGCCGCGACGCTCGCGGAGCGTGCCGTCGAGCGCGGCGACGTCATCCGCGACCTCGACGCCGCGACCACGTTCGGGGATCGTCCCGTCATCGCGTACACCGAAGTGCCCGACGAGTACTCGATGGTCCGGTGGTCGGTGATCGTCGAGGACGGTGTGCAGGTCGCGATCGGATGCCAGTACCTCGTCGACGAGTGGACGGGAATCCGGAGCGAATGCGAACAGGCCGTCCACACGGCGGTGGTCGTGCCGTGAGCAGTCCCGCGGGAGCGAACACACGAGGGTTCGGCGGACTCCGGAGATTTCTCCGGATCCGGATGGAACCGATCCTGCACCTGGTGCGTCCAAACAAGTGCAGGACGGATCGGGACGCACAGACCCGATGAAGTCGCAACGATGAACGAATTCGAGAGGAGTGGACGATGATCAACGACAGCTCGGACCCGTCGGCAGGGGGTGGCTCCAACGGAGGCCAGGTGACGGTCGACGTCACGGTCATGGAGACGGTCGCCGCGCAGCTCGACGGCTCCCGCGAAGAGTTCGAGGACACCAAGACGGCGCTGGTCAAGGCGCTCGCCGATGCGCAGCACGCGTGGCGGCACGACGCGGCGGTGACGTTCAACGACGTCATCGTGCGGTGGACCGTGCACAGCGGGAAGCTCACCGAGGCGCTCGACGACATCAGCCGAGCGATCCGCACCGGTGGCCAGTCGTACGACGACACCGCGACGGAGGCCTCGACGATGATCGGCCGCGCCGCGGACGCCAGCGGGTACCTCAACGGCGGGGGCTGGTGACCGCCTCACCCGTGACCGCCCCACCCGGTATCAGGGTGCCCACTCCGGTTACGAACCGGAGATCCACGAACGACGAGGAGATGAGACGATGGGAAACGGCCGCGAGATCTACCACAACTACGGTGAGGTCGACGACCTGGCGACGAGGCTGACCACGCTGAAGGTGGCCATGGACTCCACACTCGACCGGGTCAAGGCCCAGGCCGATGCCCTCTACGCCACCTGGAGCAGCACGGCCCAGGAGGAGTACGCGGTCACGCAGGCCGAATGGAACCGGGCCAGGACGGGCCTCGATCAGGTGCTCGCGGACGTGAGCGCAGCGGTCCGTTCGGGTAACGAGGGCTTCCAGAACACCGACGACACCGTCCGGCGTCGGATGTCGAGCATCCGCTGATCACGGATCCCGCAGCGCCTCCGGCCCGGTGAGTCGCGGGGAGGGCTCGCCGTGCAACGTCCCGGTGGTGGAGAGGCCACCGGGACGTTGTGCGTGCTCCGGATCGTTTTGACCCTCGCGTCCCGAGCCGGGTATCGTGGACCACTGGCGTGTCGCGCGCCGTCACGTCCTCGTGCGTGACGGACATCGTCTCCCGGGTCCCAACTGGCCGCCGGGGACGACCATCGGACGGCACGTGGGCCAGCAGCGAAACGATAGACGAGGAAGATCTGTGTCTACGTACACACCGAAGGCCGGCGACGTGACCCATCAGTGGCACGTCATCGACGCCACCGACGTGGTGCTCGGCCGCCTCGCGGTGCAGGCGGCGAACCTGCTCCGCGGCAAGCACAAGCCCACCTTTGCCCCGCACGTCGACGGTGGCGACTTCGTCGTCATCATCAACGCCGACAAGGTTGCCGTCTCCGGCAACAAGCGGACCGACAAGTTCCTCTACACCCACTCGGGTCACCCGGGTGGTCTGCGTGCCCGCTCGGTCGGTGAGGTTCTCGAGAAGAACCCCGATCGTCTCGTGGAGAAGGCCGTCACCGGCATGCTCCCGAAGAACAAGCTGGGCCGCGCCATCGCGAAGAAGCTGAAGGTCTACGCGGGCCCGAACCACCCCCACGCCGCGCAGCAGCCGGTGCCGTTCGAGATCAAGCAGGTGGCCCAGTGACGGCGCCGGAGGAGCAGAACGTGAATCCCGAAGAGTACGCGGACAACGTCGAGGTCGCCGCGGACGAGTACGTCGTCGAGGAGGTCGCTGCGGCTCAGGTCGCGCCGATCGTCATCGATCGTCCCGTCCAGACCGTCGGCCGCCGCAAGGAGGCCGTCGCGCGTGTCCGTCTCGTGCCCGGCACCGGACAGTTCGTGCTCAACGGCCGCACCATCGAGGACTACTTCCCGAACAAGGTGCACCAGCAGCTCGTGAAGTCGCCGCTGGTGACCGTCGAGCGCACGGAGTCGTTCGACATCCACGCGCGTCTGCACGGTGGCGGACCGTCGGGTCAGGCAGGCGCGCTGCGCCTGGCCATCGCCCGCGCGCTGACCGAGGTCACCCCCGAGGATCGTCCGGCGCTCAAGCGTGCCGGTTTCCTCACGCGTGACCCGCGTGCGACCGAGCGCAAGAAGTACGGCCTGAAGAAGGCCCGCAAGGCACCTCAGTACTCGAAGCGCTGATGTGTCGCCGATGCCGACTGTGTCGGTGTCGGCACCTGCGCGAGCACGAGAGCAGGCGTCGGTAGCGAAATCTACCGGCGCCTGCTCTCGTGTATGTGCGGCACCCGTCGTCACGGTGGTGACGGGCGGCGGACGTGCGCCGGCGAGGTCGTGCGGGTAGGAAGTGTGACGTCGGCGGGGGCCGGCGACAGAGGGGGATGCAGGCGGGGAGACTTGTCATCGGCGGTGGTGGCCGCATTCGACGTGAAGGACGTGTACATGGGTCGGTTGTTCGGCACGGACGGTGTTCGCGGATTGGCGAACGGGGATCTGACGGTGGAGTTGGCGGTGCGCCTGGCGGGTGCCGCAGCGACCGTCCTGACGACGGACGTCGACGGCCGCAGACCCGTCGCGGTCGTCGGCCGTGATCCGCGGGCGAGCGGTGAGATGCTCGAGGCCGCCGTGACCGCCGGCCTGACGTCGTCGGGAGTCGACGTGGTGTCGGTGGGCGTGCTGCCCACCCCCGCCGTCGCCCACCTGACCGGGGTCTACGGTGCCGACCTGGGAGTGATGATCTCGGCGTCGCACAACCCCATGCCGGACAACGGAATCAAAATTTTCGCCGCGGGTGGTCACAAACTGGACGACACAGTGGAGGACCGCATCGAGGAGGTGCTGCAGGGCACCGGCGGCCTCACTCGCCCCACCGGCGCGGGCATCGGCCGCACCCGCGTGGCAGCGGACGCGATCGACCGGTACCTCGACCACCTCGCATCGGCGACCGCCGCGCCGCTGACCGGGCTCACCGTCGTCGTCGACTGCGCGCACGGAGCGGCATCGCGGGTCGCGCCGGCCGCGTACGAGGCGGCGGGCGCGACGGTGATCGCGATCAACGCCGACCCCGACGGACTGAACATCAACGACGAGTGCGGGTCGACGCACACCGAGGCGTTGCAGAAGGCCGTGCTCGAGCACGGCGCCGATCTCGGGCTCGCCCACGACGGCGACGCCGATCGGTGCCTGGCCGTCGATGCGTCGGGTGCTCTGGTCGACGGAGACGCGATCATGGCGGTGCTCGCCGTCGGGATGCGTGAGAGCGGCAGCCTCCACCGGAACACCCTCGTCGCGACGGTCATGAGCAACCTCGGACTGCATCTGGCGATGCGGGAGGCCGAGATCGACATCGTCACCGTCGGTGTCGGCGACCGCTACGTTCTCGAGGAGTTGAGGCGCGGTCGGTTCAGCCTCGGCGGTGAGCAGTCCGGGCACATCGTCTTCCCGGGCCACGGCACGACCGGTGACGGCGTCCTCACCGGCCTGCGACTCATGGAGAGGATGGCGACGACCGGCATCGCCCTGTCCGACCTGGCCGCGGTGATGCGTTCGTTGCCGCAGGTGCTGGTGAACGTGCCCGTCAGCGACAAGGCGACCGTCGCGGCGAGCCCCGCGGTCGCGCTGGCCGTCGAGGAGGCCGAACGTGAACTCGGCGGAGCCGGGCGGGTGCTGCTGCGTCCGTCCGGAACGGAGCAACTCGTGCGGGTGATGGTCGAAGCCGCCGACGACACCTGTGCACGCGCCCTCGCCGATCGTCTCGCGACCGTCGTCGCGGGGGTCTGAGCCGCCGCCGCGTGCCCACCGTCGCCCCGATCACCGGAATCCGGGCGGCGAGGGAACCGATCGCCTCCGTGCTGCGTCCAAGTCTGTGACGGTATCCACGACATGTGAGGGGCGGACATGACGCGATCGGGGAGAACACGACCGGACGGAACGCACGCGGAGGAGGTCCGGTTCGACGGCCCGGCGGTCTGTGCCGTCGCAGCGTGCCTGTCGTCCTCCGCGATCGCCGCGGAGGACGACACGCGAGCTCTCGGCACGGTGGAGTTCGGTGAGCACACGGTCGGCGTGCGGTACCGCACGCACGGATCCGCGATCGAACTCGGATATCTGGCGTTGCGGAGGTCCCTGGAGGAGTGGGCGGCCGGGGCGGAGATGCTGTCCGGCAGATTGGTCGCGGCCGGCTCCGACTACGCGCGGGCCGTCGACACCGCGGCCGAGGCGTTCGGGGCCGCAGGCGAACGGTGGATCCCGTGACTGTCCCCGATCGGTTGCTCGACGACGGAGCCCCGGGGTTGGAGTTCTTCGCGGCCTACCTGCCGTGTGTGCACAGGCTGGGGCGCGCCGGTCACATCTCGGTCGAGTTCCTGCGCGAACGCTACGACGAGCAGCGCGGCCTGGACACGGACGCACTCGCTGCGGATGTGCCCGTGCTGACGAGGTTGGCCGGCCGCCTCACAACGGTCGTCGACGAGCAGGCGCGCGGTGCCCGGTCCCTCGGTGAGGCATGGACCGGTGGTGTCGGTGCGGTCGCCCACCGGGACGTTGCGGACACGGTGCTGCGTGGGGAGTCGCTGACCGCGGCTGTGGGTGCCGTCGCCGCGGCGACGGCGGCCGCAGCCGACGGCATCGTCGCTGCGGTGGCCGAGAAATCCCGCGGCACGGCGGAGTTCACGGGGGCGACCGTCGACGGCCGGTCCGCCGCCGACGTCGACCTCATCATCTCGGGTGCCGAAGGGGTCGCCGACACCACGCACACCGGGACGCTCGCCCGGTGGTGTGCCGAATCAGGTGCGCCACCGGGCGGCACCGACACGGTGGAGGACTGGTGCCGATCGTGGCTTCGGGGGGTGTTCGAGCCGCAGTTCGAGGCGGCGCTCGACCGGTTCGTCGCGTTGTGCGACACCGCGGACGCCGCGGTGGTGGACCTTCTCGACGGGATGGTCCGCGCCTTCGGGGAGGTCGGCGAGCGATCGAACGATTCCGTACCGGCCGCGGATCCGAACCGGCCGCCGAACGCGACACTGCTCGGCGCACCGGAGCGATTCGGGGTACCCGCACCGGCCGCGGCGGTGGCTGCGGCGCGGGATCTCGTCGACGCCGGTCACGGACTGGCGGAGGCGGTGACGGGTCTCGCCGCGGCGGTCACCGACCTCGCTGCCGCGGCAGTACACGCCACAGCCGAGGGTATCGAGGCACTCGGGCCGGCCGAGGGTGCAGGGGCCGTCGGGCCGGCCGAGGGGCACGAGACCGCGGGGTCGGTGGACCGGCGCGGACCGGTCGGGGCCGAGCCGCCGACCGGCGGGGCCGTCGACGGCGGACCGCAGACGGAGCCGGAGCGGTCGTCGTCGGAGCCGGCATCCTCGGGTGAGGACACGGTGCCGAGAGGGTCCGTGGCGGTGCCCGAGGGGTCTGCGTCCGAGGGACATGTGCCCGCAGGCACCGCGACGGCGGAACCAGGCCACGCGGATGCCGCCCACCCGACGGTGCCCGATCCCGATCCCGAACCCGACGATGGTGTCGTGTTGGCGGAAGCCGGACCGTTGTGAGACTCCTAGCGGCTGAGAGTCTTCGTCAATCGGGTGCCGAAGTCGTCGTCGATCGATTCGAGATCGAGCATCGGTGACGACCCGGGGAACACCGTCTCGGGATCGGAGAAGTCCGCGTACGCCTTGTCGCCGGTGAGCCGGTGCAGCAGAAACCCGGTGAGCAGAGCCCTCGTACGTTGCTGGGTGCGGCGTTCGGCGCCACCGAATCCGAGTGCGCCGAGCAGACGACGTCCCTCGACCATCCCCTCGTCGTCGGCGTCGTCCACCATGCGGAGCGATGCGTCGCCGCCCCACGCGCGGGTGACGGCGACGGCGTCGCTGGTCATCGACCCCAGACTCTTCTCACCGACGAGGACGAGACCGGGCGCGTCGATGCGTGCGGCCGCCGCCGATGCGGGCGGGGACGTCGGTGAGGGGTACAGGGCAGCGACGGCCGCGACCTCCCGTCGCGCTGCGGCGAGCACGGCCGCGCCGGCCCCCATGCCGTGCCCCACGAGAGCGAGGCGATGTGAGTGCACGCTGATACGGCCGGTGCCGAGACGCACACCGGTGCACACGTCGAGCGCGGTGAGCAGATCGGCGGACAATCCGATCGCCGACGGAACCGGGCCGCGTTCGGTGTCGGGTGCGGCCACCACGATGCCCCAGGACGCGAGATGCTCGAACAACCCCGAATAGCGGGCGACGCCGGTCAGCCACCCGTGACCGAACGCCACGGCGGGCAGGTCGAAGCCCTCCGCGGGGGTGTGGACCACACCCGGGAGCCCGGCGAGCGCCAGGTCGCCTCGCAGCACGGTGTGCGGGCCGCGCAGGGTGAGCTTCTTGGCCAGGGATTTGGGGTTCGCCGCCACGGCGTGAACGTTAGCCGATCCCCGCCGGGGGCGGGCGGGGGAGTGCGGGGCGCGCCGCGGCGATCACGCGTTCCCACGGGTGCCGGTGAGTTGCCTACCACGCGTGGGCGGCAAGTACCCTGCTAACCATGTGCGGAATCGTGGGGTATGTCGGGCATCGCAGTGCTCTCGACGTCGTGGTGGAGGCGCTGCGGCGGATGGAGTACCGCGGGTACGACTCGGCCGGTATCGCCGTGCTCGACGGTGCGGGCGGGCTCGCAGTCGAACGCAAGGCCGGCCGGTTGGCGAACCTGGAGGCCGAACTCGACGAGGTCGGCCGGGAACGTTTCGCGGGCACCGCCGGGATGGGGCACACCCGCTGGGCCACCCACGGCCGGCCCACCGACCGCAACGCACATCCGCACCGTGACTCGAGTGGCCGCGTCGCCGTCGTACACAACGGAATCATCGAGAACTTCGCGCCGCTACGCGTCGAACTCGAGAAGGCCGGGACCGATCTGGTGTCCGACACCGACACCGAGGTGGCCGTGCATCTCGTCGCCCGCGCCTACTCCGAGGGACCGACCGCGGGCGACTTCGTCGAGAGCGTGCGCGGTGTGCTGCGTCGACTCGAGGGTGCATTCACTCTGGTGTTCACCCACGCCGATCACCCGGGCACGATCGTCGCGGCCCGCCGTTCGACGCCGCTCGTCGTCGGTGTCGGAGACGGCGAGATGTTCGTGGCCTCGGACGTCGCGGCGTTCATCGAGTTCACGCGCAACGCGGTCGAACTGGACCAGGATCAGGTCGTGGTGATCACGAAGGACTCCTACGAGGTCACCGACTTCGACGGCAACACCGGTGTGCCGACGCGGCCGTTCACGATCGACTGGGATCTCGCCGCCGCCGAGAAGGGCGGTCACGACTATTTCATGCTCAAGGAGATCGAGGAGCAGCCCGCCGCGGTCGCCGACACGCTGCGCGGCCATTTCGTCGACGGCCGGATCGTCCTCGACGAACAGCGCCTGTCCGATCAGGAACTCCGCGACATCGACAAGGTGTTCGTGGTCGCGTGTGGCAGTTCGTATCATTCCGGGCTGGTCGCCAAGTACGCGATCGAGCACTGGACGAGACTTCCCGTCGAGGTGGAACTCGCATCCGAGTTCCGTTACCGGGATCCGGTGCTCGACCGGTCGACGCTGGTCGTCGCGATCTCCCAGTCCGGGGAGACCGCCGACACCCTCGAGGCGGTCCGTCACGCCAAGGACCAGAAGGCCCGGGTGCTCGCGGTGTGCAACACCAACGGTGCTCAGATTCCCCGTGAGGCGGACGCGGTGCTCTACACCCGAACCGGCCCCGAGATCGGGGTTGCCTCCACGAAAGCGTTCCTCGCGCAGATGGCGGCCAATCTGCTGGTCGGGTTGGCGTTGGCGCAGGCCCGCGGTACCAAGTATCCCGACGAGGTGGCCCGCGAGTACGAGGATCTCGCCGCGATGCCCGACAAGATCGAACGGCTGCTCACCGGAATGGACCCGGTCCGCGCCCTCGCCCGGTCGCTCGCGTCGTCGCCGGCCGTCCTGTTCCTGGGGCGTCACGTCGGCTATCCCGTCGCGCTCGAAGGCGCACTCAAGCTCAAGGAACTCGCCTACATGCACGCCGAGGGTTTCGCGGCGGGAGAACTGAAGCACGGGCCGATCGCGTTGATCGAGGACGGACTGCCGGTGATCGTGGTGATGCCGTCTCCGAAGGGCCGCGCCGTGCTGCACAGCAAACTCCTGAGCAACATCCGCGAGATCCAGGCGCGCGGTGCCGTCACCGTCGTCATCGCCGAGGAGGGGGACGAGACGGTGCGGCCGTTCGCCGATCATCTCGTCGAGATCCCCAGCTCGCCGTCGCTGCTGCAACCGTTGCTGTCGACGGTGCCGCTGCAGGTGTTCGCCGCGGAGGTCGCGCAGCAACGCGGCTACGACGTCGACAAGCCGCGGAACCTCGCGAAGTCGGTCACGGTCGAATAGGAACGGCGACCGCGCGACGGCACTCGCGCGGGAACAGGCGGGAGGCCCGATGCGCAGCTACCACCGGTCCGACCGGGTCCGCGCCGCGGAGGCACCACTGCTCGCGGCGTTGCCCGACGGCACCCTCATGCGCCGCGCGGCGTACGGACTGGCGCGGGTGGTCGCGACGGAACTGGCCGCCCGCACCGGCGCGGTCGCGGGTCGGCGGGTGAGCCTGCTCGTCGGATCCGGCGACAACGGCGGCGACGCGTTGTGGGCGGGCGTGTTCCTCCGTCGACGCGGTGTCGCTGTCACCGCGCTGCTGCTCGATCCCGACCGGGCGCATCCCGCAGGTCTCGCGGCACTGCGTGCGGCAGGGGGACGGGTGCGAACAGCGACCGCCGGGAACCTCGGTGATCCCGACCTCGTGCTCGACGGCATCGTCGGGATCTCCGGCCGCGGCGCCCTGCGTCCCGCGGCGGCCGCGATCGTCGACGAGATCACCGCGCCGATCGTCGCGGTGGACACCCCGAGCGGTGTCGACCCGGACACCGGTGCCGTCGACGGCCCCGCGGTCACCGCGACCGTGACCGTCGCCTTCGGGGCTCTCAAACCGGTCCACGCGCTCGCCGCGGCGCGCTGCGGACGCATCGAGCTCGTCGACATCGGCCTCGACCTGCGGGAATCGGATCTGGTCGCCGCCGAACCCGCCGAGATCGGCGCGATCTGGCCGACCCCCGGCCCCGACGACGACAAGTACAGTCAGGGCGTCGTCGGTGTCGTCGCGGGCAGCGCCACCTACCCGGGGGCGGGTGTGCTCTGCACCGGCGCCGCGGTCGCGGCGACGTCCGGCATGGTGCGGTACGCGGGAACGGCTGCGGCGGAGGTGCTCGCTCGTCACCCCGAGGTGGTGGCCGCGACCTCGTTCGCCGCGGCCGGTCGCGCCCAGGCGTGGGTCGTCGGGCCCGGCGGGGGCACCGATCCGGCCGCAGCCCGAACCCTCGCCGCGGTGCTCGCCACGGACCTGCCCGTCCTCGTCGACGCCGACGGTCTGTCGCTGCTCGCCCGCGATCCCTCGCCGGTCCGCGGTCGCAGCGCTCCGACGCTGCTCACACCGCATGCCGGCGAATTCGCGCGCCTGACCGGGCGAGCGCCGGGACCCGACCGGCTCGCCGCGGTGCGGCAACTCGCCGCGGATTGGGGGGTGCACGTGCTGCTCAAGGGCCGCGCGACCCTGATCGCCCGCCCGGACGGCCACGTGTTCGTCAACGATGCCGGCGGATCCTGGGCGTCGACGGCCGGTGCCGGTGATCTGCTGGCGGGCATCGTGGGCGCGTTGATGTCCTCGGGGATGCCGGTGGATCTCGCGGCTGCGGCGGGGGCACGGGCGCACGCACTCGCGGCGAATCTCGCCGCACACGACGGTAACGCGGCAGCCCCGGTATCGGCGAGCGCGATCCTCGCGCAGCTCCGCGCCGCCGTCCGGGCACTGCGTGCCCACGGATCCTGATCGGTTCCCAGGAGCCTGCCTGTCCTGACGAGACACCGGGTGCCGCATCTCGTCGACGGTGACCACCGTCCCGGTATGCCCGAATCGTGACCGGACACACCCCACCACCTCGTCCGCGCCGCTGGGCGCGGTGGCAGGATCGATTCACGTGACCACCGTCCAACGCACCGAGAACCAGTCCCGCCGCTCCCTTCCCCAGGCAGAGGCGGTGATCGATCTGGATGCGGTCGCCGACAACGTCCGCCGTCTCCGCGAGTACGCAGGTGATGCCGCGGTGATGGCCGTGGTCAAGGCGGACGCCTACAACCACGGTGCGGTCCCGGTCGCGCGCGCGGCCGTCGCCGCCGGCGCCCGCGAACTCGGTGTGACGACCCTCTCCGAGGCCCTGACCCTGCGGGCAGCGGGCATCGACGTGCCCGTGCTGTCGTGGTTGCACACCGTCGACGCCGACTTCGCACCGGCGATCGCCGCGGGCGTCGAACTCGGTGTGTCGTCACCGCGGCATCTCGCCGCGATCGTCGACGCGGCGAGGCAGGTCGGAACCACCGCGACGGTCAGCGCGAAGATCGACACGGGTCTGAACCGCAACGGGCTCGCACCCGACGAATGGCCGGTGTTCCTGCGCGAGCTGGGCCGGGCACAGGCGGAAGGCGCGGTGCGGTTGCGCGGTGCCTTCTCGCACCTCGCGCGCGCCGATGAACTCGGCCACCCGGAGACCGACGCGCAACGCGACCGGTTCGTCGAGGCGGTGGCCGATCTGCGTCGCAACGGCACAGCACCGGAGATCGTCCACATCGCGAATTCCGCGGCCACCCTCACCCGCCCTGACCTGCGATTCGACATGGTTCGCCCCGGAATCGCGATGTACGGGTTGACGCCGATCCCGGAAGAGGGCGATTTCGGATTCCGGCCGGCGATGACATTGCGGACGAGGGTGATTCTGGTGAAGAAGGTGACGGCAGGTTCCGGAGTGTCGTACGGGCACCGTTGGACGGCCCCGCGCGACACCGTGGTCGCGTTGCTGCCCATGGGATACGCGGACGGGATCCGTCGCAACCTCAGCGGCCGCATCGAGGTGCAGTTGGGTGGACGTCGCCGCCCCCAGGTCGGTCGGATCTGCATGGACCAGGTGGTCGTCGATCTCGGACCGGACGGTGACGGAGTAAAGGAGGGCGACGAAGCGTTGTTCTTCGGTGACGGTCGCCGCGGCGAACCCGGCGCCCAGGACTGGGCGGACCTGCTCGACACGATCAACTACGAGGTCGTCACCGGGATCGGAGGACGGACCGTACGCACGTATGTCGGCGGAGAAGGAGGCGAGTTGCGATGACGATCCTCGGCCGGATGGGCATGCTGGGCACGAGCCTGATGACACTGGCGTCCTCCGCCGGGCTGTACGCGGTGCGCAGCGCCGGGATGCCGCCGGTGGAGCGCTACGTCGACGAGGATTTCGACGACATCCTGCGCCTACCCGTCCGCACGGTCCTCACCGACGACGGCGTACCGCTGACCGTCCGCGAATCCGGGCCGCGGACCGCGCCCCTGACCGTGATCTTCGTTCACGGCTACTGCCTGCGCATGCAGTCCTGGCACCTGCAGTACCGGCACCTGGTGGAACGCTGGGGTGGCGACGTGCGCACGGTGTTCTACGACCAGCGGGGGCACGGCGAATCCGGGATGCCCCGCTCCGCGTCGTGCACGATCGCGCAACTGGGCCGCGACCTGGGCCGGGTCGTGGACGAGACCGCGCCGCGCGGCCCCGTCGTCGTGGTCGGCCATTCGATGGGCGGGATGACCTCGATCGCGCTCGCTGCGCAGCGCCCCGATCTCTTCGACTCGCGGATCGTCGGCGTCGGGCTGTTGTCGACGACCGCGGCGGGACTCAGCCGCACCGGAATCGGCCGCAACCTCGACAACCCCGTCATCGATGCGTTCCGGTTCGCGGCACGCACGGCCCCCGGATTCGTGCAGTCCGCGCGGGGCATGGCCCGCGCCGTCGTGTCGCCGATCCTGCGGGCGGCGTCCTACGGCACCGTGGTCAGTCCCCGCCTCGTCGACCTGTCGAATCGCATGCTCGACGAGACATCCGTACTCACCATCGTGAACTTCCTGCGCACACTCGAGCTGCACGACGAGTCGGCCGCACTACCGGTGCTGGGGACGGTGCCCACACTGGTGCTGTGCGGTGACGCCGACATGGTCATTCCGTTCTCGAGCTCGGAAGAACTCGCCGCGGCGTTGCCCGGATGCGAGTTGAAGGCGGTGCGCGGTGCCGGGCACCTCGTGCAGTTCGAGTTCCCCGAGGTGGTCGACCGCGCGATCGACCGGCTCATCCAGCGCGGTTTCGCACACGACGTAGCGACGAGGCGGGCGGCCATTGTCTGACGACCGGCACATCGAACTCCCCACCGTCGAGGACACCGAGGCGTTCGGTCGGCAACTCGCGGCAGACCTGCGGGCCGGCGACCTCGTCGTGCTCGACGGGCCGCTCGGCGCCGGCAAGACGGCGTTGACCCGCGGGATCGCCGCGGGTCTGGGTGTGCTGGGCAGGGTGACGTCCCCGACGTTCGTGATCGCCCGCGAGCACCGGCCCGGCGTCCGGGAGGGATCGGAGCCCGTCGGGCTGGTGCACGTCGACGCGTACCGCCTCGGACACGGCCCGAACGCGCTCGACGAACTCGACGCGCTCGACCTCGACACCGATCTGACCGCGGCGGTCGTCGTCGTCGAGTGGGGCGAAGGACTCGTCGAGACCCTCACCGATCGCCACCTGCGGGTGCGCCTGCGCCGCGATCCCGAGTCCGACGTGCGCCGGGCGGACTGGGCCTGGATCGGCTGATCCCGGGGCGCGGAGTACCCTGGTACATCGTGCTCGTGCTCGCCGTCGATACCTCCACGCCCGTCGTGACCTCCGGTCTCGTCCGACTCGACGTCGCAGGGGGCGCCGAGGGGCGCTCCGGCCTCGACACGGTGGCCGCGCGCGTCACCGACAACCCGCGGGCCCACGCCGAGGTCCTCACCCCGCAGATCCTCGAGTGCCTCGCCGAGGCCGGATGCGGCCCCGCCGATCTCGACGCCGTCGTCGTGGGGGTGGGTCCCGGACCGTTCACCGGACTGCGCGTGGGGATGGCGACCGCCGCGGCGTTCGGCGATGCCCTGGGTGTGCCGGTGCACGGAGTGTGCAGCCTCGATGCGATCGCCGCCGACGTGCGCGCCGCCGCGCCCGACGACGCGAACCTGCTCGTCGTCACGGATGCCCGGCGGCGCGAGGTGTACTTCGCCCGTTACGTCGGCGACATCCGCGTCGAGGGACCGGACGTGCGCAGACCCGCCGACGTTCCCGCGGCGCCGTCGACGCGGGTCGCGGGATCACCCGTGCATGCCGCGCTGTTCGAGCTTCCGTCCGTCGCAGTGCACACCCCCACCCCCGCGGGGCTCGTGGAGGTGGCCGCCGATGCGCTGCGTTCCGGTGTCGCGCCCGATCCGCTCGTGCCCCTGTACCTGCGCCGCCCGGATGCGGTCGAGACCGCGGATCGTCGCAGGTGAACGTGCATCTCACCGCGCTTCGGGCCGACGACGCCGACAGGTGCGCCGAGCTCGAACGGGTGCTCTTCCCCGGCGACGACCCGTGGAGTGCCGATGCCTTCCGGTCGGAGCTGGCGTCGCCGCACAACCACTACGTCGCTGCCCGTGACGAGGCGGGCACGCTGGTCGGATACGCGGGACTCGCGCGTCTGGGTACGGGTATCGATCCGGAGTCCGAGGTCCACACGATCGGTGTCGACCCGGCGGTGCGGCGCCGGGGTGTCGGCGGAATGCTGCTGGGCGAGTTGCTGAGCGTTGCGGACCGGTGGGGTGGACCGGTGTTCCTCGAGGTGCGCACCGACAACGACGCGGCGATCGGTCTCTATCGGCGAGAGGGTTTCGAGATCGTCGGAACCAGGAAGCGTTACTACCAGCCGAGCGGGGCGGATGCATTCACGATGCGCCGCCCGGATCGGCGAGAGGAGCCACGGCCGTGAACGCTGCGCCCATCGTGATGGGTATCGAGAGTTCGTGCGACGAGACGGGTGTCGGGATCGTCCGCCGGCTCGAGGACGGCTCCCTGGAACTGCTCGCCGACGAGGTGGCATCGAGCGTCGACGAACACGCCCGGTTCGGTGGGGTGGTCCCCGAGATCGCGTCGCGTGCGCATCTCGAGGCGATGGTGCCGACGATGCGCCGCGCACTGGCGTCCGCGGGAGTCGACAAGCCGGACGCCGTGTGTGTGACGATCGGTCCGGGTCTCGCCGGGGCGCTGCTCGTCGGGACGGCAGCCGCCAAGGCGTACGCCGCGGCCTGGGACGTTCCGTTCTACGCGATCAATCATCTGGCGGGGCACGTCGCGGTCGACACCCTCGAGCACGGACCGATGCCGCCGTGTGTGGCGCTGCTGGTCTCCGGTGGGCACACGCACCTGCTGCACGTCGAGGACATCGGCGGTCCGATCGTCGAACTCGGTACCACCGTCGACGACGCCGCCGGTGAGGCGTTCGACAAGGTTGCGCGTCTGCTCGGCCTGGGATACCCGGGTGGGCCGGAGATCGACCGTATCGCGCGGGAGGGGGACCGCACCGCGGTGGTGTTCCCGCGGGGGATGACGGGGCCGCGCGACGCCCGCCACGACTTCTCGTTCTCGGGCCTGAAGACTGCCGTGGCACGCTTCGTCGAGGCCCGCGAGCGGGCGGGGGAACCGGTGTCCGTCGCGGACGTGGCCGCCGGGTTCCAGGAAGCGGTCGCCGACGTGCTCACGATGAAGGCGGTGCGCGCGGCCCGCGATCTCGGTGTTCGGACGTTGGTTCTCGGCGGTGGCGCGACCGCGAATTCGCGGCTGCGTGAACTCGCCGAGGAACGGTGCGCCGAGGCGGGGATCACGCTGCGGGTGCCCCGCCGCCGGTTGTGCACCGACAACGGGGTGATGATCGCGGCCCTCGGAGCACACCTCATCGCGGGTGGGGCGCAGCCGTCACCGCTCACGGCGGGAACGGATCCCGGGCTGCCGGTGTCGATTCCGCAGGTGATCTGACCGGGGTCGGATCAACTTCCGTCGGCGGGTGCCGTCATGAGCGGCGGCTCGGCGGGAGCCGGCGACGACACCGCCGATCCGATCGTGGACGGTGCCGCACTCGGTGCCGCACTGGGTTCAGGGCTCGGTGAGGCAGTCGATTGCGGGGGTGCGATCTCGTTTCCGCCGGAGGAGTCCGGTGTGGTCGTCGCCGGGGGAGTCGTTTCGGGTTCGGTGGACGGATCCGGTGGTCCGGTCGGCTCCGGTTCGTCGGTCGGGTCGGGTTCGTCGGTCGGGTCGGGTTCGTCGGTCGGGTCCGTCGTCGGCGGGGGCCACGGCAGGTTGGTGAGGTCGGGCAGCGTCGGCTGCGTGGTCGACGATCCGTCCGGGGTGGACGATCCGGGATGGGGCCGGTGGTCCGTGGATTCGTCGACGTGCCCGGGTGTGGCCGGCACAGACAGGTCGGGCGTCGGAACCTGGTCGATCGGTGTCGGCGTCACCGTGGTGCGCGGGGTGGACCCGGTCGGCTCGGCAGTGGTGGTCGTCGTGGCCGGTGGCGGCATGGGCGTGCCGTCGAGGGAGTCGTCTCCGGTCTCGGTGGTGGCGACCGACTGCGGGTCGCCCGTCGGGATCCGGGTCGCCGTCGAGGATGCCGGATCCGGGGGATCTCCGGTGTCGACCGCGCCGCTCGTTCCCGCCGGGGCGACGGGCGTGACGGTGGTGTGCTGGGTGAGTCGTTCGGTCGCGAACCCGGCGAGGACGGCGCCGAGGACCAGGACGGTCGCGACCGCGCCGGACATCCGGCCGCCGGCGGTTCCCGTGCGAGGACGTGTCGAGCCGACGACGTATCCACCGAACCGGGCGGAACCGAGGTGCGGTGATTCGCAGAGCAGTGCCGCACCCTGGGCTGCGGCCGCAGCGGGTTCGGGGACGGTGACGACGGAGCCGTCGAAACCGTCGGTGAGCGCATCGGCGATCGAGGGGACGGCGGAGGCCCCGCCGACCAGCGCGAGGACAGACGGTCGGGGCGCTGCGTCGTCGCAGATCCGGCGGGCGAACGCGGCGGCGGTGTCGCCCAGGTCGGCCGTCAGATCCGCCACATCGGCCCGGGTGAGGGTGATGTGGGTGTCCGGTCCGCCCTCCACGATGTCGATGCGGGCGCTGTCGCCGGTGGTGAGAACCTCCTGGGCGCCCTGGCAGCGTGACGCGAGCAGGTCGGGATCGACGGGCATGCGCGTGCGCATACCGTCGGCGATGCCGCGGACGTGGTCGTAGATGCGTGCGCCGACGGCGTCGCCGCCGACTGCGTCGGTGCGCGAGGATCGCAGCACGGCGCCGCTGGATCGTTCGACGACGGAGACGGTGGTACCCGACGCTCCGACGTCGGCGATGGCCACGGTTCCGGCGTCGGCGCGCACCCCGACGGTGTGCAGGTAGGCGAGGACGGCGGTCGTCTCGGGCACCAACCGGACGAGGCGGCCCTTCCTCTGGGCCGCGCGGCGCACGGACTCGGCGTGTTCCTCGGTCCGGTAGGCCACCGTGATCGAGTCGGGGGTCCGGTCGCCGCCGACCTGGGTCGCCATCAGGTCGATGGCATCGAACACGAGATCGCCGGTCCTGCGGTGTTGATCGGGGTCGAGGGCGAGCCGGCGGTACTCGGACGTATGACCGGTGGGGGTCTCCGCGAGCAGGGCTGCGCCGACGCCCGAGGCGCCGACGGAGATACCCAGCGATGTTCGCATCGTTCACCTCCCGTGCGTGGGCCCGGTGACGTCGGGACGGCGCTGTCGCGACCCCGAGGTCACCGAATGGTCACGCTCTCGGTTTCCGTTATTGAACCGTAACATAGCGGCCCCGATCCGTGCTTTCCGTGTGTCAGCACCCGCAGCTCTTGAGCGCTGGCACTCGCATGTATAGAGTGCTAGTGACGCCGAACGCCGGCCCGGCACCCGCGACGACGGGACCGCGTGCGGAGTCACCGTGGTGACTGAACAACCCAGAGTCCGAGGACGACGAGAGCCTCGGACCCGAGAACCCCTGAAAGTGGAGGGCTCATCGTGGCGAGCGTGAACATCAAGCCGCTCGAGGACAAGATCCTCGTCCAGGCCAACGAGGCCGAGACGACGACTGCCTCCGGCCTGGTCATCCCGGATACGGCGAAGGAAAAGCCCCAGGAGGGCACCGTCGTCGCCGTCGGCCCGGGCCGCTGGGACGAGGATGGCGACAAGCGCATCCCGCTGGACGTCAAGGAAGGCGACGTCGTCATCTACAGCAAGTACGGCGGAACCGAGATCAAGTACGCCGGCGAGGAGTACCTGATCCTGTCGGCTCGCGACGTCCTGGCTGTCGTCGCCAAGTAGGCCGTAACCGTTCCGCCCCGGAGTTCCGACACGGACCCGGGGCGGAATGCGTTCGGCAACACCCGAGTCCAGGAGTAGTCGGAGAACATGTCCAAGCAAATCGAGTTCAACGAGACCGCACGTCGCGCCCTCGAACGCGGTGTCGACCAGCTCGCCGACGCCGTCAAGGTCACCCTCGGCCCCCGCGGGCGCCACGTGGTTCTCGCCAAGGCGTTCGGCGGACCCACCGTCACCAACGACGGTGTGAGCATCGCGCGTGAGATCGAGCTGGAGGATCCGTTCGAGAATCTCGGTGCGCAGCTGGTCAAGAGCGTCGCCACCAAGACCAACGACGTCGCCGGTGACGGCACCACCACCGCCACGGTGCTCGCCCAGGCCATCGTCAAGGGCGGACTGAAGAACGTCGCAGCCGGTGCCAACCCGATCGCGCTCGGCGTCGGTATCGCCAAGGGTGCCGAGGTCGTCTCCGAGGCGTTGCGCACCGCCGCGACCCCCGTCGAGGGCAAGACCGCGATCGCGCAGGTCGCGACCGTGTCCTCGCGCGACGAGGAGATCGGCGAGATGGTGGGCGAGGCACTCACCGTCGTCGGGGAGAACGGTGTCGTCACGATCGAGGAGTCCTCGACCCTGCACACCGAGCTCGCGGTCACCGAGGGTGTCCAGTTCGACAAGGGCTACCTGTCGCCCTACTTCGTGACCGACGTCGACTCGCAGGAAGCCGTCCTCGAGGACGCGCAGGTCCTGCTGTACCGCGAGAAGATCAGCTCGCTGCCCGACTTCCTCCCGCTGCTCGAGAAGATCGCCGAGTCGGGCAAGCCCGTCCTCATCATCGCCGAGGACATCGAGGGCGAGCCCCTCTCGACGCTCGTGGTCAACGCCGTCCGGAAGACGCTCAAGGCCGTCGCGGTCAAGGCGCCGTTCTTCGGTGACCGCCGCAAGGCGTTCCTCGAGGACCTGGCCGTGGTCACCTCGGGCACGTTGATCAACTCGGATCTGGGGCTCAGCCTCAAGGAAGCGGGACTCGACCTGCTCGGCTCCGCGCGCCGGGTCGTCGTCACCAAGGACACCACGACGATCGTCGACGGTGCCGGCACCGTCGAGGACATCGAGGCGCGCGCCGCGCAGCTGCGTCGGGAGATCGAGGCGACCGATTCCGACTGGGATCGGGAGAAGCTCGAGGAACGGCTGGCCAAGCTCGCCGGCGGCGTCGCCGTCATCCGGGTCGGTGCGGCCACCGAGACGGACCTGAAGGAACGCAAGTTCCGGGTGGAGGACGCCGTGAGTGCCGCGAAGGCGGCTGTCGAGGAAGGCATCGTCCCCGGCGGCGGTTCCGCCCTCGTCCAGGCCTCGCGTGCCCTCGCGGACCTCGAGTCGTCGCTGTCGGGTGACGAGGCGACCGGTGTGGCCGTGCTGCGCACGGCGCTCACCGCGCCGCTGTACTGGATCGCGACCAACGCGGGTCTCGACGGCTCCGTCGTCGTCGACAAGGTCGGCGACGCGCCCCAGGGGCAGGGCTTCAACGCCGCGACCCTCACCTACGGCGATCTGGTCGCCGAGGGTGTCGTCGACCCGGTCAAGGTCACGCGGTCGGCCGTCGTGAACGCCGCGTCCGTCGCGCGCATGGTGCTCACCACCGAGAGCGCCGTCGTGGACAAGCCGGAAGAGGACGACGACGCCGCGCACGGCCACGGACACGCCCACTAGGGATGTGCCACCCCCGGTGGGCACAGCACCTCCGGGGGTGCACGAAGCCCCGCACGGACCGATCCGTGCGGGGCTTCGTCGGGTATCGGGGCAGGTCATCCCTGCGGTCCTCCTCCGCCGAGCAGCGTGAGCGGCTCGGCGGGGGAGGCGGGGACGGTCACACCGCCACCGCCCTCCGCCGGTGGTGGCGCGCGTACAACTCGCGTTCGGCTTCGGACATCCCACCCCAGATCCCGTACGGCTCGGCGACGCGCAGTGCGTGCTCGCGGCACTGCGCGAGAACCGGGCACGTCCGGCACAACTCCTTGGCGCGGCTCTCGCGCTGTGCCCGCGCGCGTCCGCGCTCGCCGTCCGGATGGAAGAACACCGAGGAGTCCACACCGCGACACTTGCCGTGCATCTGCCAGTCCCAGAGATCGGCGTTGGGGCCGGGGAGGTGGTGTGGTGCAGGCATGTGGCACTCCTTCGCAGCGTGCTCGCGTAACCGAAAGCGAGCGGACCGTCGACCGGAATGATCCCCCCGGCCGAACCGAACAAATTCAGCATCTCCACCGTAATTAGGGTCTCGATTTGCCGTCAATGCTTTCAGCCAGTGGCGAAGTCCATAACGGGGCGGGCAAGAATTAACGTCGTACCGGTTTACAACCTGCACCGACCGTGATTCCGTACGGCCGGGGGATCCGCGCATTCTGTGCCGGATGAATGCAGCGGTGCCATCCGATGCGTTCTACCTGCTGTTTCTGTGGATCGCGTGTCGTTCTGTCGACGGTGCCGCGAAGTCGTCACCGGGAGGGACGATATTCGTACATACAAACATCCTGTACGTAATTCACCTGTTGTTTCGGTGGATGTTCAATTCGCGAAACCCGGACCGGTTCCCGGATGGCGAGATAATTTGCCTACCCGGTGCGAAATAATGGTGGAACCGGATGTAACGGATGATGGCGTCGGTGCGATGATTTCGGGATGTCGATGTGTACCGGCCGAGAAACGGACATCGTCACCGGGTCGGGTGCCGATGCACCGGACGTGGTGGCGACCCTCGAATCCGCCGCCTTCGGATCCGTGCCGGGCCTGCGCGCCGTTCCGTGCGCGAGCGGTCCCTCCGCGCGGTGGCTCCGTGCGGTCGCGCTCGGTGGTCAGGGGCGATACGCCGCGGCCCGCGCCGAACTCGCTGAGATCCGGGGCATCACACGGGGCCGCGGGGTGTGGGCGTCGCTCGCGGCGAGCACCGAGGCGTCACTGCTCCGGCAACTGGGCGGGCACCGCGCCGCCGCGGTCCACGACGGCCGGGCGCTCGCGGCGATCACCGAGCACGCCCGGCACCGTGCCGGGCATCCGGGCGGGGGACACCTGGCCGTGGAGGCCGAGGCGGACGCCCTGACGGGTCTGGCGGCGGATGCGCTCGGCCGCGGCCGACTCGCACAGGCGCGGGCGCTCCTGGGGCGATGTGACGGGCTTCTCGCCGGTGCGGAGCGTGCGGTGCACGGTGACGTGTTCCTGCGGCAACGCATCCGCCTGTCGTGGGTGACGGCGGAGACCGCGCTGGCGGGCGGCGACTTCGGGACCGCCCGTGCGTTCGCGGCGCGGGCGGTGGACGACGCGCACCGCTTCGGCTCGGTACGTCACCTCGTCAAATCGGACCTGCTGCGTGCTGCTGCGGCGACCGGCGACAGCGACACGCTGGAGGCGCGGGAGCGGGCGCAGGACGTCTGCGAACGGGCGGGCGAACACGGTCTCGTCCCGCTGCGATGGGCGGCCGCGATGCTTCTGACCGGGTTGGATGCCGGTCCGGGCGCCGTCGGGATCCGTGACGAATGTGCCGCGGCGGTCAAGCGCGGCGGTGGGGTCTTCGTGCCGCTGCACGGCTAGTGCGCCCATGCGCTCCGCGGGCGGTCGTGGCGGGTCGTTAGTCTGGGTGTGTTCCACCACCGGGTGGAAGCACTTCCGTGTGGAACGTGCCGTTTGTAACGCCAGGACTTGCGCATTCGATGACTGTTATGGGTGAGGAGTTGGACTCCGCCGTCGCTGCGGCTGCGCAGGGCGATCGGGCTGCTCTCGCTCGGGTACTTGCAAGTGTCCGGCCTCCGATCGTGCGGTATTGCCGGGCAAGGGTCGGTTCCGCGGAGCGCGGTCAGCTCTCCGCGGACGATGTGGCGCAGGAGGTGTGCCTGGCGGTGATGACGGCTCTGCCTCGATACCAGGACCAGGGACGGCCCTTCATGGCGTTCGTGTACGGCATCGCGGCACACAAGGTCGCCGACGCACATCGCAGCGCCGCGCGGAACCGGGCGGAACCGGTCGCGGACGTTCCCGACGTGATCTCGCTCGACGACAGCCCGGAGGAGCACGCGCTCAATTCCGAAGCGAGCCGGCAGATGAAGGACCTGCTCGGCACGTTGCCGGAGAAGCAACGCGAGATCCTGATCCTCCGGCTCGTGATGGGGCTGTCCGCGGAGGAGACCGCCGCCGCCGTCGGCAGCACGGCCGGCGCCATCCGGGTGGCTCAGCACCGTGCCATCGCGAAACTCAAGAAAGCTGTGACGGAAGAAGGTGAGCGACATGGGTAGGAGGCGTGACTCGGACGACTACTCTGCCGAGGGTCTTCCCGACGACGGCATGCCCGCCGACATCGCCGCCATCCGTCGCGACGACGCCCTCATCGATGCGATCGCCGGCGACGGTCCGGTCGAGACGCAGTCGAGCGAGGAGTACGAACTGGCCACGCTGCTGGCGGGCTGGCGCGCAGAGATCGTGTCCGAACCGCTGCCGGCGGGGCCCGACTTCGACGAGGTCGTCGCCGCGGTCAACCGCGAGATCGGAGCGCGTGACGCGCTCGCGACACGTCGCGGGTCGTCGTCGGCGCCGCTGCGTCTGCTGCGGCCTCTCGCGGGTGCGGCGGCGCTCGTCGCCGCAGCTCTCGGCGGTGCGGCCGTCTTCTCCTACAGCGCGGAGCCCGGCGACCCGTTGTGGGGCGTGAAATCGGTCGTGTTCAGCGAGCAAGCGGAATCGACCGTGGCGCGGATCGACACGACGTCGTCGTTGCAGCGCGCGGAGGAACTCATCGCATCCGGGGAGACCGCCGAAGCGCAGCAGTTGCTCGAGTCCGCCGAGGTCCGGTCGTCGGCGGTCACCGACGTCGGGCAACGCGACGAACTCGGCGACTGGTTGCGACGGCTCACCGAGGAACTGAACCGGGTGATCCCCACCGAACCGCCGCCGTTGCCGACCGAACTGCCGCTGGCCCCGCCGCCCGAGACCCCCGACACCACCGTCGTCCCCACGGAGCCGAGCCCGACGGCCCCGGTGACCACGACGCCGAGCCCGTCCCCCGACGCGACCACGGCGCCGTCGACGACCCCGGACCCGACGATCCTCGACGATCCCGGAACCGGGACCGGCACCCCGGAGCCGACAACGCCGACGTCTCCGACCTCGGCGCCGTCGACACCGAGCCCCACCGCCACGACACCGTCACCGGTGACCACGACGGCATCCGCACCGGCCACCGGTACCGAGACGACCACCACGAGCCAGGGTCTTCCCCAGGACGTGATGGAGGCGACCACCACCGGCGAGGCCTGAGCGTCTGCCGACCGGCGTGGCCAGAACATGAACGAGGGGGTCCGGCAACTGCCGGACCCCCTCGTTCATGTGGAGACGTCAGGAATCGAGACCGTACGGATCGGCCGGAAGCGCTTCGTTCATCGAGGCGTCGGCGTACCCGCGGCAGTAGTCCCACGTGACGTACGCGTCGGGCGACGGATCGAAGGCGGGTTCGTGCGGTCGTACCGTTCCGTCGACGAGCAACTGCAGCAGGTTGGCGCGGAGCATGTCCCAATCGTGGTAGTGCTCCTGATTGCAGTCCTCGCAGCACACCACGAGGCCGCGCACACCGCGAGGCGCCAGCAACGCCTCGTAGACCGCGAGGTCGGCGAGGTCTTCCTCGACCGCGAGTCTCTCGGCGGGATCCAGTGGTTGGCCCGGTTCGATCGCGTCCAGCGCCGCGGACGGATCGTCGGGATCTCCTGCGAACGGGTCCGGTGGCAGACCGGGGGGCAACTGATCACGCACGCCACCACGGTACGCAGGTCGAGGGGTTCTGCGCCAGCGGTCGAGGCAGGGACACGCCGACGCGATCGCGGAGCGGAGAGATTTTGCGCACCTCGAAGCGGCTGTGGCCGGGTAGTCGGCGGATCCGCCGACGCAAACCGATACCATGGACACCAGGCGGCTGTGCCTCCACGGCGCCGTCGTCCCCCACTTCCCGTTGCCGGACGGCCTCGAGTCCGTCCGCACCCATCGATCGTCACGGAGGGTCCGAACCGCATGAGTAGTACCGGAGGGCATGTGCACACCGGCGGTGACGACCCGAACAAGGTCGCGATGCTGGGATTGACCTTCGACGACGTGCTGCTGCTGCCGGCCGCGTCGGATGTCGTTCCGAACCGGGTCGACACCTCGACCCGCCTCACCCGCGACATCACCCTGCGGATCCCGCTCGTCAGCTCCGCGATGGACACCGTCACCGAGTCTCGGATGGCGATCGCGATGGCGCGTGCCGGTGGCATGGGTGTGCTGCACCGCAACATGGCGACCGAGACGCAGGCCGCGCAGGTCGAGACCGTCAAGCGCTCCGAGGCCGGCATGGTCACGGACCCGGTCACCTGCAAGCCGACCGATACGCTCGCCGAAGTCGACGCGATGTGCGCCCGGTTCCGCATCTCCGGACTGCCGGTCACCGACGCCGACGGTCAACTCGTCGGCATCATCACCAACCGCGACATGCGGTTCGAGGTCGACCAGAACCGCCCGGTCGCCGAGGTGATGACCAAGGCGCCGCTCGTGACGGCCAGCGAGGGGGTCACCGCGGAGGCCGCACTCGGGCTGTTGCGCCGCCACAAGATCGAGAAGCTGCCCATCGTCGACGGCCAGGGACGCCTCACCGGCCTGATCACGGTCAAGGACTTCGTCAAGACCGAGCAGCATCCGAACGCCACGAAGGACCGCGACGGCCGGCTCCTGGTCGGCGCCGCAGTCGGCGTCGGCGACGAGGCGTGGTCGCGCGCGATGACCCTCGCGGACGCCGGCGTCGACGTGCTCGTCGTGGACAGTGCCCACGGGCATTCGGCCGGTGTGCTGTCGATGATCGCCAAGCTCAAGGCCGAGATCGGTGATCGGGTGCAGATCATCGGCGGCAACGTCGCAACCCGCGCGGGCGCACTCGCCCTCATCGAGGCCGGTGTCGACGCGGTCAAGGTCGGCGTCGGGCCCGGCTCGATCTGCACGACCCGCGTCATCGCCGGTGTCGGTGCACCGCAGATCACGGCGATCCTCGAGGCGTCCGCCGCGGCGAAGGCCCACGGCGTCCCCGTGATCGCGGACGGTGGCCTGCAGTTCTCCGGCGACGTCGCCAAGGCGCTCGCCGCCGGTGCATCCGCGGCCATGCTCGGATCTCTGCTCGCGGGCACCGCGGAGTCTCCGGGTGAGCTGATCCTGGTCAACGGCAAGCAGTTCAAGAGCTACCGCGGCATGGGCTCGCTCGGCGCCATGCAGAGCCGCGGCGAGGCGAAGTCGTATTCCAAGGATCGTTACTTCCAGGACGACGTGTTGTCGGAGGACAAACTGGTGCCCGAGGGCATCGAGGGGCGGGTGCCGTTCCGCGGTCCGCTCCAACAGGTCACCCACCAGCTGATCGGTGGCCTGCGCGCGGCGATGGGTTACACGGGCTCGTCGACGATCGAGGAGCTGCACCACGCACAGTTCGTCCAGATCACCGCGGCGGGACTCAAGGAGAGCCACCCGCACGACATCACGATCACCGCGGAGGCGCCGAACTACGCGACCCGCTAGCGGTTGCGCGTTCGGTAGACCGTGGTCCCGTCCGGTTGCGGCGGGAACCGTCTTCTCACGAGAAAGGGGCGCGCGTGCGCGACCTCGTTGAAATCGGCATGGGCCGGACCGCCCGCCGCACGTACGAGCTGGACGACATCGACATCGTTCCGTCCCGCCGCACCCGGTCGTCGAAAGAGGTGTCGACCGCGTGGCAGATCGACGCCTACCGCTTCGACATCCCCGTGCTGGCACACCCGACCGATGCGCTGGTCTCGCCCGCGTTCGCGATCGAACTCGGCAAGGCCGGTGGCCTCGGCGTGATCAACGGTGAAGGTCTGTGGGGCCGGCACGCAGACGTCGACGCGGCGATCGCCCGGCTCATCGAGATCGCCGAAACCGATCCCGACCCCAACGCTTCGGTGGCGTATCTGCAGGAACTGCACGCTGCCCCGCTGCAGCCCGATCTGTTGGCCGCGGCCGTCGCGCAGGTCCGCGACGCCGGGGTGACGACGGCTGTGCGGGTGAGCCCGCAGAACGCCCGGGTGCTGACACCGGATCTCGTGCGTGCCGGCATCGACCTGCTGGTCATCCACGGAACGATCATCTCGGCCGAGCACGTCGCCCACGGCGACGACGAACCGCTCAATCTCAAGACGTTCATCTCCGAGTTGGATGTTCCCGTCATCGCCGGCGGTGTGAGCGACCACCGTACGGCCCTGCACCTGATGCGTACCGGTGCGGCGGGCGTGATCGTCGGATTCGGTTCGACGGCCGGGGCGACGACCACGAGCGCGTCGCTCGGTATCGGGGTGCCGATGGCCACGGCCATCGCCGATGCCGCGGCGGCCCGTCGGGACTACCTCGACGAGACGGGTGGACGGTACGTGCACGTCATCGCCGACGGTGACATCGAGACCTCGGGTGATCTGGCGAAGGCCATCGCGTGCGGTGCCGACGCCGCGGTGCTCGGCGCGCCGCTCGCGCTGGCCGAGGAAGCACCCGGCCGCGGCTGGTACTGGCCGTCGGCTGCCGCTCACCCGTCGCTGCCGCGTGGGGCGGTGCTGCAGGTGGAGGAGTTCGAGGACCGGGCGGGTCTGTCCCGCGTGCTGACCGGTCCGTCCGACGATCCGTACGGATCGTTGAACTTCGTGGGCGGTCTGCGCCGTGCGATGGCGAAGTCGGGCTACTCGGACCTGAAGGAGTTCCAGAAGGTCGGACTGTCGGTGCGTGCCTGACCCGTTCCGTCGTTCGTGGCCGGACATCCTCCCGTGACACCACGGGCAGGTGTCCGGCCACGCCCGTATTGCGTGACCTGGGGTTTCTGGTACCCGCAGTAGCAGTTGGGCATCCGGTGTAGGCAATGTCACATCGGGGGTGCATACTGACCGGTAACAATCGGCTCCGGCGGAGGTGCACCCATGGGCAAACGAGTCACGGACTACGACGTTCTGATCGTCGGGTCGGGTTTCGGTGGCAGCGTCACCGCGCTCCGACTCGTCGAGAAGGGGTACAAGGTCGGGGTGCTCGAAGCGGGCAGGCGCTTCGCCGACGCCGATTTCGCGAAGACCAGTTGGGATCTCGCGCGTTTCCTGTGGGCACCGAAACTCGGATGCTTCGGCATCCAGCGTGTGCATCTGCTGCGCGACTGCCTGATCCTCGCAGGGGCGGGGGTCGGCGGGGGCTCGCTCAACTACGCCAACACCCTGTACAAGCCGCCGGCGGCGTTCTTCGAGGACCGGCAGTGGGCGCACATCACCGACTGGCACGACGAACTGAGCCCCTTCTACGACCAGGCGCGGCGCATGCTCGGCGTCGTTCGGTACGAGCGCATGACCGCAGCCGACAAGATCATCGAGGAGGTCGCCGAGGACATGGGTGTCGGAGACACCTTCGTCAAGACACCGGTGGGTGTCTTCCTCGGTGAACCGGGACGTACGGTGCCCGACCCCTACTTCGGGGGAGTCGGGCCCGATCGTGCCGGGTGCATCGAATGCGGCGAATGCATGACGGGATGTCGTCACGGCGCGAAGAACACACTGATCAAGAACTATCTCGGGCTCGCGGAGAAGGCCGGCGTCGACATCCTTCCGCTCACCACCGTCACCGATCTGCGGGCGGTGCCGGACGGAAGCTGGGAGGTGTTCACCGAACGCACCGGCACGCGCCTGCGCAAGGGTCGGCGCATGCTCACGGCATCGCACGTGGTGCTCGCCGCCGGAACGTGGGGGACCCAGCATCTGCTGCACCACCTCAAGGACACGGGAGCCCTGCCGAAGCTGTCCGATCGGCTCGGCGAACTCACGCGCACGAACTCCGAGTCGATCGTCGGGGCCGGAAAGCTCACCGTCGACCCCGACATGGATCTGACCGAGGGCGTGGCGATCACGTCGTCCTTCCATCCCACTCCGGACACCCACATCGAGCCCGTCCGCTACGGCAGGGGTTCCAACGCGATGGGACTGCTGCAGACGTTGATGACCGACGGCGACGGTCCCGTTCCGCGGTGGGTGAAGTTCCTCGCCCAGGTGGCGAAGAATCCCGCACGGATGCTCCGGATGCTCTCGGTGAAGGACTGGAGCGAACGCACCATCATCGCGCTCGTCATGCAGAACCTCGACAACTCCATCACCACCTACACGAAGAAGGGCCTGTTCGGGCGACGGAAGGTCACCAGCAAGCAGGGACACGGTGAACCCAACCCGACGTGGATTCCCGCCGGAAACGAGGCGACCCGCCGCATCGCGGACAAGATCGACGGCATCGCCGGTGGTACCTGGGGGGAGATCTTCAACATCCCGCTCACAGCGCACTTTCTCGGCGGTGTGGTCATCGGCACGGACCCCGAGCACGGCGTGATCGACCCCTACCATCGGGTCTTCGGGTATCCGACGCTGAGCGTCGTCGACGGGGCCGCAGTGTCTGCGAATCTGGGGGTCAACCCGTCGCTGACCATTGCGGCACAGGCGGAACGTGCAGCATCGCTGTGGCCGAACAAGGGAGAGGACGACGTGCGCCCCGCCCAGGGCCGGCCCTACCGCAGGGTGCAGCCGGTCGCGCCCCGGAATCCGGTCGTGCCGGAAGGCGCCCCCGGTGCGCTGTCGCTGCCCATCGTCGAGGTCCGCGGTGGAGCCGAGATCGCCTGATCGCGACGACCCGGCCCGCTCCGGTCCGGGGGTGCGCGCAGACTAGACTGTCCGGGTGTCGCAAACCCAGCAGTCCCGGCCCGTCCTCGTCGTCGACTTCGGAGCCCAGTACGCGCAGCTGATCGCCCGCCGCGTACGTGAAGCGAAGGTGTACTCGGAAGTCGTCCCGCACACGATGAGTGTGGAGGAGATCGCGGCGAAGGAACCCCTCGCGGTGGTTCTGTCCGGTGGTCCGTCCAGCGTGTACGAGGACGGTGCCCCGCAGCTCGATCCGCGGCTCTTCGACCTCGACGTGCCGGTCTTCGGGATCTGCTACGGATTCCAGGCGATGGCGAAGGCGCTCGGCGGCACCGTCGCGCACACCGGTGGACGCGAGTACGGGCGCACCGACATGTCGGTGACCGGTGGGCTGCTGCACGACGGTCTGCCCGCGACGCAACCGGTGTGGATGAGCCACGGCGACGGCGTGACCGCCGCCCCCGAGGGATTCGAGGTGACCGCCAGCAGCGCGGGCGCACCCGTCGCCGCGTTCGAGAACCGTGCGCGTCGTCTCGCCGGCGTCCAGTACCACCCCGAGGTGCTCCATTCGCCCCACGGTCAGCAGGTCCTGAGCCGGTTCCTGCACGAGATCGCGGGTATCCCCGGCGCGTGGACCGCAGCCAACATCGCGGATGCGCTCATCGAACAGGTGCGCGAGCAGGTCGGCGACGGGCGCGCGATCTGCGGGCTGTCCGGCGGTGTCGATTCGGCGGTGGCGGCCGCGCTCGTGCAGCGTGCCATCGGAGACCGGTTGACCTGTGTGTTCGTCGACCACGGCCTGATGCGTGAGGGCGAGCGTCAGCAGGTCGAGCGGGACTTCGTCGCCGCGACCGGCGCGCGTCTGGTCACCGTCGACGCATCCGAGACCTTCCTGCGGGAACTCGCGGGAGTCACCGACCCCGAGACCAAGCGCAAGATCATCGGACGCGAGTTCATCCGTAGCTTCGAGGGCGCCGTCTCCGAGGTCCTCGGCGAAGGTGCGTCGAAGGGCGAGAAGGTCGAGTTCCTCGTGCAGGGAACCCTGTACCCCGACGTCGTCGAATCCGGTGGTGGTACGGGCACCGCCAACATCAAGAGCCACCACAACGTCGGTGGACTCCCCGAGGACCTGCAGTTCGACCTCGTCGAACCGCTGCGTCTGCTGTTCAAGGACGAGGTGCGTGCGGTGGGCCGCCAGCTCGGCCTGCCCGAGGAGATCGTCGGCCGGCAGCCGTTCCCCGGACCGGGCCTCGGCATCCGCATCATCGGCGAGGTCACCCGCGACCGGCTCGAGATTCTGCGGCACGCAGATTCGATCGCCCGTGAGGAACTGACCTCCGCGGGGCTCGACGGGCAGATCTGGCAGTGCCCGGTGGTGTTGCTCGCCGACGTCCGAAGCGTCGGCGTGCAGGGCGACGGCCGCACCTACGGCCACCCGATCGTGCTGCGCCCCGTCTCGAGCGAGGACGCGATGACCGCGGACTGGACCCGACTGCCGTACGAGACGCTGGAACGGATCTCCACCCGCATCACCAACGAGGTCGCCGATGTCAACCGCGTGGTGATGTGCTCGCGTCCAACATCGCCGCCGCCGCCGTGCACCGCTCCTGAGCTCACACGCCGTCCGGGTCGCCACCGCACGGACGGAGAAACACGCGCGGGTAGGCTCGGGACTCGTGTCTGAT
>NZ_JAIYEP010000028.1 GCF_020515525.1 Rhodococcus yananensis
GGTCCCGGAATCCGGGACCGGGCGACGACGGCGGTACTGCCGCCGCTCGTGCCGGCAACGCGCCTACGAGCAGCGGACGGCCGCGTCCGGTGGGCGGACCGACCCCGACGGTGTGGTGCTCACCGCCGCGGAGGCGACCGCCGTCACCGACCGCGCCTACCTGGTGCGGTGCGCCGCCGAGGACGTCGCGACGGCGGTCGACGAAGACGCCGACACCGACGAGTTGCGCCGCCTGTGCGGGACACTGCTGGAACTGGCGCGCGACGCCGAACGGTTGCGGTGAGCACCGGCCCGATCGGACCCACCGGTTCAGGCGAAGAACCCGCCCATCGTGTACACGACCTGGCAGAACGCACCGTTGGTGTACCGGATCGATCCGAACAGGGCCCCCATGATCGCACCACCGCCGGTGGAGACGGTCGTCGACAGCGGACCGACGGCGGACTGGTCGAGAGTTTCGATGCCGCCGCGGTACGCCTCCATGTTCATCCACACGAACGTCAGATCGGACGAGGCGATCGGTGCGGCGACGGTCGGTTCGACGTACACCCCGATCTGGCCGGGCAGCGCGGCGGCGTGCGGCCCCGGATGCACCCACGCGTTGGTCATCGCGTAGGGGACGATGCCGCCGCCGCAGCCGGGCCCCAGAGTCGGTGCGGGCGTGCTGAACGGTTGGACGACGTTGCGCGGCGGCGGTTCGAACGGATTCGCCGACCCGGAGTCGGCGACGAGCCGTTCGACCGCGGCGAGCATGTCGGGGGACTGCGCGGCGGCCTCGGCGCGCAGCACGTCGAGGGGAACCCCCGGTGGTGCGGGCTCGGCGGAGGCGTACGCGGGGGCGACCGCGACGACCGCGGCGGCGCCGAGCGCGGTCAGCAGTCGTAGGGTCCGGCGACGCGGCATCGGGTGCTCCTTTACGGACGGGTGCGGGTCGGTGCGTCAGGCGAACGAGCCGAATCACCGGCTGTGAACCCTGTGATTCGAGATTCGACAATAGGCACCGGTGACGCATCTCCGGGTGATTTCGGTATTTGTCGTCACGAAACCGACATTCACCCGCGACCGCACCCGATCGTCACCGAACCGCGATCGGAAAGTGACCCACAGGGGTGTTTTCGGTGTTCACGGTGCGGTGTCCGGGCGGGCCACGCACCGCGCCCGGAGGCGACGTGCGGTGGTGGTGCCGTCGGGTCGCCGGAAACCGCACCCGTGCCGGGAATCTGGTCTAGCTTGGGGGTTGCCGCCGACCCGACGGGTCGGGCACGACCGTGGGGCGCCGGTCGCGACGTCGGGTGCGGCCGGCGCCGCCGCGCGGCGCCTCGAAACGCAGATCCGGCCGTCCTCGCTTCTCGGAGGAGAAATTCGGAGGGGAAATGTCGTTGCGAGATCACCGGTTCCCATTGCCCGACGACGCGCATCCCCTGTCGTCGGCGCAACGCTCCATCTGGTTCGCGCAACAAATGGCACCGGACGTGCCGATCTGCATCGCGCAGTACGTGGATCTGCGCGGCGCGCTCGACATCGATCTGCTGCGCCGCGCCGGGTACACCGCCGGCCACGAGTTCCGGTCCGCGTTCCTGCGGGTCGTCGAGGTCGACGGGGAGCCCTACCAGTTCGTCGACCCGACGATCGCCGCGACGAGCATCCCGCTGCTCGACTTCCGCGACGCCGACGACCCGATGGCCGCGGCGCACACCTGGATGGACGCCGACTACGCGCAACCGATGGATCTGGCCGTCGATCCGCTGGTGAACATGACCATCCTGCGGGTCGCCGACGACCGGCACCTGTGGTACAGCCGCATCCACCACGTCGCGCTCGACGGGTACGCGGCGATGACGATGGTCAACCGGATCGCCGAGTTGTACAGCGCCGGGCTCACCGGTACGACCCCGTCCGCGTCCCGCGCCGCGGATCTGCGCACCCTCTACGAGTGGGACCGCGACTACCGGGAGTCGGCGCGGTACCGCACCGACCGGGACTGGTGGCTCGACCGGGTCGCCGGACTCGAGGACGGCTCGAGCCTGGCGCGGCGCCGGGGTCCGGTCGCCGCGCATTCGCTGCTCACCGGCACGGTGCTGCCCGCACCGATGGTCGCGGCGCTGACCGCGACCGACGACGCCCCGGGCGTCTCGTCGACCGCCACGGTGATCGCCGCGTTCGCCTGCTATCTGGCGCGGATGACCGGGCGGGACGATGTGGTGATCAATCTGCCGGTGTCGGCGCGGACCACCGCGTTGGTCCGCCGCTCCGGTGGCATGCTCGTCAACACCGTGCCGCTGCACATCCGGCTGCAGCCGGACGACACCCGCAGCGAGCTGGTGGCGCGGGTGCAGCTCGAGCTGACCGGGGCGCTGCGACACCAGCGGTGCAGCCTCGAGGACGTCCGCCGCGAGAGCGGGGCGGCGGGGGATCCGCACCGCTACGCCGGCCCGATGGTCAACGTGATGCTGTTCCACCAGCAGATCTCCCTCGGCGACATCCGCGGTGACTTCCACATCATGACCTCCGGCCCCGTCGAGGACCTGCTGGTCAACATCTATCTCAGCGGCACCCCGGCACGCACCCACCTGGATTTCCGCGGCAACCCGCACCGCTACGACGAGGACGAACTGCGCGGCCACCACAGGGATTTCACGACCCTGCTCGACGCGTTCCTCGGCGCCGCGCCCGCCACCGCCGTCGCCGACATCGACCCGGTCACCGCCCGGGTGGGTCGGCAACGCCGACGCACCGCCACCGACCTCGCGTTCTGGCGGGCCCGATCGGCGGACCTTCCCGACCTGCTCGCGTTGCCCCCCGCCGCCGACGGGGACGACACCCACACCGTCGCCGAGGTGGATCCCTCTGTGTCCGCGGCGGCGCTGCGCGCGTTGCTGCCCGATCCCGCCGCGGGCGCGCACCGGCACGGTGCGGGCACGGACGACTCCGGCACGGACGGCTCTGCCCCCGACCCGGTCGCCGCGCCGGTACCGTTCGCGGTACTGCACGCCGCGCTCGCGGTGGTGCTGACCCGGCTCACCGGCACCACCGACACCCTCGTCGGTCACCGGCTCCACCACGATGGGCCGCTGCTGCCGCTGCGGCTGCGACTCGACCCCGCCGAACCGTTCACCACGGTCGTGGCGCGCGCCGCGGACACCGGCCGGGACGCCGCCGCGCACGCCGACGTCACCGACACCGAACTGGCGGCCGCGGGCACACCCCCGATTCCCGTCGCCGTCACCGTCACCACCGGAGACGGTGACGGTGACAGTGACGGTGACGGGGGAGAGGGACACACCACCGACGGCACCGACCTGCACGTGCACGTGCGGGTCCACGACGATCGGGTGTTGCTGCGCGTCGCCCCGCGCGGCGACACCACCACCGCGACCACCACCGATTTCACCGGGCGGCTCGCCCGGATCCTGGCCGCGGCCGTCGCCGACCCGACCCGGCCGGTGGGGGACCTGCCGTTGACCGCCGCGCACGAACCCACCGGGCTGCTGCCGGCCCGCGGGCTGCCCCCGATGTCCGCGCAGACCTGGCCGGAACTGCTCACCGCGGTCGCCGCGATCGTGCCCGAGTCGACCGCCGTGGTGTGCGGTGACCGTGCGATGACGTACGCCGAACTCGACGAGTGGTCCAATCGGCTCGCCCGGATCCTCGTCGCCGACGGTGCCCGCCCGGAAACCTTCGTGGCCATCGGCATCGCCCGCTCCCTCGAATCGGTCGCCGCGGTGTGGGCCGTCGCCAAGTCCGGTGCCGCGTTCGTGCCGGTCGACCCCGGTTACCCGGCCGACCGCATCGACTACATGCTCACCGACTCCGGTGCGGTGCTCGGGGTGACCACCGGTGCGCACCGCGCCGCGCTCCCCGACACCGTGCCGTGGTCGGTGCTCGACGACGATCCGGTCCGCGACCGCCTCGCCGCGGTGTCACCGGCCCCGCTCACCGACCGTGACCGTCCCACCGACCTGCAGTTCGATCATCCCGCCTACCTGATCTACACGTCCGGGTCCACCGGCCGCCCCAAGGGTGTCGTCGTGCCGCACCGTGGCCTGGCGAACCTGTCCGCGAGCCTGCACGCCCGCCTGACCCCGACCCCCGATGCGCGGGTCTCGCACTTCTCGTCCCCGAGCTTCGACGCCTCGATCTTCGAGTACATGACCGCGTTCGGGATCGGCGCGACCCTCGTGGTGGTGCCCCCGCACGTCTACGGCGGCGAGGAACTCGCCCGGGTGCTGCGCGACCAGCACGTCACCCACGCGTTCTCCACCCCCGCCGCGCTGGCGTCCGTCGACCCCGCCGCCGTCGACTGCGGTGTCGTCACCGTCGCCGGGGACACCTGCCCCCCGGAGCTCGTGGCGCGGTGGGCGCCGGGCCGACGCATGTTCAACGCGTACGGGCCCACCGAAACCACCATCGTCGTCAACATCACCGCCCCGCTGATCGCGGGGGACACCGTCACCGTCGGTGCCCCGGTCTGCGGGGTCCGGGAGGTCCTGCTCGACACCCGGCTGCACCCGGTGCCCCGCGCGGTCGCGGGCGAGCTGTACATCGCCGGGCCCGGGGTGACCCGCGGCTACCACGACCGGCCGGCGCTGACCGCGACCCGGTTCGTCGCCGACCCGTACGGCCCACCCGGATCCCGGATGTACCGCACCGGCGACGTGGTGCGCTGGCACCGGCCCCGCACCGGCGACGACACCACCGACACCGTCGAACACCTGGGCCGCTCCGACTTCCAGGTCAAGGTCCGGGGTTTCCGCATCGAACTCGGGGAGATCGACGCGGCCCTGACCGGGCACGACGACGTCGTCTTCGCCGTCACGGTGGGCCGCACCGCCCCGTCCGGCGACACCCTGCTGGTGTCCTACGTGCTGCCCGGCACCGGACGCGTCGCCGACCCCGAGCAGCTCACCGCGCACCTGCGGACCCGGTTGCCCGCGCACATGGTGCCCGCCGCGATCGTCGTGCTCGACCGGATCCCGCTGACCCCCGTCGGGAAACTGGACCGTCGGGCCCTGCCCGACCCCCGGTTCGGTGCCGCCGGCGGCCCCGCCCCCGGCACCGACACCGAACGGGCCGTCGCGGCGGTGTTCGCCGACCAGCTCGGTCTCGACGGGATCGGTCTCGACGACGGTTTCTTCGATCTCGGCGGCAACTCGCTGATCGCCACCCGCGTCCTGGCGCGCCTCAACGACACCCTCGGCACCGACCTGGGGGTGCGTGCCCTGTTCGAGGCCCCCACGGTGCGGGCCCTGGCCCGCCGGTTGGCCGACGCCGGGATCTCCGCGCGCCCCGCGCTTTCCGCCCGCCCCCGCCCCGAGCACGTGCCGGTCGCCGCGGCCGCACGCCGACTGTGGTTCGTCAACCAACTCGACACCACCTCCGCGGCCTACAACATTCCCGTCGCGATCGGCCTGCGCGGAACCCTCGACGTGCCCGCGCTGGCCGCCGCCGTCACCGACGTCCTCGACCGGCACGAGTCGCTGCGCACCCGCTACCCGGCCGGCCCCGACGGTCCCGTCCAGCAGATCCTGCCGACCACCCCCGTCGATCTGACGCCGCGGCCCGTCACCCCCGAGCAGCTGCCCGCGGCCGTCGACGCGTGCGTGCACGCGGGCTTCGACGTCGCCGTCGACCCGCCGGTGCGGATCCGGTTGCTGCGCCTGACCGACGACCACCACGTCCTGGCGGTCGTCGTGCACCACATCGCCGCGGACGGCGCCTCGCTGGCGCCGCTCGCCCGCGATCTGATGACCGCGTATCTGGCGCGCCGCGACGGGCACCACCCCGACTGGGTGCCGCTGCCGGTGCAGTACGCCGACTACACCCTGTGGTTCGACGAACTGCTCGGCTCCGTCGACGATCCACGGTCCCGCGCCGGCACCCAACTCGCGTACTGGCGGGACCGGCTCGCCGGTGCCCCGGAACTGCTGCCGCTGCCCACCGACCGGCCCCGGCCCGCACAACAGTCCTTCCGCGGTGGGACCGTCGACATCGACATCCCCGCCGACCTCTACCGGCGGGTGCGTGCGCTCGCGCGCCGCCGCGGCGCCACCGACTTCATGGTCGTGCACGCGGCCCTGACGGTGCTCCTCGCCCGACTGTCCGGCACCGACGACATCGTCGTGGGCACCCCCGTGTCGGGACGCGGCGAAACCGCCCTCGACGACCTGGTCGGCATGTTCGTCGGCACCGTCGCGTTACGCACCGCCGTCCCCGCCGGCATCGGATTCGGAGACCATCTGCAGGCCGTGCGCGACACCGACGTCGCCGCGTTCGCGCACGCCGACGTGCCGTTCGACACGCTCGTCGACACCCTCGCGCCGACCCGCTCGGCGGCGCATTCCCCGCTGTTCCAGGTGATGCTCGCGTTCCAGAACAACGAACACGCCCACCTGCAACTACCCGACCTCACCGTCGACATCGACGAAATCGACACGGGCACCACCAAATTCGATCTGCACCTGCAGTTGACGACGGTCCCCGGCGACGACGGCGGCACCGTCGCGTTGCACGGTGCCCTGTCCTACGCGACGGACCTGTTCGACGCCGGAACCGCCGCCGCGTTCGTCGACCGGTTCGTGCGGGTGCTCACCGCCGCCACCGACGATCCCCGCATCCCCGTCGGAGACCTCGACCTGCTCACCGACACCGAACGCGCCCGACTGCGCACCTTCGACGGTGCCACCGTCGACGTCCCCGCAACCACCCTCGCGCAGATGTTCACCGCGCAGGTCACCGCGACCCCGCACGCCCCGGCGGTGACCTGCGGGGACCGCACCGTCGACTACGCGAGCTTCGACGCGGCCGCGACCCGGCTCGCGCATGCGCTGGCCCGCCGCGGCGCCGGACCCGAGCGCATCGTCGCGCTGGCCGCCCGCCGCAGCCTCGACATGATGGTGGGCCTGTACGCGATCGTCAAGACCGGCGCCGCGTACCTGCCCCTCGACCCCGACCACCCCACCGACCGCACCCGCTACGTCCTCGAGTCGGCCCGCCCCGTACTGCTGCTGACCACCACCGGCGACGCCGACGCCCTCACCGACGCCGTCGACGGCCGCGACATCCCCCTGCTGCGCATCGACGACCTCGACACCACCACCGAACCGGACACCCCACTGGACGTACCCGTCCACGGCGACACCGTCGCCTACGTGATCTACACCTCCGGCTCCACCGGCCGCCCCAAGGGCGTGGCCGTCACCCACCGGGCGATCGTCAACCGGCTCCACTGGATGCAGGACACCTACCGGCTCACCCACACCGACACGGTGCTGCAGAAAACCCCCCTCACCTTCGACGTGTCGGTGTGGGAATTGTTCTGGCCGTTGCAGACCGGAGCCCGGCTCGTGCTCGCCGCACCCGACGGGCACCGCGACCCCGCCTACCTGCTGCGCACCATCGACACCGAGACCGTCACCGTCGCGCATTTCGTACCGTCGATGCTCGCGGTGTTCACCGCCGCCGCCGGAGGCGGGCACGCCACCTGCCTGCGACTGCTGTTCGCGTCGGGGGAGGCCCTGCCCCCCGAGACCGCGGCCGCGACCCGCGCCGCACTCCCCGGCGCCGCCCTGCACAACCTGTACGGCCCCACCGAGGCCGCCGTCGACGTCACCGCGTGGCCCACCTCCGACACCGACACCGGCACCGTCCCGATCGGCACCGCCGTGTGGAACACCCGCGTGCACGTCCTCGACCGGCGACTGCACCCGCTGCCCCCCGGCGCCGTCGGCGAACTGTACCTGGCCGGGGTGCAACTGGCCCGCGGCTACCACGACCGGCCCGCCCTGACCGCCGACCGGTTCGTCGCCGACCCGTTCGGGCCCCCCGGATCCCGCCTCTACCGCACCGGTGACCTCGGGGTGCGCCGCCCCGACGGCGCCCTCGACTACATCGGCCGCACCGACTTCCAGGTCAAGATCCGCGGACTACGCATCGAACTCGGCGAGATCGAACACGTCCTGCGCGGCCACCGCGACGTCGCGCAGGCCGCCGTGCTCGTGCACCACCACGCCGACAGCGTGCTCACCGCCTACCTGGTCCCCGACGGCGACCGCACCGTCGACGTCGCCGCGCTCACCGCGCACCTGCGCAGCCGCCTCCCCGACTACATGGTGCCCACCTCGTTGATCGTCCTCGACGCCCTACCCGTCGGCGCGAACGGCAAACTGGACCGCGCGGCGCTGCCCGCACCGGACCCGACCGCGACCGCCACCGGATACCTGCCGCCCCGCACTCCCGTCGAACACACCGTCGCCGACACCTTCGCCGAACTGCTCGAGGTGCCGCGCGTCGGGGTGCACGACAACTTCCTCGACCTGGGCGGCACCTCGCTGCTGGCGATGCGGCTGGCGGCGCGCCTGTCCGCGACGCTCGGCACCGACCTCGGCATCCGCGACGTGTTCGACCATCCCACCGTCGCGGACCTCACCGACCACGTCCACCGCGGCGCCGGCACCGGCCACCGCCCCGACCCGGTCGCCGGGCCCCGCCCCGACCCGGTACCGCTGTCCCCGGCCCAGCAACGCATGTGGTTCGTCAACCAGTTCGACACCACCTCCCCGGCCTACAACATCGCGGTGGCGTTGCGGCTGCGCGGGCACCTGGATCTCCCGGCGCTGCGCGCCGCCCTCGGCGACGTCGTCGCCCGCCACGAGAGCCTGCGCACCCGCTACCCGCTCACCGACGGCGGACCCGTGCAGGTCGTGCTGCCGGCCTCCGCGTCCACCACCGGCGACCTCACCGTCGACGTCGTGCCCGCCGACACCGTCACCGACACCGTCGACCGGATCATCGCCACCGGGTTCGACGTCGCCACCGAGATCCCCGTGCGGGTACGGTTGCTGCGCCCCACCGACGACGACCACGTGCTGGTGCTGGTCGTGCACCACATCTCCGCCGACGGCTTCTCCCTCGGCCCGCTCGCGCGGGACGTGCTCACCGCGTACACCGCCCGCCGCGGCGGGCACCACCCCGACTGGGCGCCGCTGCCCGTGCAGTACGCCGACTACACCCTGTGGCAACACCGGGTGCTCGGCCCCGAAACCGACCCGCAGTCCACCGCCGCGCGGCAACTGGCGTACTGGACCGACCGGCTCGCCGGCATGCCGGATCTGCTCGAACTGCCCCTGGACCGGCCCCGCCCGGTGCAGCAGTCCCGCCGCGGCGCGCACGTCCCGTTCACCGTCGACGCCGCCACCCACCGGGCGTTGACCGAGCTGGCGCGCCGCCACGACACGTCCCTGTTCATGGTGCTGCACACCGCGCTGGCGGTGCTGCTGGCGCGCCTGTCGTCGAGCCGCGACATCGCCGTGGGCACCCCCGTCGCCGGGCGCGGCCACCGGCACCTCGACGACCTCGTCGGCATGTTCGTCGGCACCGTGGTGCTGCGCACCGACATCGACGACACCGCCCCGTTCGCCGACCTGCTCCGCGGTGTCCGCGACACCGACCTCGCCGCGTTCGACCACGCCGACATCCCGTTCGAACGTCTCGTCGAGGTCCTCGACCCACCCCGCTCCACCGCGTACACCCCGCTGTTCCAGGTGCTGTTCGAATTCCAGGACATCGAACGCCCCACGGTGACCCTGCCCGACCTGACCGTCACCGTCGTCGACCGCGCCCCCACCCTGTCCCTGTTCGACCTGCAACTGACCGTCGCCGAAACCGTCGACGAGCACGGCCCCGCCGGGATCACCGCGTCGTTCACCTACGCCACCGACCTGTTCGACGCCGACACCGTCGCCTCGTTCGCCGACCGGCTGCGCCGCATCCTCGACGCGATCACCACCGACGACACCGTCGTCGTCGGCGACATCGGCATCGTCACCGGGCGGGAACTCGCCGCGCTCGCCCCCGCCCGCGGGCTCCCCCCGGTCGCGCCCCGGCAGTGGCCGGAGATGCTCACCTCCGTCGCCGCGATCCTGCCCGACTCGGTCGCGTTGACCTACCGCGGCCACGACCTGACCTACCGGGACCTCGACGACCGCTCCACCCGCCTCGCCCGCCTCCTCATCGGGCACGGCATCGGACCGGAAACCGTGGTGGCCCTGGGCATCCCCCGATCCCTCGACTCGGTCACCGCGGTGTGGGCGGTCACCAAGACCGGCGCGGCGTTCGTGCCCGTCGACCCCACCTACCCACCCGACCGCGTCGACTACATGCTCACCGACTGCTCCGCGGCGCTCGGCGTGACCACCGCGGCCCACCGGCCGTCACTGCCCGCGACCGTGCCGTGGCTCGTCCTCGACGACCCGCAGACCCACGCGCGGCTCGCCGCCACCGAGACCACCGCGATCACCGACGCCGACCGCACCACCGCGCTGCGCTTCGACCATCCCGCCTACCTGATCTACACCTCCGGCTCCACCGGCCGCCCCAAGGGGGTGGTCGTCACCCACCGCGGCCTGACCAACCTCAACGCCGAGGTCCGCGACCACTTCGACATCACCCACCACGCCCGCATCTCCCACCTGGCGTCCCCGAGCTTCGACGCGTCGATCTTCGAATACACCAAGGCGTTCTGCGCCGGCGCGACCCTGGTGATCGTGCCGCCGGACATCTACGGCGGCGACGAACTGGCCCGCTACCTCCGCGACCAACGGGTCACCCACGCGTTCATCACCCCCACCGCGCTGGCCTCCCTCGACCCCACCGGCCTCGACACCCTGAAGGTCCTCGTCGTCGCGGGGGAGGCGTGCCCCCCGGAACTCGTGGCGCGGTGGGCACCCGGCCGCCGCATGTTCAACGGCTACGGCCCCTCCGAAGCCACCATCGAAACCAGCGTCAGCCCCGCCCTGCACCCCGGGCACACCGTCACCGTCGGTGGACCCGCCGTCGGCTTCCACCAGGTGGTCCTCGACGACCGACTGCACCCCGTCCCCGTCGGGGTCGCCGGGGAACTGTACATCGCCGGTCCCGGCGTGGCCCGCGGCTACCATCGGCGCCCCGACCTGTCCGCCGCCCGGTTCGTCGCCGACCCCTACGGCACCACCGGCGAACGCATGTACCGCACCGGCGACATCGTGCGGTGGCGCGGCGACGGCACCGTCGAATACCTCGGCCGCTCCGACTTCCAGGTCAAGGTCCGCGGATTCCGCATCGAACCCGGCGAGATCGACGCGGCCCTGACCGGCCACGACGACATCGTCTTCGCGCACACCCTCGGGCACACCGCCCCGTCCGGCGACACCGTCCTGGTGTCGTATGTGCTGCCCGCCACCGGACGCACCGTCACCCCCGCCGCGTTGCGCACCCACGCCGCATCCCACCTGCCCGCGCACATGGTGCCCGCCGCCGTCGTCGTCCTCGACGAGATCCCCCTGACCCCCGTCGGCAAACTCGACCGCCGTGCCCTGCCGGTGCCCGACCTGTCCACCACCGGCGGCGACTACCGGGCACCCGGCACCGATCTCGAAGTCGCCCTCGCCGACATCATCGCCGACGTCCTCGGCCACGAGCGGATCTCCGCCGACGACAACTTCTTCGACCTCGGCGGCAACTCCCTGATCGCCACCCGCGCCGTCGCCCGCATCAACGAGACGCTCGGCACCGACGCCGGGGTCCGCGCCCTGTTCGAAGCCCCCACCGTCGCCGCGCTCGCCGACCGCATCCTCGACGACCACGGCGGCCACGACGGCATCCCGCTGACCGCCGGGCCCCGCCCCGACCGCGTCCCCCTCGCCCCCGCCCAGCAACGCATGTGGTTCGTCAACCAGTTCGACACCACCTCCGCCGCCTACAACATCCCCCTCGCCCTGCAGCTGACCGGCCCCCTCGACACCGACGCCCTCGACGCCGCCGTCCACGACGTCCTCGACCGGCACGAAGCCCTCCGCACCTGGTATCCCGGCGACGACCACGGGCCCCGCCAACTGGTCACCACCGCCGACCGGGTCGTCGCCACCGTGCCCGTCGACGACGTCACCGACATCGACGCCACCACCCGCATCACCGACCTGATCGGCACCGGCTTCGACGTCGCCACCGCCGTTCCCGTGCGCATCCGGCTGCTGCGCCGCACCACCACCGACCACATCCTCGTGGTCGTCGTGCACCACATCGCCGCCGACGGCGCGTCCATGGCACCGCTGGCCCGCGACCTGGTCACCGCGTACACCGCCCGCGCCGCCGGCACCGCCCCCGACCGGACGCCGCTGCCCGTGCAGTACGCCGACTACGCGCTGTGGCACCGGCACCTGCTCGGCGACCTCGACGACCCCACCTCCGTCGGTGGGCGCCAACTCGGCTACTGGCGGGACCGGCTCGCCGACCTCCCCGACCTCCTCGACCTGCCCACCGACCGGCCCCGCCCCACCCGGCAGTCCTTCCGCGGCGACACCGTCCGGTTCACCGTCGATCCGGCCCTGCACACCCGGCTGCGGACCCTCGCCGCCGCGCACGACGCCACCGTGTTCATGGTCGTGCACACCGCGCTGGCGGTGCTGCTGGCGCGCCTGTCGTCGAGCCGCGACATCGCCGTGGGCACCCCCGTCGCCGGGCGCGGCCACCGGCACCTCGACGACCTCGTCGGCATGTTCGTCGGCACCGTGGTGCTGCGCACCGCCGTCGACACCGGCAGCGGCTTCGCGGACCTGCTCCGCGGTGTCCGCGACACCGACCTCGCCGCGTTCACCCACACCGACCTGCCGTTCGAACAACTCGTCGACGAACTCGCCCCGGCCCGCTCCACCGCGCACGCCCCGCTGTTCCAGGTGATGCTCGAATACGGCAACACCGAACGCGCCCACCTGCAGCTCCCCGACCTGACCGTCACCGCCCTCGACGCCGACACCCACGTCGCGAAGTTCGACCTGCAACTGAACATCGCCGAGCACCCCGCCGGGCACCTCGACGCCGCCCTGACCTACGCCACCGACCTGTTCGACGCCGCCACCGCCACCGCCACCGCCGACCGGTTCCTGCGTCTCCTCGACGCCGCCACCGGCGACCCGCACCGCCCCGTCGGCGACCTCGACCTGCTGCTGCCGGGCGAACACCCCGCACCCCCCGCACCCCCCGCACCCACCGGCACCGGGGACACCCTGCTCGACCTCTACGCGCGCGGCGCCGCACACGACCCCGCGGCCGTCGCGGTGACCGACGCGGACACCACCGTCACCTACGCGGACCTGTCCGCGCGGGTGCACCGGCTGGCCCGGTTGCTCATCGACCGTGGCGCCGCCCCCGGCACCCTCGTCGCGGTCGCGTTGCCCCGCACCACCGACGTGGTCGTGGCGTTGCTCGCGGTCCTGCACAGCGGAGCCGGGTACCTGCCCGTGGACGTGTCGTACCCCCCGGACCGTCTCGCCTTCATGTTCACCGACGCCGACCCCGTGACCGTGCTCACCACCACCGCGGACGCGGCGACCCTGCCCGACGCCGCCCCCGACCCGATCCTGCTCGACGACCCGCAGGTCACCGCCCGCCTCGCGGCCCTGCCCACCGACCCGATCGACGACACCGAACGCCACGCCACACCGCACCCCGGATCCACCGCGTACGTCATCTACACGTCCGGGTCCACCGGCCGACCCAAGGGCGTGACGGTGCCGCACCGCACCGTCGTGACCCTCCTGCGCGACACCCGCGGCCTGTTCGGTTTCGATCACACCGACGTGTGGACACTGTTCCACTCGTACGCCTTCGACTTCTCCGTGTGGGAATTGTGGGGGGCGCTCGCGCACGGCGGTCGCCTCGTCGTCGTCGACTACCACACCGCCCGCACCCCCGACCGGTTCCTGACGTTGCTCCGCGACGAACACGTCACCGTGCTCAACCAGACACCCACCGCCTTCACCCAACTCGTCGACGCCGACACCGCCGCCGGCGTCACCCACCCCCTCGACCTGCGGTGGATCATCTTCGGTGGGGAAGCCCTCGACCTGCAGTTGCTCGACCGCTGGTACCGGCGGCACGACGACACCGCCCCCACCCTGGTGAACATGTACGGCATCACCGAAACCACCGTGCACGTCACCGCGCTGCCACTGACCCGCGACTCGGCGGCCACCGCCACCGCCAGCCTCATCGGCACCTCCCTCCCCGCGCTGCACCTGCACATCCTCGACGACCGGCTGCATCCCGTGCCCCCCGGCGTGACCGGCGAACTGTACGTCTCCGGTGGGCAACTCACCGACGGCTACCACCGGCGACCCGACCTGACCGCCGCCCGCTTCGTCGCCGACCCGTTCGGCGGCACCGGGCACCGCCTCTACCGCACCGGGGACCGGGCGCGCCGCACCCGCCACGGCGACATCGAATACCTCGGCCGCACCGACTTCCAGGTGCAGCTGCGCGGCTTCCGCGTCGAACTCGGCGAGATCGAGGCGGCCCTGACCCGCAGCATCGGGGTGTCCCGCGCCGTCGTCGTCGTCCACCACGACGACCGCACCGACACCGACCGGCTCGTCGGGTACGTGGTGCCCGAACCCGGCACCGACCTCGACGTCGACACCGTCCTCGCCGACGCCGCCACCGACCTCGCCGCCTACATGGTGCCCGCCGCCGTGACCGTGCTCGACACCCTGCCGGTGACCGCCCACGGCAAACTCGACCGGCGGGCCCTGCCCGCACCGGACTTCGCGGCCCGCAGCCGCACCACCCGCGCCCCGGCCGGCGACACCGAAACCCGCCTGGTGACCCTGTTCGCGCAGGTCCTCGGCCTCGACACCGTCGGCGTCGACGACTCCTTCTTCGCGCTCGGCGGCGACTCGATCATGTCCATCCAGCTCGTTTCCCGCGCCAAGGACCTCGGGTTGACCCTGACCCCCCGCGACGTGTTCGAACACAAGACCCCCGCCGCCCTGGCCACCGTCACCACCACCGCCGAGGCCCCCACCGTCCTCGACGAACTGCCCGGCGGCGGCCTCGGCGACATCCCGCTGCCCCCGATCGTGCAGTGGATGCTCACCCGCGGCGGCAGCCACCACCGTTACGCGCAGGCGGTGCTGCTGCGGCTGCCCGCGGCGCTGCCCGCCGCGGACCTGACCGCGGTGCTGCAGGCCGTACTCGACCGGCACGACATGCTCCGCGCCCGCCTGCACCACGACCCCACCGCCGCGCACGGCACCCGCCTGACCGTCGACGCACCCGGCGCCGTCGACGCCGCCACCGCGATCCATCGCGTGCCGGTGACCAGCGCCGCCGACAGCGACGACTTCTTCGCGTTGGCCGCCACCGAACTCGACGCCGCCGCCGACCGCCTCGACCCCGCCACCGGCACCGTGCTGCAGGCGGTGTGGTTCGACGCCGCCAGCGGCGCCGGCCGGCTGCTGCTGGTGATCCACCACCTGGCCGTCGACGGCGTGTCCTGGCGGATCCTGGTGCCCGACCTCGCCGCGGCGTGGGCGGCCCGCACCGCCGCACCCGCCGATCCACCCGCGACACTGCTCCCGGCGTTCACCGGCACCTCCGTGCGCCGCTGGGCGCACGCCCTGCACGACGCCGCCGCCACCGACGACCGGCACCGCGAACTCGACTTCTGGACCCGCACCCTCGACGTCACCGACCCCCCGCTCGGACACCGGCCCGCCGACCCGGCCCGCGATACCACCGCCACCGTCGTCACCATCGCCACCGACCTGCCCACCACCGTCACCGACACCCTGCTGACCACCGTCCCGGACCGCTTCCACGGCTCCGTCGACCACGGGCTGCTGACCGCCCTGGCGTTGGCGGTCACCGCGTGGCGCCGCGACCGCGGCACCGACACCACCCGACTACTGCTGACCGTCGAGGGCCACGGCCGCGACAGTACCGCCGCGACCGGCGCCGACCTGTCCGGCACCGTCGGCTGGTTCACCACCATCCACCCGCTGCTGCTCGACCTGACCGGCGTCGACATCGACGCCGCGTTCGCGGCCGGCCCCGCCACCGGCCGCGCCGTCAAGACCGTCAAGGAACACCTCGCCGCGGTACCCGATCACGGCACCGGATACGGGTTGCTGCGCTACCTGCGCGCGGACACCGCCGCGCACCTCGCGGCGCTACCCACCCCGCAGATCAGCTTCAACTACCTCGGCCGCCCCACCGCCGGCACCGCCGGCACCGCCGCGCCGTGGATGCCGGTCGACGGCTTCGACCGCGGCGGCACCCAGAACCCCGACATGCCCGCCGCCGCCGTCATCGACATCAACGCCGTCACCGTCGACACCGACACCGGTCCGGTGCTGCGGCTGCACTGGTCCTACCCGGCCGGACTGCTCGACCACACCGACCTCACCGACCTCACCGACCGGTTCACCGCCGCCGCGACCGCCGTCGCACGGCACGCCCGCACCCCCCACGCCGGCGGCCTGACCCCCTCGGACCTGCCGTTGGTGCGGCTGCACCAGGACACCATCGACGCCCACGAACACCGCTACGGGCCCCTCGACACGATCTGGCCCGCCGCGCCCCTGCAAACCGGCCTACTGTTCCACGCGCTGCTCGCCGGCGACGCCCCCGACGCCTACGTGGTGCAACTGGTCCTCGACATCGACGGGGACCTCGACACCGACCGGCTGCGCCGCGCCACCGCGCACCTGCTCACCCGCCACCCCAACCTGCGGGCCGCGTTCACCACCGACACCACCGACGGCCCCGTGCAGATCGTGCCCAGCCATGTGGACGTCCCGTTCACCGTCGCCGACACCACCGACGACCCCGACCCCGACGAGGCCGCCGCGCACCTCCTCGACACCGACCGGCGCACCCCCTTCGACACCACCCGGCCACCGCTGCTGCGGGTGACCGTCGTACACACCGGCGGCACCCGCCACCGGGTGGCGCTCACCAACCACCACCTGCTGCTCGACGGCTGGTCCACACCGGTGCTGCTGCGCGAACTGCTCACCCTGTACGCCACCGGCAACGACACCACCGCGCTGGACCGCCCCCACAGCTTCGGGACGTTCCTGGCGTGGCTCGCCGACCGCGACGCCGACGCCTCGGTCGACGCATACCGGCGGGCCCTGACCGGCCTCGACCAACCCACCCTGCTGGCCCCACACCACGACACCACCCTCTCCGGAACCTCCCGGGATCTGGACGTGCACCTGACCGCCGCGCTGTCGACCCGACTCGACCGGGTCGCCGCGGACCGCTCGGTGACCGTCAACACACTGATACAGACCGCGTGGGCGCTCGTGCTCGGCGCACTCACCGGCCGCCGCGACGTGGTGTTCGGCGCCACCGTGTCCGGTCGGCCACCACAGATCGACGGTATCGAGACGATGATCGGGCTGTTCATCAACACCGTGCCGGTACGCATCACCATCCGCGACGACGACACCGTCGGCTCCCTCCTCGACCGGGTGCAGGCCGAACAGGCCGCGCTGCTCGACCACCACCACGTGAACCTGACCACCCTCGACGCCCGACTCGGCGCCGCCGCCCGCTTCGACACCCTCACCGTGTTCGAGTCGTACCCGATGGACACCACCGGGTACGCCGACACCGACCTCGGCGGCATCCGCGTCACCGGCGTGACCGGACACGACGCCGCGCACTACCCGCTGAGCATCGTCGCGCACACCGACACCACCGCACACCTCCGCATGAAATACCTGCCCGAGGTGTTCGACCGCGACCAGGTCGCGACGATCGCCGACCGGATCGTGCGGGCCCTGACCGCGCTCACCGGCGACCCGGCCGTGCCCCCGACCCACATCGACGTGCTCTCCGACCCCGAACGCCGCGCGCTGCTCCCGGTCCGCGGACCCGACGGCGGCTCCACCCTGACCCTGCCGGAACTGCTGGCCGCGACCGTCGCCGCGCACCCGCACACCATCGCCGTCACCGACGGACACCGGTCCCTGACCTACCGGCAACTCGACTCCGCCGCCGGCACCCTCGCCGCGGCCCTGCGCGCGGCAGGGGCCCGACCGGAAACGTTCGTGGCGCTCGGCATCGCACGGTCCCTCGAATCGGTCACCGCGATGTGCGCGATCACCCGCACCGGCGCGGCGTTCGTGCCGGTGGATCCGCGGTATCCGGCCGACCGGGTGGCGTTCATGCTCGACGACTGCGGGGCCACCCTCGGGGTGACGGTGCCCGCGCACCGCGCGCAGCTGCCCGACACGGTGCGGTGGCTCGACGTGCACCCCGACGTGCACCCCGACGTGCACCCCGACGCGCACACCGCCACCGCGACCGCCACCGCGACCACCACCGCGGCGCCGCACCTCGATCAGGCGGCGTACCTGATCTACACGTCCGGGTCCACCGGCCGCCCCAAGGGAGTGCTCACCACCCACCGCAGCCTGCACAACTTCGCGCTCGACCAACGCGACCGGTTCGGTGCCGGCCCCGGCGCGCGGGTCATGCACGTCTCGTCCCCGAGCTTCGACGCCTCGATCTTCGAGTACCTGCTGGCGTTCGGGTCCGGCGCGACCCTGGTGGTGGTGCCCCCGGATCTGTACGGGGGGCGGGAGTTGGGCCGGTTCCTCGCCGACACCGCCGTCACCCACGGATTCATCACCCCCGCGGCGCTGGCATCCCTGGACCCCACGGACGTGCCGGCACTGACCGACCTCGCGGTCGGTGGTGAGGCGTGGCCCGCGGAACTGCTCGACACGTGGGCACCCGACCGGCGGCTCGTCAACGCGTACGGGCCGACGGAAACCACGATCATGGTGGCGATCAGCACCCCACTGCACCCCGGTGACGACCCGATCCTCGGTCCACCACTGCGCGGTGCCCGCGCCGTGGTCCTCGACACCCGGCTGCGGCCCGTCCCGATCGGGGTGGCCGGGGACCTGTACGTTGCGGGAGTCGGTCTGGCCCGCGGCTACCATCGCCGCCCCGATCTGACCGCCGGACGGTTCGTGCCCGACCCGTACGGCCCGCCCGGAACCCGCATGTACCGCACCGGGGACGTGGTGCGGTGGATCGGGGACCCGGATCGTGGGGTGCAGCTCGAGTACGTGGGTCGCTCCGATTTCCAGGTCAAGATCCGCGGGTTCCGTGTCGAGCTCGGCGAGATCGATGCGGTGCTCACCGCGCACCCGACGGTCGGGTTCGCGGTGACCGTGGCCCGCACCGCACCGTCCGGCGACAGCGTTCTCGTCGCCTACTGCCATCCCGCACCCGACGCGACCATCGACCCGGAAGCATTGAAAGACCATGCGACACAGCACCTGCCGTCGCACATGGTGCCGTCGACGATCGTCGCGCTCGAGCAGATCCCGCTGACCCCCGTCGGGAAACTCGACCGCCGCGCCCTTCCCGAGATCGACCTGACCGGCAGCGACCACCCCCACCGGGCACCCGCCCCGGGCCTGGAAACCGTCGTCGCCGACACCCTCGCCGACGTCCTCGGCCTCGACACGATCTCCGCCGACGACGGATTCTTCGACCGCGGCGGCAACTCGCTCGCCGCGACCCGCGCCGCCGCGCGGCTGAGCGAACACCTCGACCGCGACGTGCCGGTGCGCGCCGTGTTCGAACACCCCACCGCGATCGAACTGGCCGCGCACCTCACCCACACCGGCACGGTGCCCGCCCCCGGCGGGCCGGTCGCCACGCTGCGCCCCGACCGCATCCCACTCTCCCCGGCGCAGGCCCGACTGTGGTTCCTCAACCAGTTCGACACCGCATCGGCCGCCTACAACATTCCGTTGGCGATCCGGCTGAGCGGGCACCTGTCCCCGGCGGCCCTGTCCGCGGCCCTGCACGACGTCCTCGCCCGCCACGAGGCGCTCCGCACCGTGTACCCCGCCGACGCGCAGGGCCCACGGCAACGCATCCTCGACCCCGCCGACGTGCCCCTGACCCTCGACGTGGTGCCCGCCACCGACGACACGATCACCGCCGCCGTCACCGACTTCGTCACCGCCGGATTCGACGTGACCATCGACGTACCGATGCGGGCCCGGGTGTTCGCGCTCGGCCGCGACGAACACCTCGCCGTCCTCGTCGTACACCACATCGCCGCCGACGGCGCATCCCTGCCACCACTGGCCACCGACCTGATGACCGCCTACCGGGCCCGCACCCGCGGGGACACCCCGGTCCACCCGCCGCTGCCCGTGCAGTACGCCGACTACACCCTGTGGCAACTCGACCGGCTCGGCGACCCCACCGACGACACGTCCCCGGCCGCCACCCAACTGCAGTTCTGGCGCGAGACACTCACCGGCCTGCCGGACGTGCTGACGTTGCCCACCGACCGGCCCCGCCCCGCCCAACAGTCCTTCCGCGGCGACATCGTCCGATTCACCGTCGACACCGGACTGCACACCCGGATCCGAGCCCTGGCCGCCGCGCACGACACCACCGAATTCATGGTGCTGCACACCGCGCTGGCGGTGCTGCTGGCACGCCTGTCCGGCAGCGACGACATCGCCGTGGGCACCCCCGTCGCCGGGCGCGGACACCGCACCCTCGAACCGCTCGTCGGCATGTTCGTCAACACGATCGTGCTGCGCACCCCCATCGACGCCGCCGCAGCGTTCGCCGATCTGCTCGACGACGTCACCCGCCGCGACCTCGACGCCCTCGACCACAGCGACATCCCGTTCGACCGGGTCGTCGAAGCCGTGGACCCGGCCCGCTCCACGGCACAGTCCCCGTTGTTCCAGGTATCCCTCGAATTCCAGGACGCCCCGATCGGCACCACCGCGACCGGCGGGGACCACACCGCACTGGAACTGCCGCACCTGAGCGTGCACGGCGTGGCACTCGACCCGACGGTGTGCAACTTCGACCTCGAACTGCTCGTCGCACCCGGGAACCCCACCGACCCCACCACCGGACTCGCCGCCGCCTTCGTGTACGCGACGGACCTGTTCGACCCCGGTACCGTCACCGGGCTCGCCGACCGACTGGTACGGCTGCTCACCGCCGTCACCGCCGACCCACACCACCGCGTCGGCGACCTCGACCTGCTCACCCCCGACGAACACCACACACTCGTACCGGCCACCGGCCCCCACAGTGCCGGAGCCCGCACCTGGCCCGCCCTGCTCGACGACGCCGTGGCCGTCGACCCGGACGCCGTCGCGGTCCTCGACACCGACCGCACCCGCACCTACCGCGATCTCGACACCGACGCCACGGCACTGGCACGGCTCCTGCTCGCACGCGGCGCCGGACCCGACAGCGTCGTCGCGCTCGCATTGCCCCGCTCCCTCGACTCCGTCACCGCGGTGTGGGCGGTGACCCGCAGCGGCGCCGCGTTCGTACCCGTCGACCCCACCTACCCACCCGACCGCATCGACCACATGCTCCGCGACTCCGGCGCCCGCATCGGGGTGACCGTCACCGCGCACCGCGCCGCCCTGCCGGACACCGTCGCCTGGCTCGTCGTCGACAGCGACGACACCGCCGCCGAACTCGCCGCCGCCGACACCTCCGCGATCACCGACGCCGACCGCCCGCAGCAACTGCACCCCGATCATCCCGCCTACCTGATCTACACCTCCGGGTCCACCGGCCGCCCCAAGGGCGTGACCGTCACCCACCGTGGCCTCGCCGACCTCGCCGCCGAAGAACGCGACCGTCTGCAGGTGCAGCCCGGTGACCGCGTCTCGCACCTGGCGTCCCCGAGCTTCGACGCCTCGATCTTCGAGCAGATGATGGCGGTGTCCGCCGCCGCGACCCTGGTGATCGTGCCGCCCGGCATCTACGGCGGCGACGACCTCGCCGACGTCCTGCACACCCGCGCCGTCACCCACGCGTTCATCACCCCGACCGCACTCGCCTCCCTCGACCCCGACCGGGTGCCCGAACTGCGGGTGCTGCTCGTGGCGGGGGAGGCATGCCCCCCGGAACTGGTCGCACGCTGGGCCGACGACCACCGCATGATCGACGCATACGGGCCCACCGAGGCGACCATCATGACGTCGCTGACCGACCCGCTGACCGTCGACACCGCGGTGACCATCGGCCGTCCCTCCCGCGGATTCACCGCCGTGGTCCTCGACACCCGGCTGCGGCCCGTCCCCACGGGCGTCGCGGGGGAACTGTACGTCGCCGGCGGTGGCCTCGCCCGCGGCTACCATCGCCGCCCCGATCTGACCGCCGGACGGTTCGTGCCCGACCCGTACGGCCCGCCCGGAACCCGCATGTACCGCACCGGGGACGTGGTGCGGTGGATCGGGGACCCGGATCGTGGGGTGCAGCTCGAGTACGTGGGTCGCTCCGATTTCCAGGTCAAGATCCGCGGGTTCCGTGTCGAGCTCGGCGAGATCGATGCGGTGCTCACCGCGCACCCGACGGTCGGATTCGCCCACACCCTCGGGCACACCGCACCGTCCGGGGAAACCGTGCTGGTGTCCTACGTACACCCCACCACCGGCGCGACCGTGGACCCGGCGACGCTGCGCCGACACGTCGGCGACACCCTGCCCGCACACATGGTGCCCACCGCCGTGACGGTCCTCGACCAGATCCCGCTGACCCCCGCCGGGAAACTCGACCGCGGTGCCCTGCCCACCCCGGACCTGACGGCCCGCGCCGGCACCGGACGCACCCCCGACGGCGACCTCGAACGCCTCGTCGCCGACGTGTTCACCGCCCACCTCGGGGTGCCCGGACTCGGCGCCGACGACAACTTCTTCGACCTCGGCGGCACCTCACTGCTCGCCACCCGCCTCGTCCCCGACCTCGCGCGGCGCCTCGGCCGCCGGGTGACGCTGCCGGAGTTGTTCACCCACCCGACGGTCGCGGACCTCGCCGCGCACCTGGCCGCGGGGCACCGGGCCGGTGTCGACGACGCCCTGCGGGTGCTGGTGCCGCTGCGCGAGACCACCTCGCCCGCACCGGCGGTGTTCTGCGTGCATCCGGCCGCGGGCCTGGCCTGGGCGTACACCGGTCTCGCCCAGCATCTCGGGGACCGTCCGGTGTACGGGCTGCAATTGCCCACCCTCTCCGGCGGCGACACCGCCGCGAGCATCGGGGCGCTGGCCCGCCGTTACGCCGACGAGATCCGCCGCGTCCGGCCCCGGGGCCCCTACCATCTGCTGGGCTGGTCCCTCGGGGGCATCGTCGCGCATGCCGTCGCAGTGGAACTGCAACGCGACGGTGCCACGGTGGACACCCTGGCGCTGCTCGACACGCACCTGACGGTGCCGGGCACCACCACGCCCGCGGTCAAGGACATGCTCCGCGACCTGGGGGTGGGCACCAACGGTGGACCCGACCCCAGCTACGAGGACGCGCTGGCACTGCTCGAGGAGACCCTCGGTGACGGCACCGGGTTGACCGCCCAGCACCTCGAACGGCTGCACGCGGGGTCCGCGGCAGCGGCCCGCGCCGCGCGCCTGCACACCCCGGCCACCTTCCACGGGGACGTGTTGTTCTTCACCGCGACGCGTTCCACGGTGTCGGTGCCGGCGGTCGCGGCGTGGCACGACGCCGTCGACGGCACCATCCACCAGTACCGCATCCCGTGCGAACACCACGAGATGGTGTCGCCCGGCGCGGTCGCGACGATCACCGCGGTGCTCACGGCGCGGTTGCGCGACAGCGACGCGGTGCTGCGGCAGCACACGCGCGGGATCGGATCGACGTCACATTGATACCGCCGCGGCCGGTGCCACCGGGGTGGGGGCGGGGTCACCGGGGTGGGGGAGCGGCGTCCATGCGGGTGGCCAGCGCGTCGAGGACGCGGTCGAGACCGAACACCCAGGCGGCGTCGGGACTGTAGGAGGTGTTCATCGCCTCCCCGGCGGCGGCACCGACACGCCGCGCGAGCGGATACGCCTCACCGACATACGCGGCGAGCCGATCCTGCCAGGCTCCCCAGAGGTCGGCCATGTCCACGGCCGCCGCGGCGGATCGGCGGGCACGCGCGGACGCCCGCACGAAGTCGGCGACGAACGTGCCCGCCGCATCCCGGTCGACGTCGCTCAGGCCGGTGCCGTCGAAGGCGTGCAGGTCACGGTCGTACTTGGCGATGGTGCCCGGCCCCAGCGCCAGCCGCGGGTCGGTGACCTCGAGCAGCCACGGGTGCGCGGTGTACAGCGCGAGATCCGCGGCGGCGACCCGCCGGACCCGGTCCCGCCATCCGTCGTCGGCGTCGGCGGCCGGGCCGGCGTGACGACCGTGCACCGCGTCGGCCATGAGCACGAGCAGATCGTCGCGGGAGCCGATGTGGGGGTACAGGGCCATGGCGGTCACCCCCAGGTGCGCGGCGAGCCGTCGGACGGTCACGGCATCGAGTCCGTCGGTGTCGGCGAGGGTGATGGCCGCGTCGACGGCCCGGGAGGTGGTGATCTTCGCCTGTGGGCCGCGGGTGCCGCGGCGTGGCGCGTCGGGGTGGTCGCGCCAGAGCAGGTCGAGCAGGTCACGGGCCATGAATTCCTCCGAGGTGCACATCCGACACAAACTCTCTACACTGAATACAGTATACGTCGTACAAGATTCTTTCCCTGGAGGTCGTCATCGAGATCACCGGCACCGCCCTGTCCCTGAACGTCCCCGACCCCACCGCGTCCGCCGACTTCGCCGCCACCCACTTCGGATTCACCGAAGCCATGTCCGCCGACGGGTTCATCTCCCTGACACACCCCACCGCCGGGGTGAACCTCGTGTTCCTCCGCACCGGCCTACCCACCTTCACACCCGCCACCATCGCCGGCGACGCCGGCCAAGGACTGCTCATCGCGTTCGTCGTCGACGACCTCGACACCGAATACGCCCGCATCGCCGCCGCGGGCGCCGACGTGGTCACCGCACCGGAAACCGAACCGTGGGGAGAGCGGTACTGCCAGTTCACCGACCCCAACGGGCTGGTATGGCAACTCGTCCAGTGGGTGTGACCGGCGCGGTCGACACCACACTCGACGGGTGACCCGGGCGCCGTCGGCCCTCACCCCACTTCCGTGAGCACCGCCGGCGCCCACACCGGCCACCGGATCACACCGACCGGCTCACCCGCCGCGAACCGCGCCACCGGATCCGGCGTCCCCGACGCCGTGTCGTACACCGTCGCCTGATCCGCACGACCGATCGCCTCGACCACCAGCGGCCACAACCGTCGGTACCGCGACCGGATCTTGTCCTCCGGCACCGAATGCCCCCCGGACACGACACGGTGCGCCACCCGCCGCACCGACATCGCCTCCGGCACCAGCATCACGTGCAACACCACCGTGAACCCCGCAGCCCGCGCCCGATCGATCAGATCGAGCTTCGACGGATGCGAGAACACCGTCTCGGCGATGAACGAGCGCCCCTCGGCGACGAACCGGTCCCGCACCGCCGCCGCGACCTGCGCCGCCTCGTACGACATCTCCTCGGCCCGCTCCCGCCACCGCTGCCGCGCGATCACATCGGCGTTGACGAACACACTGCCCGGCAGCAGGGGAGCGAGCGACAACTCCACGAACGTCGACTTCCCCGCACCGTTCGGCCCGACGATCAGATCCAGCCGCCTCATGCCTCCTCGAGCACCACCGTCGTGCCGTCCGGCCGGCGCTCGACCAACCGGCCCTGCTCGTCGAGCACCACCGTGGTGACACCGCGCGCGGCGAGCACCGCCGGATAGTCGGTGTCGGCGAGCCGGTCGGTGAGGCGGGCGTCGATCTCGGCGTTGAACAATCGACCCTCGGCGTCGGTGAGGTCGCCGGTCGGGCGGGTGCCGGCGAGCGCGTCGTGGACGCGACGCAGGGACGCCGTCTCGTGGGCGGTCATCGCGCGCCCGATCCGCGCCCAGTACTCGAGTTGCTGGCGGCCGGTGCGGTTCTGCCGGCCACCCTCGGCGATGGCACTGTCGACGAGTTCGGCGTCGAAACGGGTGACCTTGTCGGTGGACGGAGCCATCACGACCTCCTCGTGTTGCAGTCTGCTACCGATCGTAGCTCAGTGATACCACCCTCGTCGTCCGCGACGAAACCGGGGCGCGTCACCGTCCACGAACACGCCTAGACTGTGATGTACACCACAATCACAGGAGGTGGCTGATGAGCACCCCGGAGACACCCGCCCTCGACACCACCGAACTCGAACGAGTCCTCGGACAACTCGTCACCGACATGGGAGCCGCCGTCAACGGCGCACTCGTCCTGACCGGCATGGATCTCGGGCTGTGGCGCGCACTCGACGGCGCCGGGCCCCTGACCGTCCACGCCCTCGCCGACCGGACCGGCATCCGCGAACGCTACCTGCGCGAATGGTGCTCCGCGCAGGCCGCGAGCGGCTACCTGCGCTACGACGCCGACACCGACACGTTCACCCTGTCCCCGGAACAGGCCATGGCCTTCGCCCGCGCCGACAGCCCCGTCTACCTCGCCGGCGGCTACCACCTGATCAGTTCCGTGTTCAAGGACCGCGAACGCGTCACCGAACGCATCCGCGCCGGCGAGGGATTCGGCTGGCACGAACACGACCCGGAACTGTTCACCGGCACCGAACAGTTCTTCCGCCCCGGCTACCGCGCGAACCTCGTCGACGCGTGGCTACCCACCCTCGACGGGGTCGTCGACCGACTCACCCGCGGCGGGCAGGTCGCCGACGTCGGTTGCGGGCACGGCGTCTCCAGCACCCTGATCGCACAGGCCTTCCCACACTCGACCGTGCACGGATTCGACTACCACGACGCGTCCATCGCCCGGGCACGCGAACTCGCCGCCGAACAACACGTCGGCAACACCGAGTTCACCGTCGCCTCCGCCACCGACTACCCGGGACACGGATACGACCTGATCTGCTTCTTCGACGCCCTCCACGACATGGGCGATCCCGTCGGGGCGCTCCGGCATGCCCGCGCCGCCCTGTCCGACGGGGGCACCGTCATGCTCGTCGAACCGAACGCGCACGACACCCTCACCGACAACCTCAACCCGGTTTCCCGGATGTACTACGCGGCCTCGACGATGCTGTGCACCCCCTCGTCACTGAGCCAACCCGTCGCCCTCGGGCTCGGCGCCCAGGCCGGCGAGCACCGACTCGCGCAGGTCGCCGCCGAAGCAGGTCTCGGCACCTTCCGGCGTGCCGCCGAGACACCCTTCAACCTCGTCCTCGAAGCACGACGGTGACGCGTTCCCCGACGCCCCGCACCGCGGGACACCGGGGGAGAGGTGGACCCCGGACCGCGGATCAGCGCGACAGGGGACGGTAGAAGACGAGTCCGTTGCCCTTGTTGTCGTACACCACCGCGCGGCGTTCGTGCGCATCATCGTAGGGACCCTTGACGATTCCACCACCGGACTCCTCGACGGCCTTCGCCGCGGCATCCACGTCGTCGGTCTTGACACCGACGACGACCTGGCCGTGGATGGGATGATCGACGGCCGTCGCCAGCGCGATGGTGACCGGGCCACCGTCGATCGCCGCGAAGTGCGCGCCGTCGCGGAACTTCAGCGGCATCCCCAACGTCTCGGTGTAGAACCTGATCGACTCGTCCAGATCGTCGGTCGACAGCACGATCATCTTCACTTCGTGGCCACTCACGTGACATCCTCCTTCGTCGAAAGTGCGCTCAGCGTAGCGCCGTTCGGGCGCGCGCGCCGAGAGTCGGACGTCCCTGCCGCGGCGGCACACCGACACGGGGCAGGCAGCAGGGACACCCTCGGAGAACGGAGATCGCGTGCGCGGATGCCACCGCACCCCGACCCCAGTTTCGTCACAGTGACGTAATGGGGGTCGGGGTACCGGCCGTGGGGAGTGGTGGTCGAGACCGGAACGGTCGTCGACTGCCGCGTCGACACAACCACCACGTCGACACAACCACACGGTGCCGCATCGCACACGGCGCCCGATGCGCACCCGCCGATCACCCGGGGCACCACGACGTGCGGGCGCGCCCCGGACCGACGCGGATCTCGTCGTGGATCACGATGCGGGGACGCGGCCATCCACCGGACGGGTCCGACGAATCCCGGCGACGACCCGAAGAACCCCCGGTCCCAAATGTGCCGATAATCTACATTATGTCAACTTACGCGGAATCGGCCCTGCCCGACCGGGGTCGGAGCCTCCGCGGCGCGCATCTACGCGCACACGTTGGGCCGTGCGGGACCCCGCGGCCGCACGCCCGCGATCCGGCGCCGCCGTCCCGACCCGGAGGCCGAATCCGCCACCGGCGGGTTTCGCGCCCCACAGCCCGGGACGGTCACCGACGATCGGCGCCGCAGACGATCGGCGACGTGGCAGCGCCCACGCACACGACGACATGCCACGACCCGCGGATCACGGGTGCACGGGACGCACCGCCGCGACCTCGGCCCGTTCCGCGGCACACCCCCGCTCGGCGCCGTCCCCACCCACCCAAAAATGATCTTGATGGATAATCACCGTTATCCATCATTTCGTCACGTGACGCTACGATCTCGCGGCGCGCGCACGCTGCTACGCTGCGGGCAGTGATCGACATCCGTACCGCGTGACCACGTCCGCACCGCAGCGTCCCCCGCGGCGCCCCTCGCAGGCGGTGGCGATGCCGCATGCCCGGGTCGGGACCACCCTCCCGACCCCCGCGCCCGCATCGACCCCACCTCCACGGAGATCACGTGAACACCACTCCCCTGCCCTTCGGCACCCGCCCCACCGCCGACGACGACCGTTCGACACTGCACGGCGACTGCCTCCGATGCCACGCATTATGTTGCACCGCACTCGGTTTCGAGCGCTCGGCCGATTTCGCCGTCGACAAACCGGCCGGCACACCGTGCCCGCAACTCGCCACCGACCACCGCTGCACCATCCACGACGCCCTGCGTGCCCGCGGCTACCGCGGCTGCACCGTGTACGACTGCTTCGGCGCCGGACAGATCGTGTCCGCCGCCACCGCAGACCGACACCCCGGACGGGCCCGTACCGCCTTCCCGCGGGTGCAGCACCTACACGAGATGCTGTGGCATCTGCACGACGCCGCCCACCGCACCTACGACCCCGACACCGCCGCGGACGCCCGCGCCCTCACCGAGGAGATCCACACCGCCGTCACCGCCGTCACCGCCGTCACCACGGGGACGACACCCAACCGCACCGAACCCGACATTCCGGATCTGCATGCCCGCGTGCGGGCCCTGCTCCGCGGCGTCAGCGACGAGATCCGCGGATCCTACCCCCCGATCGACGAGGACCGGCCCCGGCTCGCGGCCGGCGTCGACCTCGCCGGCGCCGACCTGCGCCACCGCCGCGTGTACGCCGCGGATCTGCGCGGCGCCTGCCTCATCGGCGCCGACCTGCGCGGCTGCGACCTCACCGACGCCGATCTGCTCGGCGCGGACCTGCGCGACGCCCGCATCGACGACGCTGATCTGTCCCGCGCCCTGTACGTGACCTCGCCGCAGATCGGGGCGGCGCGCGGCAACCGGTGCACCCGCCTTCCCGCCGACATCCCGCCACCGTCACATTTCCGGTGACCGCATCTCGGTGGACCCCTCTCGGTGGACACGACCGATTCGGCGGTCGGGGCCGGTAGGCGTCCCGGCGGGTACCGAGGGGAACATGTGTGCGAGTACCGTGCACAACAGCGGAACGACAACGCCGAGACCGGGAGGCCACGCCATGACGAGCCGGGACGAACCGGGCCTGTGGGACTGGGTGACGTCGTACCTGGAGACCCTGCAGACCGCGAAACGGTCCGCGCACACCGTCAAGGCGTACCGGCTCGACCTCCTCGGAGTGTGCACCGCGCTCGCTGCCGCGCGCGGCAGCGAGGTGGCGGCGTTGCTCGTCGAGGATCTGACGATCCGGGCGTTGCGGTCGGCGTTCGCGGAGTTCGCCCGCGAGCGCCGACCCGCGTCGGTGCGGCGCGCCTGGTCGGTGTGGAACAACTTCTGTAATTTCCTGGTCACCGAGGGGGTGTCGGAGGGCAATCCGATGGCGTCGATCACCCAGCCCAAACGCCCCGAGCACACCCCGAAATCGTTCACCCCGGCCGCGGTCGACCAACTCGTCGACACCGTCACCCGTGACGCCGCGCATCCGGCGGAGTCGGCACGGGACTGGCCGGGCCGCGATCTCGCGTTGATCGCGACGCTGCTGTTGACGGGGATCCGCTCGGAGGAGCTGATCTCGTTGAATCTGTCGAGCATTCTCGGCGGGACCGCCGCTCCGGTGTTGCGGGTGCACGGCAAGGGCGCGGTGGAGCGGGAGATCCCGCTCGAGGACAGTTGGACGGCGATCGTGTCGGCGTATCTGGAGGAGCGGTACACCCGCTTCCCTCCCCTGCGTCGCACGGTCCTGGCGGCGCGGACGGATCTGCCGGTGTGGGAGCGGCATCCCGGCGACGATCCGTTGTTCGTGGGGGCGGACGGCACGCGGATCACGCGGGGCACGCTGCAGTACCGGGTGCGGCGGGTGTACCGGCGGGCCGGTATCGAGTCCGAACGCAAACGTGGGGCGTTGGCGCACGCGTTGCGGCACACGTTCGCGACGAGTCTGGCGGACAGCGGCGCGACGATGATCGAGTTGCAGCAGCTGCTGGGTCACCGGTCGTTGCAGACGGTGCAGATCTACACGTCGGCGACGAACGAGGCGGTGCGGCACGCGGCGCGGCACAATCCGGTGTACGGGCTGCTCGGCGAGCGTTCCGACGACGCGCGGTGATCCGGGGGTGCGGGGTGCTCGACCCGATCACCCTGTGAGGTCCGGTGTCAGCTGCAAGACTGGGTGCCGAACCGTCCGAACGCGGTGGGCCCCACCGGTGGGGTCGCGCCGCGGACTGTGAAGGAGCTTGCATGAGCGTGCAGCCGGTCCCGTCTCCTCGTCATCGTGTCGTCGTCATCGGATCCGGGTTCGGTGGGTTGTTCGGCACCCAGGCGCTCGCCCGCGCCGACGTCGACGTCACCCTGGTCGCACGGACGACCTATCACCTGTTCCAGCCGCTGCTGTATCAGGTGGCGACGGGGATCCTGTCGGTCGGTGACATCGCTCCGGCGACCCGCATGGTCTTGCGTAAGCAGGACAATGCGCAGGTGTTGCTCGGGGAGGTGGAGACGATCGACCTGGCGAACAACACGGTCACGTCCCGGTTCCTGGACCGGGTCACGGTCACCGGGTTCGACAGTCTGATCGTCGCGGCCGGTGCGGGCCAGTCGTATTTCGGCAACGACCATTTCGCCGAGTTCGCGCCGGGAATGAAGAGCATCGACGACGCCCTGGAGTTGCGGGGCCGGATCCTGGGGGCGTTCGAGCAGGCGGAGTTGTCGTCGGACCCGGAGGAACAGGCCCGGTTGCTGACGTTCGTGGTGGTCGGTGCCGGCCCCACCGGGGTGGAGTTGGCGGGGCAGATCGCGGAGTTGTCGCGGCGCACGTTGCGGGGTGCGTTCCACAACATCGATTCGACGCAGGCGCGGGTGGTGCTGCTCGACGGCGCGGCCGATGTGCTGCCGGTGTACGGCGGCAAGTTGTCGAGGAAGGCCCGCCGGACCCTGGAGGGGCTGGGGGTGGAGATCCAGTTGGGGGCGATGGTCACCGACGTCGACGCGCACGGGTTGACCGTCAAGGACAAGGACGGCGGCGAACGCCGGATCGAGTCGCAGTGCAAGGTGTGGTCGGCGGGGGTGGCGGCCAGTCCGCTCGGCCGGCAGCTGGCGGAGCAGAGCGGCGCGGGGATCGATCGGGCCGGTCGGGTGGAGGTGTTGCCGGACCTGTCGCTGCCGGGGCACCCGAACGTGTTCGTCGTCGGGGACATGATGTCGCTCGACAAGTTGCCGGGGCTCGCGCAGGTCGCGATGCAGGGCGGTCGGTACGCGGCGCAGCAGATCGTGGCGTCGCTCGATGGCGCGGATCCGGCGCGGCGGGCCCCGTTCAAGTATTTCGACAAGGGCAGCATGGCGACGATCTCGCGGTTCAGTGCGGTCGCGAAGGTCGGCAGGCTCGAGATCAGCGGGTTCCTCGGGTGGATCGCGTGGTTGTTCATCCACCTGCTGTATCTGGTGGGGTTCTCGTCGAAGTTGTCGACGCTGGTGTCGTGGGCTCAGGCGTTCTTCTCGGCGGGCCGCAACGAGATGGCGGCGACCGAGCAGCAGGTGTTCGCGCGGATCGCGATCGAACGGATGCGGGAACTCGAGGACGCACCGGAGTCCTCGGAGTCTTCCGCGACCGCCGCGACCGCCGCGTCCTCGGAGGCCTCGGCCGGGCGGGAGGCGACCGGCTGACGCGGCCCGTGACGGGACCGGCCCGGCCGTTGCGGTGTGCAGCGGCCGGGCCGGTCCCGGGCGTGTCGGTTCGGGTCAGTGGCCGAGCCGGTCGCTGTCGTCGACGTTGGCGAGGCGGACCTGCCCCTGCGCGATGGTGCGGTCGCGGTCGTCGACGATCTGCACGCGCCACAGCTGCTGGGTGCGTCCGCGGTGTACCGGAACCGCGGTGGCGGTGAGGACACCGTCGCGGGCGGCGCGCAGGAAGTCGGTGTTGTTGTTGACACCGACGACGTTGCCGCGGTCGCCGAGCCACACTGCGGCACCCATGCTCGCCAGGGTTTCGATGACCGCGCAGTACACCCCGCCGTGCACGATGCCGTAGGGCTGGTGGTGTTCCGGGGTCACGGTCCAACGGGCCCGGACGACGTCGCCGGTCAGCTCCACGAACTCGAGCCCGAGGGCGGCACCGAACCCGGTGCGGTTGAGCGTGGTGACGTCCGCGGGGTCGAGGGCCGGCGCGGGGGTCCGGGTGGTCTGCTCGCTCATGGGGTCTCCGTGTCGGTGGGTCGTGCCGGTCGGTACCGGTGTCCGTGGACCGATGCTAGGGCATCGGGATACGCGGCGGCGGCGAGCGGTGCCGATGGGGTGGAACGGAACCGGCGGGATGGACCGGGAGTCTCTGCAGCCCTCAGGACTCCGGCGCGGTCCGGTGGTTGTTCCGCCCACCACTATAGGGAAGGCTGCCCTAATCCGGCAAGTCCCCGGACGGGGAAACCCGCGGCGACGAACGCGTCGAGGAGTCGCTGGCCGCGTCGCGCGGCGTCCCGGTGGGACGCGCCCGCGAGGATCGGTAGTTGCGCGGAGCCGGTGACCACCGCGCGTCCGACCATCGACCAGAACCGGGCGCCGCCGAGTGGGGCACACCGGTCCACCGCCGTGTGGACGGCCGTCAGCGCGGTCACGGCGCGGTGCGCGGTCCACACCGCCATGGCGGCTTCGCAGGGCAGCACGACCGTGCCCGGGCCGCCGGCGGCCCGGTCGCCGGGCAGTACCCGCAGGGTGTCGTCGGCCACACCCGCCCAGTCCACACAGCCGTCGCTGTCCTGGTGCAGCCACAGATTGTCCAGACCCGGATCCCACACGCGCCCGTCGAGGGCGAAGGGCGCCAGGACCCGCCCGACGATCGCGTGGATGAGGGTCGCGGCGACCTGCTCGGCGGCGATACGCGGGTCGTCGGTGTCTTCGAGTGCACGGCGGTAGAGCAGGTCGATGCGCTGGGCGCGTTCGCTGCCGCCGAGGTACCACCAGCGCCGTTTGGGTTCTTCGTCGATGCAGGCCACCGCGTACACGCGGGGGGCGCCCGCGGCGAGGGTCCGCAGCCGTGTGCGGGTCTCCTCGAAGGGGCCGACGGGGTGGGCCCGGGCGGGGTCCGCGGAAGCGGGCGGGGGCGCGACCGTGGTCGGCGGCAGCAGCAGCGTCGTCATCCGACACCTCCTGTTCGACGTGATCGAAACAATGTGGCTTAGGTAAGCCTAACCATTTCATCCGGGTGGGGGTCGGCGCAACCCCGGCTCCCCCGTGACCCCGCCCACCCCCGTGACAGCGGGAAATAGGATTCCGTAACCTAACCCCAGACCGGGCCGACTTCGACCGCGGTCTCCGCCACGAGGAGCACCCCACGCACGTGACCACCACCCGACCACCCGAGATCCCCGCCGCCGTCACCGCGCCGCCCGGGCCGTCCCTGCCGGTCCGCCGGGCCGGCGCCGAACTCTTCGACATGCTGCTGCTCGCCGTCCCCGTGCTCATCGGAGTGCTCCTCGTCGACACCCTCGGCGAGGCCAACGGCGGCGGACAGACCGATCGGCTCGTCTTCGGTGGCGCCGCCGCCCTGGTCGCCGCCGGATTCCTGCTGTGGAACCGGGGGATCCGCGAGGGCCGCACCGGGACCTCCCTCGGCAAGCAGTGGACCGGTGTACTCACCCGCGACCCCGACACCGACGGCCCCGTCGGCACCCTCCGGGCCCTGTTCCGCGTCCGCACCCAGGTGGTCACCGCGCGCGAGGCGGCGCTCGACGGTTTCGCTCCGCGTCCCCCGGACACGTCGGTCGCCGCGATCCGCCGGCGGCGCCTCGGCGGCCTCGCCGTCCTGCTGATCCTGCTGGTCCTGGTGCTGCTCGCGTCCGTCGCCATCGGCGCCCGACCGATGACGTTCGCGGAGGTCTACCACGCGCTCGTGGTCAACGACGGCGCCGAAACCGATGTCATCGTGCAGTCGCTCCGCGTCCCCCGCACCCTGCTCGGCCTCGTCGTCGGCATCGCCCTCGGCGTCGCCGGCGCCCTCATCCAGGGACACACCCGCAACCCCCTCGCCGACGCCGGGCTCCTCGGCATCAACGGCGGCGCCGCGCTGCTCGTGGTCCTGTCCATCTACCTGTTCGGCACCAGCACCCCCATCGAATACCTCTGGTTCTCCTTCGCCGGTTCCCTTCTGGCCAGCGTCGTCGTGTTCGGTTTCGCCTCCATCGGCAACGGCGGGTCGAGCCCACTGAGCCTCGCCCTCGCCGGCGCCGCCGTCGCCTTCTTCCTCCAGGCGATGGTGCAGACCATCGTGCTGCTCGACCAGACCAGCCTCGACGGCTTCCGCTTCTGGGTGGTCGGTTCCGTCGCGGGACGCGGATTCGACGTGTTCTGGCAGGTCCTGCCGTTCATCGTCGCCGGGCTCGTCATCGCGCTGGCCTCCACCCCCGGCCTGAACGTACTGAGCCTCGGCGACGACGTCGCCCGCTCCCTGGGCACCAACATCGCCCTGACCCGGGTGATCGGCATCACCGTCATCACGATCCTCACCGGCGCCGCCACCGCCGCCTGCGGCCCCATCGCGTTCGTCGGCCTGATCGTGCCGCACATCGCCCGCGCCATCACCGGCCCCGACTACCGGTGGCTCGTGCCCTACGCCGGGCTGCTCGGCGGGGTCCTGCTGGTACTCGCCGACGTCATCGGCCGCATCGTGGTGCGCCCCGGGGAACTGCAGGTCGGCATCGTCCTCGCGCTCGTCGGCGCCCCGTTCTTCATCGCACTCGTGCGTCGCCGGAAGCTGGTGTCACTGTGACCGACTCGACGAAGACCACCGTCCCGACGACCCCCCCGACCGGCACCGACCACCGCGCCGGCGTTGCGTGGCGCCGCTCCCCCGTCCACGTCTCCACCGCCGTGCCCAGCCGTCCCGCGTTCCGCATCGGCGCGTTCTCGCTGGTGTGGCGCGGCCGCATGGTGCTCGTGTGCGCGCTGCTGGCGGCCGCGGCGTTCCTGCTGCTGTGCATCGGACTCGGTCGCGGCGACTACCCGATGTCCGTCCCCCAGGTCATCGAGGTGCTGCTCGGCGGCGGGGAACGCATCGAACGGTTCATCGTCCTCGACCTGCGACTGCCCCGCGGCATCGGCGGACTGGTCGTCGGCGCCGCACTCGCGGTGTCCGGCGCCATCACCCAGTCGCTGTCCCGCAACGCCCTGGCCAGCCCGGACATCCTCGGCATCACCGCCGGTGCCAGCGCCGCCGCGGTCGCACTGCTCGTCGTCACCGGCGGCGGCACCGTCGTCGGGGTCCTCGCATCCCTTGGGCTGCCCCTCGCCGCGCTCACCGGCGGCATACTCACCGCCGCCGTGATCTATCTGCTCGCCTGGAAACGCGGCGTCGACGGCTTCCGGCTCGTGCTCATCGGTATCGGTGTCAACGCGATGCTCGTCGCCGTCACCAACTGGATGCTGGTCAGCGCCGACATCAACGACGTCTCCCGCGCCCAGGTGTGGCTCACCGGTTCCCTGAACTCCATCAACTGGAGTCAGATCGTGCCCGCCGGCATCGCACTCGCCGTCATCGGCATCTGGACCCTGATCGCCACCTTCACCATCGGCGCGTTGCGGCTCGGCGACGACACCGCCCGGTCCCTCGGGGTGAAGCTGCAGACCCAACAGGCCCTGCTGCTCGTCGCCGCGTGCGGACTCGCCGGTATCGCCGTCGCCGCCGCCGGCCCGATCGGATTCGTCGCGCTCGCCGCCCCGCAGGTCGCGATGCGCCTGGTCCGTTCCGCCGGGCCACCGATCTTCGCGTCCGCCCTCACCGGCGCCGCCCTCGTCGTCGGCGCCGACATCATCGCCCGCACCATCCTGCCGGTGTCCCTGCCCGTGGGGCTCGTCACCTCCGCGCTCGGCGGCCCGTTCCTGCTGTATCTGCTCGTGCGTTCGAATCGGAAGGTATCGGCATGACCGACATCCAGCCCCACACCGCCGACACCACCGGTCCCGGGCAGGCGCAACCACGCCTGACCGCCCGCAACGTCGCGCTCGGCTACGGCGACCGCGTCATCGTCGAGGACCTCGACCTCGACATCCCCACCGGGGTCGTCACCACCATCATCGGCCCCAACGGCTGCGGCAAATCCACCCTGCTGCGCGCGCTGAGCCGACTCCTCAAACCCCGCACCGGCAGCGTCGTCCTCGACGGCCGCGACGTCACCTCCATGCGCACCCGCGACGTCGCCCGTGTCCTCGGGCTGCTTCCCCAGGCGCCCACCGCACCGGAGGGGCTCACCGTCGCCGACCTCGTCGCCCGCGGCCGGCACCCCCACCAGTCGTGGATCCGGCAATGGTCCTCCGACGACGAGGGCGAGGTGTCCCTCGCCCTCACCCGCACCGGCATCGCCGACCTCGCCGACCGGCCCGTCGACGAACTGTCCGGTGGGCAACGTCAACGTGCCTGGATCTCCATGGCCCTCGCGCAGGGCACCGACATCCTGCTGCTCGACGAACCCACCACCTACCTCGACCTCGCCCACTCCGTGGAGGTCCTCGACCTCGTCGACCAGTTGCACAGCGAACTCGGTCGCACCGTCGTGATGGTGCTGCACGACCTGAACCTGGCCGTGCGCTACAGCGACCACCTCGTCGTGATGAAACAGGGACGCATCGTCGCGACCGGCGCCCCCTCCGAGATCATCTCCGTCGACCTGCTCCACGACGTGTTCGGGCTCGACGCCTCCGTCATCGCCGATCCCGTCTCCAGCCGGCCGCTGATCGTGCCCATCGGCACCCGCCACGTGTACGGCACGATCGGTGGGGACGCCCCACCCGTCGACCACACCGCGGTCCCCGGGCATGCCCCCGCACCCATGGTCGACGCCGGATGATGCAGGTCACCACCGTGCACCACACCTACGACCGAGGGTAGTACGCACAAAGGTCGGAGACTCCGTAGAATCGCCCTATGGCAGCACTCGGCGATCTCGAACGAGCAGTGATGGACCACCTCTGGGCGTCCACCGAACCCCAGACCGTACGGCAGGTCCACGAAGCCCTGTCCGCGCGACGCGCCCTCGCATACACCACCGTCATGACCGTTCTCCAACGCCTCGCGAAAAAGAACCTCGTCATCCAGCAACGCGACGACCGCGCCCACCGCTACCTGCCCGTCCACGGCCGCGACGAACTCGTCGCCGGACTGATGGTCGACGCCCTCGACCAGGCCGACGAAACCGCCGGGCGCGCCGCCGCCCTCGTCCACTTCGTCGGCCGTGTCGGCGCCGACGAAGCCGCCGCCCTGCGCGCGGCACTCGCCGATCTCGAGGCCCGCCACGCCACCGACGACACGGCCGACCGCGGCACCGGCCGAGCAAGCTGACACACTCGACTCCATGAACGCGACCACGGCGCTGGTATTCGGGATACTCGCGCTTCTCCTCGCGGGCCCGATGCCCCGGCTGCTCGCCCGCGCCACCTGGCCGCACCGGAATCCGCGGGCCGCCCTCGTCCTGTGGCAGGCCATCGCGCTCGCCGCGGTCCTCTCCGCCTTCAGCTGCGGACTGGCCATCGCCGCCCGACTCCTCGTGCCCGGCCCCGACGGCCGCCCCACCACCGGCCCCCTCGACGAGATCGACGCCCTCGGGTTACCCCTGTGGCTGATCTACATCATCGTGTTCGCCCTGACCCTGTTCGTCGGGGCCCGCCTGATCTTCTCCACCATCCGTGTGGGCATCCGCACCCGCCGCCGCCGCTCCCGCCACCGCATGCTCGTCGACCTCCTCGACCGCCGCGACATCCACGGCGCCGTCCGGCACCTACCCCACGTGCGGATCCTCGACAACGCCGACCCCATCGCCTACTGCCTGCCCGGCATCCGGCACCGCGTCGTCCTGTCCGAAGGCACCATCGGCTCCCTGACCGACGACGAACTCCGCGCGGTCCTCCGCCACGAACACTCCCACCTGCGGGCCCGCCACGACCTCATCCTCGAGGCGTTCACCGCCGTGTACGAAGCCTTCCCCCGCTGGGTCCGCTCCCGCTCCGCGCTCGGCTCCGTGCAACTGCTCGTCGAGATGCTCGCCGACGACTCCGCCGTCCGCGCCACCGGACCCACCCACCTGGCCCGCGCCCTCGTCACCTGCGCCGGCTCCCCCACCCCCACCGGCGCCCTCGCCGTCGGCGGCCCCTCCACCCTCCTGCGTGTCCGCCGCCTCTCCGGCCCCGGCCCCGACCTGACCGTCTCCGCCTGCGCCTACATCGCCGCCGCCGCCATCCTCGTCGTCCCCACCGTCGCCGTCGCCGTGCCCTGGCTCACCGAACTGACCCTCCTGTTCTCCCACTGATCGTCCGCCCGTTCGATTTCGATCACGCACCGATTCGGGGGAAGCTGTACCCATGACCGTCGAACACACCGCCACATCCCGCGCCCAGATCGGCGTCACCGGACTGGCCGTCATGGGATCGAACATCGCCCGCAACTTCGCCCGCCACGGCTACACCGTCGCCCTGCACAACCGCAGCATCGCCAAGACCGACGCGCTGCTCGCCGAGCACGGCGACGACGGCGACTTCGTGCGCACCGAAACCATCGACGAGTTCGTCGCCGCCCTCGAGAAACCCCGCCGCGTCCTGATCATGGTCAAGGCCGGTGACGCCACCGACGCCGTCATCGACGAGCTCGCCGCCGCCCTGGACCCCGGCGACATCATCATCGACGGCGGCAACGCCCTCTACACCGACACCATCCGCCGCGAAGCCGCCCTGCGCGCCCGCGGCCTGCACTTCGTCGGCGCCGGCATCTCCGGCGGTGAGGAAGGCGCCCTGCACGGGCCGTCCATCATGCCCGGCGGCCCCGCCGAATCCTACGCAGCGCTCGGCCCCCTCCTCGAAGCCATCTCCGCGCACGTCGACGGCACCCCCTGCTGCACCCACGTCGGCCCCGACGGCGCCGGCCACTTCGTCAAGATGGTGCACAACGGCATCGAATACGCCGACATGCAACTCATCGGCGAGGCCTACGCTCTGCTGCGCAACGCCCTCGGCTACGACGCCGCCGCCATCGCCGACGTCTTCGCCGACTGGAACACCGGCACCCTCGAGTCGTACCTGATCGAGATCACCGCCGACGTCCTGCGCCAGACCGACGCCGCCACCGGCAAACCCCTCGTCGACGTCATCGTCGACTCCGCCGAGCAGAAGGGCACCGGCCGCTGGACCGTCAAATCCGCCCTCGATCTCGGTGTCCCCGTCACCGGCATCGCCGAAGCCGTGTTCGCGCGTGCCCTCTCCGGATCCCGCGACCAACGCGCCGCCGCCCACGGACTCGCCGCCGGCACGCTCGGCACCGCCCCCACCGACGCCGCACAGTTCACCGAGGACATCCGCGCCGCCCTCTACGCCTCCAAGATCGTCGCCTACGCGCAGGGCTTCGACCAGATCGCCGCGGGCAGCACCGATTACGGCTGGGACATCGACCGTGCCGCCATGGCCACCATCTGGCGTGGCGGCTGCATCATCCGCGCCCAGTTCCTCAACCGCATCAAAGAGGCCTACGACGCCGATCCCGCACTGCCCAGCCTGATCCTCGCCCCCTACTTCCGCGAGGCCATCGAAGCCGGCATCGACAGCTGGCGGCGCGTCGTCGTCACCGCCACCACCCTCGGCATCCCCGTGCCCGCGTTCGCGTCGTCACTGTCGTACTACGACGGTCTGCGCGCCGACCGGCTCCCCGCCGCCCTCACCCAGGGGCAACGCGACTTCTTCGGTGCGCACACCTACGAGCGCACCGACAGGCCCGGCAAGTTCCACACCCTCTGGAGCGGCGACCGCACCGAGATCGAGGTCTGACCGGCCCCGACCGTGACCGGCACCGCGGCAGCGTCCGTGGCGTGCGCCCTCGCCGCCGCGGTGCTGTTCGCGGCCGGCAGCGTCGCACAACACCACGCCGCCACCACCACCGGGCCGCTGCTGACCAGCTTGATCCGCAGCCCCCGCTGGTGGGCCGGGCTCCTCGGCGACGGCGGCGGCTACGCCCTGCAGGTCGCCGCTCTCGCGCTCGGCGCGATCCTCGTCGTGCAACCCCTGCTCGTCACGTCCCTGCTGTTCGCCCTGCCGATGTCCGCGTACCTCACCGGCCGGTGGCCCACCCGCACCACCTGGCTGCTCGCCGCCGGACTGTGCACCGCACTCGCGGTGTTCCTGATCGTCGGCAATCCCACCGCCGGCGGCGGCAACCCCGACGACGCCCGGTGGTCGTGGCCACTGGCCGGGGCCCTGACCGTCACCGCCGCCACCGCTGCCATCGGCGCCGTCGCCCGCACCCCCGGTGCGCGTGCCCTCGCCCTCGGCGCGGCCGGCGGCACCCTCTTCGGTGTCGCCGCCGCCCTGACCGCCCACGTCGCCGACCTGATCACCCGCGGTGTCCCCACCGTCCTCGGCTCCTGGCAGACCTGGATGCTGTGCACCACCGGGCTCGCCGGCTACTACCTGCAGCAACGTGCCTTCCACGCCGGGCCGCTCACCGCGTCACTGCCCGCGCTGACCGTCGCCGAACCCCTCACCGCCGTCGCGCTCGGCATCACCGCGCTCGGCGAGCATCTCGACACGGACGGACCGCACCTGATCCTGGTCCTCGCCGCCGTCGGTGTGCTCCTGGCCACGACGGTCGCGCTGTCCCGGCGGTCCGCCGCCGACGACGCCGCGGTCACGCCCGGGACAGCACCGCCACCAGGAAACCCGACGCCGGAGTGAACGGACGCAGATCCCACGTCGACAACCGCAGATCCACCGTCAACCCCGAGGCCTCCGCGTCCGCGAAGAACTCGTCGAAGTCGTACCCGCGCTCGGCACCGAATCCCACGACTGCGCGACCGTCGGGTGCCAGGTGCCGGGCGAACCCGGTGAGCACCGCCCGGCGCGTCTGCGGAGCGAGGAACGTGACCACGTTGCCGGCGCACACGATCGCGTCGAAGTCGGCGGGCACCCCGCGGGCCGGCAGATCCAGTTCGGCGAGGTCTCCGATCAGCCACGTCGGGCCGGGATGGTCCTGTTCGGCGGCGGCGATCAGCACCGGATCGACGTCCACCCCGACGACGGTGTGCCCGGCCTCGTGCAGATGGGCCCCGACCCGACCCGGACCGCACCCGGCGTCGAGCACCCGTGATTCCCGGTCGAGCATCGCATCGATCAGTCGGGCCTCGCCGACGATGTCGTCGCCCTGCTCCGCCATCGCCCGGAACCGTTGCACGTACCACGTCGAATGCTCCGGATCGGCCGCCGTGATCTCCTCCCATTGGCTGCGGATGCGTTCGCCCATGGTCACCAACCTCCTCGTCCCGGTGATCCGCCGGCGCGGACCGATCTCACCGTCACGCCCACCCTAGGCGTTGCCGCACGCGCCGCCGCGCACCGCACGATTCCCGGCGGGACGCGACCGGTCGGCGGGGGCCGCTTCCGCCGTCGGCACCGGACGCCGGCCCCGGTGCCCACGACATCACCCGAGTAACACCGTGTCGACCAGCACGTATGCCGCGACCGCGAACACCAGGTAGGCGAACCACCGTTGCAGCCGTTCGGTGTCGATGCGGGCCCCGAAGTGGCCGGCGACGACGGATCCCGCGATGGCGGCGCCGGCGAACGCGGCCGTGACGGCCCAGTCGACGTCGGCGGTGTTCAGATGCGCCACGAGCCCGGCGGCGGAGTTGACGACGATGACGGCCAGCGACGTGCCGACGGCGATCCGCATCTCGACGCCGAGCAGCAGAACCAGTGCCGGGACGATGAGGAATCCTCCGCCGACACCGAACAGCCCGGTCATCACTCCGACCGCGAACCCGGCCGGTATCGAGCGCATCGTGCACCGGCGCCAGTCGATTCCGGATTCCGTCGTCCTGCAGGACGTGCCGACTCCGTCGTTGTCCGAGAGCATCCGCAGCCCGGAGATGATCATCACCCCGGCGAAACCGAGCAGCACCGCGGACTGCGGGAGCAGGCGGCCCACCGCGCTGCCCACGAACGTTGCGGGGATGCCCGCGGCGGCGAAGACGGCGGCGAGGCGCCATTCGATCCGGCGGGCACGAATCCTCGGTATCAGGGCGACTGCCGACGCCGTCCCGACGACCAGCAGCGAGACGGGGATCGCCTGTTCGATGTCCAGTCCGATCGCGTACACCAACGCGGGTACGGCCAGGATCGAGCCGCCACCGCCGAGGAGGCCCAGGAGGACGCCGATGGCGACCCCCAGGCTCAGCGTGATCGTCAGTGTCATGTCGCATCGTCCTTGCAGTCGTGTCGACGAGATGTTCGTGCCGGTGCCCCGTTCGAGTCCCGCCGTTTCGTGGACCCTTGTGGCCGTCGGTCGGCGCCCCCCTCCCGCGACAATACCCCATAGGGTATATTGACCAGGGGTGACATCGCCGATCGGCACGCGCCGGAACGTGATCCACCCGATGTCGAGTCGCCTCACCTTGATACCCCCCGGGGTATATGCCATACTGGGGTCACCCCACCACCCGTCCGATCGGAGGACACCCATGCTTCTCGAGCAGTACTACATCGAGTGCCTCTCCCACGCCTCCTACCTCATCGGTGACCGCACCACCGGCCGCGCCGTCGTCGTCGACCCCCGCCGCGACATCGACGAGTACCTCACCGACGCCGACCGCCACGGACTCACGATCGAAGGGGTCATCAACACCCACTTCCACGCCGACTTCGTCTCCGGACACCTCGAACTACTCGACGCCACCGGAGCCTGGATCGGCTTCGGCGAATCCGCCCACACCGACTACCCCATCCGCCGCCTCCGACACGGCCAACACCTCAGCCTCGGCGACGTCGACCTCGAAATCCTCGCCACCCCCGGCCACACCTGGGAATCCATCAGCGTGCTCGTCCGCACACACCCCGACGCCACCCCCACCGCCGTCCTCACCGGCGACTCCCTGTTCATCGGCGACGTCGGCCGACCCGACCTCGCCAACCTCGGCGACAGCTCCACCACCGACCTCGCCCGCGCCATGTACCGCACACTGCACGACACACTGCTCACGCTGCCCGACACCGTCACCGTCATGCCCGCCCACGGCGCCGGCTCGTCCTGCGGAAAAAACCTCTCCAGCGAACTCACCTCCACCATCGGAGAACAACGCCGCACCAACCCGGCCGCGCAACCCATGAGCGAAGACGACTTCGTGGCGATGATCACCGACGGACAACCCGCAGCCCCCACGTACTTCTCCGCCGACGTCGCACTGAACAAAACCGACCGGGCACGATTCGACCCGCACCACCGCATCCCCGAGATCACCACCGACCGACTGCGCACCGAACTGACCGCCGGCGTCCGCGTCCTCGACACCCGCACCCCCGACGACTTCGCCGCCGGCCACCTCCGCGGCTCCGTCAACGTCGGATTCGACGGACGATTCGCCGAAACCGGCGGCATGGTCGCCGACATCGGAGACCGCATCCTGCTCATCACCTACCCCGGCGACGAACAAGCCGCCGCCCTGCGCCTGGCCCGCATCGGATCCGACGGCGCCGCCGGCTACCTCACCGTCGACACCACCGGAACATTCCCCACCGACCTCACCGACCTCGTCACCACCGCACCCCGCACCACCGTCACCGAACTGAACCGACTACGCGCGGCGGACGAGATCACCGTCCTCGACATCCGCAATCCCGGCGAACGCGAATTCGGTGTCATCCCCGGAGCCGTCCACATCCCCCTCCCGCACCTGCGCGACCACCTCGACCGGATCCCACGCGACCGCCCCCTCGTCGTGCACTGCGCAGGCGGCTGGCGCTCGAGCGTGGCCGCATCACTGCTCCGCGCCGAAGGACTCGACCACGTCAGCGACCTGATCGGCGGCTACGACGCCTGGACCACCGACCGCCACCACACCTGACCCGCCCACCACCGAACCAACCCGAGGAGAACACCCCATGTGCTACCCCACCACCTGCAACACCTGCCGCAAGACCACCTGGGGCGGATGCGGACAACACGCCGACACCGTCATGCGATCCGTCCCCGCCGCCGACCGCTGCAACTGCACCCGAACCGACACCGCCCCGAAAACCGGATTCCTCCGATCCCTGTTCGGCCGCTGACCGACAACCACCGCACCGAACCACCACACCCGGGCCCGCCACTCGGCGACCCGGCACCCGGACACGCCCCAGGAGAACAGACATGACCCGCGCGGACACCGTGCACGCCGACACTCCGCCAGACACGCCGACCCCCCGGGCCGGAACACTCGGCCGACTCGGCGCAACGATGGTGGGACAGGCACGCTGGGTCTTCGGGATCTGGCTCCTCACCCTGATCGCGCTCGGCGCCGCCGCACCGAGCGTGTTCACCTCACTGGCCGGCGCCGGCTGGCAGGCCAACGGCTCCGAATCCGTACAGGTCCGCGAACTGGCACAGGAACACTTCGGCGGGAACTCCTCCGCCGCAGTGCAGGTCGTCGTCCACTCGGACACCACCCCGATCTCCGACCCCGCCGTCCAACGCGTCCTCGACGACGCCACCGCCCTCTTCCGCGCCGACCCCCGATTCGGGGACGTGATCGCGCCCCGACCCGGCATGACGATCAGCCCGGACGGGCACACCGGCATCCTCATCGCCGGCGCCGACGCCGACACCGACGACATGGTCGCCGCCGTCGACGACCTCAAAGGCGACCTGACCGCACTCGGCACCGACGACATCGAGGTCTACCCCACCGGCGCGTCCGCACTGTGGAGCGACTTCAACAAAGCCAACCACGACGCGATGATCCAGGCCGAGATGATGTCCTGGCCCGTCACCCTCGCGATCATGGTGCTCGCATTCGGATCACTGGTCGCCGCCGGACTTCCGCTGCTCCTCACCCTCGCCGGCCTCGTCGCCTCCGCCGGAGGACTGGTACTCCTCAACAGCGTCACACCGATCTCCGTGTGGGCCATGAACTTCGCCATGATGTTCGCACTCGCCCTCGGAATCGACTACGCCCTGTTCATCGTCGCCCGGTTCCGCGACGCACTCCGCAAGACCGGCGACCCCCGCGCCGCCGTCGCCGAAACCATGGACACCGCAGGCAAGGCGGTCGTACTCTCCGGCCTGACCGTCCTCGTGAGCCTGTCCGCCGTACTGCTCGTCCCCGCACCCGCCGTGCGCACCATGGCCGTCGGAATCATGCTCGCGGTCACGTTCGTCCTCGCCGCGACGCTCACCCTGCTCCCCGCCGTGCTCGGCAGACTCGGCACGAAGGTCAACGCGGGATCGCTGCCCTACGCCAAGCGTCAGACACACGAATCCCCCCGGTTCACCGCCTGGGCCACCCTGCTGCACAAGCACCCCTGGCCCTTCGCCGTCGGTGCCGTCGCCGTGCTCGTCGCGCTGTCGGTCCCGGTGTTCCGCCTCGACGTCGCGATGCCATCCATCCAAGTCGTCCCGGCCGACGCCCCCGTGCGACAGGGCTACGAACTCGTCCAGCAACAGATGGGTGAAGGCGCCCCCGGCATGCTCCAGATCATCGCACCCACCCACTCCGCCGACACGGCAGCGGCCACCGCAGCGGCCACCGACGGCATCGCAATGGTCACCGCACCGATGCCCACCACCGACGGAACCGACCACGTGATGCTGCAGGCGATCCCGACGGTCGACCCGTCCGACCCCGAGATGAGCACCATCCTCGACAGTCTGCGCACCGACCTACCGGTCGACGCGCTCGTCGGCGGCGCACCCGCAGAGAACCTCGACCTGCAACAGGCCCTCGACGACTACCTCCCGATCATCATCGGCGTCATCCTGGCGCTCGGCTTCCTGCTCCTGCTGGTCGCGCTGCAGGCACCACTGATCGCCCTGATCGGCACCATCGTCAGTCTGCTCTCCACCGCCGCCGCCTTCGGTGTGGCCACACTGATCTTCCAGGACGGACACGGAGCAGGCCTGCTCGGATTCACACCGCAGGGCTTCCTCGACGGGTGGGGACCGGTGTTCTTCTTCGCCATGATCTTCGCCATCGCCATGGACTACACCGTGTTCCTGCTCTCGACCGCGAAGGAACACTACGAGAAGTCCGGCGACCCGAAGGTCGCACACGTGATGGGGCTCGCACACTCCGGCCGGATCATCCTCGCCGCCGCCGCGGTGATGGTCGCGGTGTTCTTCACCTTCGCCCTCGCCGAGCCGCTGCCACCGAAGGAGATGGGCATCATCCTGGGCGTCGCCGTGCTCCTCGACGCGGTCCTGGTCCGGCTCGTGCTGCTCCCCGTCGCGTTGCGGCTGACCGGCCATGCCGCCTGGTGGTCACCGACCTGGCTGCGCCGGGCCCTGCCGAAGATCAGCTTCGCCCACGGCTGATCGGCGGCGACACCCCCAGGGCACGCACCCCCGCCGAGGATCGCCACGGTTTCTCCACCCGGGAGACGGTGGCTATCCTCGGCGTGTGGGCGTCGACCGAGGAACCGTCTGATCTTGAGCACAGCCGAACCACCCCCTGCGCACGCACGCACCGCCGCCGCTCCCGGCACGACGCCGGGCAGCACGATCCTGGCCGAAGCGCAATGGACAGCCCGACGCGACCGCCACCACCGAGCCGTCGACGACCTGCTCGCCGGACACCTGCACCGGCGCGCGGCGCGGGAGAAGCACCCGGTGCACGACTTCCTGTTCACCTACTACAGCTACCGGCCGGGACAGTTGCGACGCTGGCATCCCGGATACGGCACGGTACTGCTCGGTGACGCGACCCGCGAGTTCCGGGACCACCCGGCGTACGAACGGGTGGACGTCGACGGTCGGCGTGGAATCCGGGTCCGCGTCGACGTGCTCGATCAGCGCCGCGACACCATCGACTTCGTGGCCCGGTTGCTCGCGGCGACGGCGGCGCGGCCGCCGCAGTTCGGGTGCTTCGGGTTGCACGAATGGGCGATGGTGTATCGCACGGACGACGATGACCTGCGCCACTCCCAGGTCCCGCTGCGTCTCGGTCACGCACGGACCGACGCGGTGGTGGAATCAATGCAGTTGCGATGCAGTCATTACGATGCGTTCCGGTTCTTCACCCCGGATGCCGCGCCACGCAACATGCTCGAACTCACCCGCACCGACCGGACGGCACACGAGCAGCCGGGCTGCCTGCACGCCGGCATGGACCTGTACAAGTGGAGTCACAAGCTCGCGCCGCTGGTCGACTCCGACCTGATCCTGCAGTGTTTCCGGCACGCCTGGACGGCTCGTGAACTCGACATGAGGGCCAGCCCGTATGATCTGAGCGACTACGGCTACTCGCCCATCACGATCGAGACCGCCGCGGGACGCGCACACTACGTCCGCGAGCAGTCGGCGCTCACCACCCGCGCCGCAGCGCTCAGGCAGGAGCTGCTGAATCGATGCACCGCCCTGGGTGCGTGCCGATCCGACGCACCGCTGGCTACCGGCGGGTAACATTTGTGGTGTTTTCTGTGCAACCGGGCCTCGCGGCCCGGACGTACGACGAACCGGAAAGAGTGAGGTTATGACTGAACGCGTGCAGGTCGGCGGACTCCAGGTCGCGAAGGTGCTCTACGACTTCGTCAACGACGAAGCCATCCCCGGCACCGGTGTGGACGCGAACGCGTTCTGGGCCGGCGCCGACAGCATCATCCACGATCTCGCCCCCAAGAACCGCGCACTTCTCGCCAAGCGGGACGACCTCCAGGCACAGATCGACACCTGGCACCGCGACCGCGCAGGCAAGACCATCGACCCCGCCGAATACAAGGCATTCCTCCAGGAGATCGGCTACCTCGTGCCGGTTCCCGCACCGTTCGAGGTCACCACCGCCGACATCGACGCGGAAATCGCCACCACCGCCGGACCCCAACTCGTCGTGCCGGTGCTCAACGCCCGTTTCGCGCTCAACGCCGCCAACGCCCGCTGGGGTTCGCTGTACGACGCCCTCTACGGCACCGACGCCATCTCCGAAGAAGGCGGAGCCGAGAAGACCTCCGGCTACAACAAGGTCCGCGGCGACAAGGTCATCGCCTGGGCCCGCGACTTCCTCGACAAGGCCGCCCCGCTGGCCACCGGCTCCCACACCGGCACCACCGCCTACGTCATCGAGGACGGTGCACTGAAGGTCACCCTCGCCGACGGCACCGTCACCGCCCTCGCCCAGCCCGAGAAGCTCGTCGGCTACCTCGGCGACCCCGCCGCCCCCACCTCCGTGCTGCTGCGCAACAACGGCCTGCACATCGACATCCAGATCGACGCCGCCTCCCCGATCGGCAGCACCGACACCGCCGGCATCAAGGACCTCGTCCTCGAATCCGCCGTCACCACCATCATGGACTTCGAGGACTCCGTCGCCGCCGTCGACGCCGACGACAAGGTCGTCGGCTACCGCAACTGGCTCGGCCTCAACCGCGGCGACCTCGCCGAATCCTTCGACAAGGGCGGCAAGACCCTCACCCGCACCCTCAACCCCAACCGCGTCTACACCGGCATCGACGGCACCGACCTCGAACTCCACGGCCGTTCCCTGCTGTTCGTCCGCAACGTCGGTCACCTCATGACCAACCCCGCCATCCTCGACAGCGACGGCAACGAAGTCCCCGAAGGCATCCTCGACGCCCTCGTCACCAGCCTGTGCGCCACCCACGGCCTGCACACCGACGAAGCCCACGGCCCCCTCGCCAACAGCCGCACAGGCTCCATCTACATCGTCAAGCCCAAGCAGCACGGCCCCGAGGAATCCGCCTTCACCACCGAGCTGTTCGGCCGCGTCGAAGACGTCCTCGGCCTGCCCCGCAACACCCTCAAGGTCGGCATCATGGACGAGGAGCGTCGCACGACCGTCAACCTCGCCGCATCCATCGAAGCCGCATCCGCACGTGTCGCGTTCATCAACACCGGCTTCCTCGACCGCACCGGCGACGAGATCCACACCTCCATGGAAGCCGGCGCCGTCGTCCGCAAGGCCGACATGAAGAAGCAGCGTTGGATCGCCGCCTACGAGGACTGGAACGTCGACACCGGCCTCGCCGCCGGACTGCAGGGCAAGGCACAGATCGGCAAGGGCATGTGGGCCATGACCGACCTCATGCACGACATGCTCGTCCAGAAGATCGGCCAGCCGAAGGCCGGCGCCAACACCGCGTGGGTCCCGTCCCCCACCGGCGCCACCCTGCACGCCACCCACTACCACGAGGTCGACGTCTTCGCCGTCCAGGACGAACTGAAGAAGGGTGGTCGCCGCGCCACCGTCGACGACATCCTCACGATCCCGCTCGCCGAGAACACCGACTGGTCCGACGCCGAGAAGCGCGAGGAACTCGACAACAACTGCCAGTCGATCCTCGGCTACGTCGTCCGCTGGATCGACCAGGGCGTCGGATGCTCCAAGGTCCCCGACATCCACGACGTCGCACTCATGGAAGACCGCGCCACCCTGCGCATCTCGAGCCAGCTCCTCGCGAACTGGATCCGCCACGGCGTCGTCACCGAAGCCGACGTCGTCGCCTCCCTCGAACGCATGGCACCGGTCGTCGACCGCCAGAACGAAGGCGACGCCGCGTACAAGCCGATGGCACCGAACTTCGACACCAACATCGCCTTCCAGGCCGCCAAGGAACTCATCCTCGAAGGCACCACGCAGCCCAGCGGCTACACCGAGCCGATCCTGCACCGCGCCCGCCGCGAGTACAAGGCCGCCAACGCCTGACCCTCGACACCGGACCGACAGTGGGGCCCCGATCCGACCGGATCGGGGCC
>NZ_JAIYEP010000029.1 GCF_020515525.1 Rhodococcus yananensis
GAACATCGCCCGCGCCTGCCGACGCCTGGCAGCAGACCCGTATCAGGCCGTCGGCCTGATCCTGGAAGGATGAAATAGCAGGTCACCGCCCTGACGGTCAACAACTACGGGACCCTGACTCCGCGCCCACGCACCCGGACGCTGGCGGCGCTCCCCCACCGAACCCGTCCCCGTCCCCACTCTCACCACCGTCTGAAACCCTCGAACCCGCGACGAAGTCCACCACCCGGCGTTAGCCTGGAGTACAGGCCCGAGCCGGGTCGGCCGGGGCCGACAGCCCTTGTCGTCGACGCCGGGAGCCGAGTGGCATGTCCGTTCACACGAACGATGAACCGGGTTCCACCGCCGATCTTCCTGCCCCCGACGGTGCGGTCACGGTGACGTTGAAAATCCTCCGATTCAACCCGGAGGCCCCGGACAAGGCCGGATGGGAGAGTTTCCAGGTCCCGTGCCTACCCACCGACCGGTTGCTCAACCTCCTGATCTACGTCAAGGGATATCTGGACGGCACCCTCACGTTCCGCCGGTCCTGCGCTCACGGGGTGTGCGGGTCGGACGCGATGATCGTCAACGGCGTCAATCGACTCGCCTGCAAAGTGCTGATGCGCGATATGTTGCGCAAGGATGGCAAAGACACCGTCATCACGATCGCCCCGCTCAAGGGCTTGCCGGTGGAGAAAGATCTCGTCGTCGACATGGAACCGTTCTTCGACTCCTACCGGCAGATCAAGCCGTTCCTGATGACATCCGGGCAGGAACCGACTCGCGAACGAATCCAGTCGCAGACCGACCGTGCCCGCTACGACGACACGACGAAGTGCATTCTGTGTGCGTGTTGTACGGGCTCGTGCCCGGTGTACTGGGCGGACGGCAGCTATTTCGGGCCGGCCGCGATCGTCAACGCCCACCGGTTCATCTTCGACAGCCGAGACGAGGGCGCGGAGGAGCGCATGGAGATCCTCAACGGTGTCGACGGTGTGTGGCGTTGCCGCACGACGTTCAACTGCACCGAGGCATGCCCTCGCGGAATCAAGGTGACGCAGGCGATCACCGAGGTGAAGCGGGCATTGTTGTTCCACCGGAAGGCCGTGGTCCGGTAGCAGCGCGAGTACACCATCGTCACGGACATCCCTGCGGGGCAGGTATCCCCGCGAGCCGATCGGCGATCCACTCCATCATCCCCGGTGCGCCGGCGACGGCGGCCGTCAGGTGTTCACCCCACACCGGCACGTACGCGACGTTCGCACCACCTGCACACCATTTCTGTTGTACGGCGATCACTCCCGATTCCGGGATGAACTCGTCCCCGAGGAACACTTGCGACGACCCGTGGTACAGGTACATCGGGGCCTGCGGGATCTGTCCGCCGAGCCGGTTGGCGTCGAGGACCTGCCGGACCACCGGCTCGTCGAACGGATCGGGCACGGTGGTGAACGACTCGACGGGAATCATCGCCGCGCCGGCCGCGGCCAGCACGATCGTGCACTGATCCTTCAACGGGCTCGCTGCGGCGACCGCGACCAGTGGGTTCGCGAGCACCAACAGCTGCGGGTACTCGCGGGCCAGGCCCATTGTCGCCGCCAGGAACAGCCCCGATCCCAGTTGCCCGTTCAACGTCGTCCGCAGCAACGCCAGGTCGGCCGGCAGGCCACCGGCGGCGGCTCCGGTGAACTGCACATCGGGTGCGTACGTCGGTTGCAGTTGCGCGGCCCACCCCGTCGCGATGGCACCGCCGCTGTAGCCGGTCATCGCGAGTGGCGACTCGGCGAGTTCCGGCGCCACAGAGCGCATTCCCCGCACCGAATCCAGAACCGCATGCCCGGCGAGGGGGCCGGCGGCGTACGCCATGTGCGGCCCTTGATGATCGGGCACGAGCACAGCCCAGCCACGGGCGAGCAGGATCGGCAGCATCGGGGGCACGTCGATGTCGACGGCCTCGTGCACCATGCGGTACGAGGGCGTGCATCGGGCACCGAGCGAGTCGATCGCCATGTTGTAGACCACCACCGGTCGTGGCCCGCCGTGCCACGGGGTGCGCGGCAACACGAGTGTGGCGGTCACCGGGATGGGCCGTCCGGTCGAGTCCGTCGAGCGCACCATGAACTGCTGCGCCGTGTGTGGCACGACCGACGCCGGAAGGGCCCGCATCCGTGTCGGGCGTTCGCGCAGTACCGCACCGACGGGGTGGGCGGCGAGATCTCCGGGACGGTCGAAGAACGGATCGTCGGTGATCGGTGTCGGCAGGATGCCGTCGAGCGTCACCGGCGGCGGGAGAGGGATCCCCGAGACGGGCGACGCCGACGCGGGCCCCGCTCCCACCAGCGCACACACCGTCGAGACGACCGCGGTCAACAGAACTCGGACGGACACTCCGGGAGTCGAACGACGCATGGGGACTCCTCGCTCGCGATGAACCCTTCCGGAACGCTCCCCGACGTCGTCAACGGTACCGCCGCGCACCGCACGGTCCCGGCCGAATCGCGGGCAGAACCGGTCGGTCCGCGACGGTGGCGTCGGTCGTCCACCGGGCGGTCGGGTAGCGCACTACGCATGCAGCCCCGGGTGCAGCGACGGACAGTGAGAGGACGAGCCCACGATCCCACTCGACCCGACCGGGAGAACACCGTGAACACCCGGACTCACCGCTACACCCCCTGTGGTCTGGCAATGCTCGCTGCGGCGCTGCTCGTGTCCGGCTGCGACACCACCGCTGCTCCCCCTCCCGCACGGGACACCCCATCCATCGAACCGCACGAGCCATCCGTGCCCACCGACCCGATCACCCCACTTCGATCCCTCGAACCGGAACCGACGATCGACGTGGGCTCGCAACCGCAACCGGGCGACTTCGGACCGACCGGACCCACGATCGCCCTGCTCCCCACACCTGTGCCCGTGGGGCCGCAGCCGACGGTGCCCGCGGATCCTCCCGTCGACCTCACCATCGATCCGCCCACCGACATCGTGGGCGCACCCTCGTCGGGCTGAAGCTTCCACCGACTCGGGAGGTTCCGATGAACAAGTGGCTCGGGGTGGTCGCCGCGATCGTCGCACCGACCACACTGATCACCGCGTTGTGCTATTACTTCGGCGCGGTGTCGACGTACGCATACTTCGAGTACTTCGGTATCGGTGCGTCCGCCCTCGGCTTCACCACCCAGTACTACGTGCTGGGCAGCGTCGCCGTGCTCTTTCCGCTGCTCGTCGTCCTCCCCGCGACGGTCTGCATCGCACTGTGGGTGGTCGCCTACGGGCGACGAGCGCTCCGCACGCGCCTTCGTTCACGGCACATCCGGCGCGCGGGATGGGCGGTGACCGCGACCGGCATCGTGTTGACCGCACTGTCGGTGTGGTTCATCAGCGGTGTCGCGAGCCCCGAGGTGAACGCGACACTCATTCCGGTGGCGTTGGGATCGGGTGCTGTTCTCGTCGCCGTGGGGACGGAGGTCCTCACGAAGGTCCGCTCGGGCGACGCACCACGCTACGCGACGTCGGCGGAACTGTTCACCCTGCTGTTCAGCGCCGCCACCCTCGTTCTCGCACTGTTCTGGGGTGCGAACATCTATGCCACCGCATACGGGGAGGCGCGAGCCGTCGAGAAGGCCGCCGGACTGTGGGACACCGACAACACGGTGGTGCTCGAAACAGCCGATCCCCTTGCCATTCCGTCGAACCTCGTGAAAGCGACCGCGCTCGGCGTCGACCCCACCCACCGATTCCGATATCGATACGAATGCCTGCGCACGATCGCCGTCCAACCCGATCAGTGGATACTCGTACCGGCGCGCTGGACCATCACGTACGGCAATGCGGTGATCGTTCCGGTGGACGAGTACTCGCGCCTCAACGTGGTGCGGCGGTCGCTGCCGGTGGGCGTGTCGCCGATGGACTGGAACGCCGACGGCATGCGGTGGCCGTGCCCGGAGGTGGGGCCGCGGTGACGTGGGCGCCGCCCTGTGGAAACAGACGCGAGTTCCTCCGATATCCCCCCTTATCTCGACCGTTCACGTCCGTTTCGTCGGCCTGCTGTTGTAATCGACAGCACAGAATGCTCGATGTGCTGTACGGCCGGAGGGGGGTCATGCCCCGGACGCCTCATTCGTCTACTTTCATAGAACCGATCGACACCAGGAGCAACGAACGATGACCTGTTCACCCCCGCGGTGTGTAGCCACCGCCGCCGGTGCCTCACGTCCCCGATACGCGACGCGAGCCGACGGGTAGAAGATGGACATCTTCGACGTGCACGAACAGGTGGTCGACGACTACCGCTCCTTCACCACCGCTTCTGTCGACGTGCGCGATCCTCGGCTGAAACAACACGTCGACGAGCTGATCGCCCGTGGCGAGCAATGGCCCGAACCGTGGTTGGCGCTCAACCCTCTCTTTGCCCGCGGCGGCGCGGTCGGCGATCTGGTGACCGAAGGGCTGCTGCACCCCGAGTGTGAACGGATCTTCCGGCCGAAGGCCGACCCGGCCGACCGCGGCAGTCGCGCAATCACCCTGCACAAGCACCAGCGTGAGGCCGTGGAAGCCGCACACACGGGCCTGTCGTATGTCCTGACCACAGGAACGGGATCGGGCAAGTCGCTGGCGTACATCATTCCGATCGTCGATCGGGTGCTGCGAATGCCGGAGCGCCGCCCCGGGGTGAAGGCGATCATCGTCTACCCGATGAACGCGTTGGCGAACAGCCAGGTCGGTGAACTCGAGAAGTTTCTCCGGTACGGGTATGCACCCGGCGCCGAACCGGTGACGTTTGCCCGTTACACGGGTCAGGAGAAGGGCGAGGAACGCGAACGGATCCTGCGCGATCCACCCGATATTCTGCTGACCAACTACGTCATGCTCGAACTGGTGCTCACTCGTCCCGAGGAACGACGACGCCTCGTGCAGGCCGCGCGCGGCCTGCAGTTCCTGGTCCTCGACGAGTTGCACACCTACCGGGGGCGGCAGGGAGCGGACGTCGCGATGTTGGTGCGCCGGGTCCGCGACGCATGTCTGTCGCCGGAGCTGCAGTGCGTCGGGACGTCGGCGACGATGGCCAGTGTCGGCACCGTCGACGATCAGCGCACTGTGGTCGCGCAGGTGGCAACACAGATCTTCGGTGCCGACGTCACCGCCGACCGGGTCATCGGAGAAACCCTCGACCGCGCCACCTGCGGTGACTCGACAGATGCCGCGGGTCTGACCGCCGATGTTCGACGCGGCGGTGCCCGCGGCGACTACGACGCACTGGCGGCATCCCCGCTCGCCACGTGGATCGAGTCGACCTTCGGCTTGGACGAAGAACCCGGAACGGGCCGGATCGTGCGACAGCAACCCGCCCGGGTGCGTGAGTCGGCAGCCCAGCTCGCGGAGCTGACGGCATGCACGGTCGACGACTGCGACCAGGCGATCCGGGCCACACTGCTTGCGGGTTCATCGGTGCAGCATCCCGAGACCCACCGACCGTTGTTCGCGTTCCGGCTGCATCAGTTCTTCTCGAAGGGCGACACGGTATACGTGTCGATCGAGCCGGAGGATCGGCGCCACGTCACCTCGACCTACCAGGTGTCGGTGCCCGGGGATGCCGACAAGGCACTGATGCCGTTGGCGTTCTGCCGCGAATGCGGTCAGGAGTACCTGGTGGTGGCGCTCACCAACGAGGACGGTACGATCCGCTATCGTCCGCGCCGGGACCGCGATGCCAGCGGTGGCGACGACGCCAACGGTTACCTGTACGTGTCCGCGGACCAGCCGTGGCCGACCGACCCGTTGGCCGAGGGCCGCTTCCCCGAGTCGTGGCTCTCGGACGGGCAGGTGCTCGACCGATTGCGCAAGTATCAGCCGCGCCTGGTGCGGGTCGACGTGTCCGGTACGGAATCCCCTGACGGCCTCCCCGCCGCATATGTCCCGGCCCCGTTCCGATTCTGTTTGCGGTGCAAGGTGTCCTACGAGCAGACTCGTGGCACCGACTTCGGGAAACTGTCGACGCTGGACGCGGAAGGGCGTAGTTCGGCGGTCTCGGTGATCAGCGCAGCGATCGTGCGGGCACTGAAGCAACTGCCGCTGGACGAACTCGACGACGACGCCCGCAAGTTGTTGACGTTCGTCGACAACCGGCAGGATGCGAGCCTACAGGCGGGGCATTTCAACGACTTCGTGCAGATCACCCAGCTGCGAGGTGCCGTCTATCGGGCGGTGAGCACGTCACCTCTCCGTCACGACGATGTCGCTCAGCGTGTGGTTGAAGCATTGGGTCTGGACTTCGCCGACTATGCGCAGCACCCCGACGCGGTGTACGGGCCGCGCGCCTCGGCGCAGCGCGCGTTCAAGGATTTCATCGAGTATCGCCTCTATTCGGATTTGCAGCGCGGGTGGCGGGTGACGATGCCGAATCTCGAGCAGACCGGTCTGCTGCGTATCGATTACGAGTCGCTGTCGGAGATCGCCGCCGACACCGACCTGTGGACGGGGTGTCCACCGGCGCTGCGTGATGCACGTCCCGGGGAGCGCGAGGATCTGGGCCGGATCGTGTTGGACGAGTTCCGGCGTGAACTCGCCATCGATGTCTTCTGTCTCACCGAGGACGGGCACACCCGGCTACGCCGCCAGTCCGAGCAACATTTGACGGGGTTGTGGTCTATGCCACCGAGGGAGCCGGCCCCGCAGCTGGCTGCGGTGTCCACCCGCACCGGATCCCCCGGGCGCCCCCGTGCCGAGGTCCGGTTGACGGGCCGGTCGGCGCTGGGCCGGTATCTGCGGGAGCGCAGCGGCCTGAGAAACCCGGACGGCTCGGCTCTGGATACCGCCGATGCTCAGCAGATCATCGAACATCTCCTCGCCGTCTTCGCACGCACCGGTCTGCTCACCAAGATCGATCTTCCGAAACAGGACGGCCTCAGCTACCGGTTGAAGGCATCGGCGTTGATCTGGACAGCGGGCGACGGGCGCACCGCAGCACCGTCTCCCCTGCGGATGAGCGTCGACCCGGAGCGGGGAACCCGCATCAATCCGTTCTTTCGCGACCTCTACCGCGACACCGCGATGACGCTCGCGGGTCTGCAGGCACGCGAGCACACGGCACAGGTCAATCAACTCGACCGTCAGGACCGCGAAGACCGTTTTCGTTCCGGGGATCTCCCGCTTCTGTTCTGCTCCCCCACCATGGAACTCGGCGTCGACATCGCGAGCCTCAATGCTGTCGGGTTGCGTAACGTACCGCCGACCCCGGCGAACTACGCGCAGCGCAGCGGTCGAGCCGGTCGGTCGGGCCAACCCGCACTCGTGGTCACCTACTGCGCCACCGGCAACGCACACGACCAGTATTACTTCCGACGTTCACGCGACATGGTCGCCGGGGCGGTCGCGGCGCCCCGACTCGACCTGACCAACGAATCTCTGCTCGCGTCGCATCTGCACGCATTGTGGCTGGCCGAGACCGGCGCGAACCTACACACCCGGCTGCCGCAGCTTCTCGATCTCGATGCGGACGGCATGCCCGTGCTCCCCGATCTCGCGCGCAGCCTCGCCGACAAGGACACCATCAAGCGTGCTACCGACCGCACACAGTCGATCGTTGCTCCTCTTCGCGACGAATTGCGCGCGTCGGCGTGGTGGCACGACGGATGGGCCGAGTCCGTGATCGAATCGGCTCCTCACTCGTTCGACCGCGCATGCGACCGGTGGCGCGAACTGTACCGGGCGGCACTGGCCGACCAGCAGGAACAGAACCGGATCGTCCTCGACACCTCGGTCTCCCCCAATGCACGCAGAGCAGCAGAATCTCGCCGACGGGAAGCGGAGAGCCAACTCCGGTTGTTGCGCAACGAGGATTCCGACCACGGCCATTCGGATTTCTACACGTACAGGTACTTCGCATCCGAAGGATTCCTGCCCGGCTACAGCTTCCCGAGACTCCCTCTGGCCGCCTACATTCCCGGTGTCCGCACGGCGGGCACGGGCATGGACGGCGGTGACTATCTACAGCGCCCCCGCTTCCTTGCGATCAGTGAGTTCGGCCCCGGCGCCCTGATCTACCACGAGGGTGCCCGCTACGAGGTGCGGCGCGTACAGGTCCCGATGGCCTCCGGTGGTGTCGGCACCGTCGATCTGCAGGACGCCCGGCGCTGTGAGGAATGCGGATACCACCATGTCCGACAGCCCGGAATCGATGTGTGTGAGAACTGCGGTGTGCCGCTGGGAGTTCCGCGCTACAACCTGATGCGGATGCAGACGGTGTTCACCCGCCGACGTGAACGGATCTCGTCGGACGAGGAAGAGCGCCGCCGTGCCGGGTTCGAGCTCGAAACATCGTTCCGGTTCAGTCAGTCCGGTACGCGACTGAGCCGTATCGACGCCGAAATCGTCGGCGACGACCACCCGATCGCATCCCTCACCTACGGCGACACGGCCGTGGTGCGGGTCACCAATCTGGGCCGACGCCGGCGGAAGAACCCGAACGACCTGGGCTACTGGCTCGACACCGTCAAAGGGAACTGGCTCAGCGAGAAGGACGCCACCGACACCACCCCGCAGGACGACGACCTCGAGGACGCAGCCGACGCCCCGACGAAGCAGAAGGTCATCCCGTTCGTCGAGGACACCCGCAACATCGCGGTACTGCGTCTGGTGAACGCGGTCGACGAGGTTGTCGCGACCACACTGCGCTATGCACTCGAGCGTGGTATCGAGGCCGAGTTCCAGCTCGAGGATTCGGAGCTGTCCAGCGAGGCGATGCCCGACATGCAGGAGCGTGCCCGGATGCTGTTCACCGAGTCCGCGGAAGGTGGCGCCGGGGTGCTGCGTCGATTGCACAGCGAGCCGGATGCATTGTCGCGCGCCGCGCGCCGCGCTTTGCAGATCGCGCATTTCGATGTGGACGGCATCGATCTCGGGCACGCCGACGGTGCGAGCGAACGGTGCGAGAAGGCATGCTATGACTGCCTCCTCTCGTATGGGAACCAGTCGGATCATCAGCGGATCGATCGGCACGCGGTGCGCGGGTTGCTGCTCGAATTGGCCGCCGGCGGCACTCGACTCGTCGCGACGGACGGGGATCTCGGCGACTCTGCCGACGCGTTGCGCGGCAGATGCCGTTCCGAGGCGGACCGGATGTTCATCGCACTGCTGATGGAGCACGGGTTCGTCCTCCCCGACGGCGTACACGAAACCATCGGTCCGGTCTCGGCCGACTTCGTCTTCCACAGCGAGAACGGACCCACTGTCGTGTTCGTCGACGACGAACCCCCCGGTACAGGACGCGATGATGCCGCGGAGGACGATCTGATGGATCTCGGCTGGTCGGTGGTGCGTCTCGGTGTCGGCGACGACTGGTTGCGCGTGCTGCGCTCGCACAGTTACGTGTTCGGTGAGGGAAGGAAGTAGGCAGTATGGGGTTCGCTCCCGGCAATCTGGTCACCGCCCGCGGGCGTGAATGGGTGGTTTTACCCGACAGCACCGATGACTTCCTGGTGTTGCGTCCCCTCGGTGGTCTCGACGACGACATCGCCGGAGTACTCGTCAGCGAAGGTGTCACGCCCGCGACGTTCCCGCCGCCGACCCCGGACGATCTGGGCGACAATTTCAGCGCACGCCTGCTCACCGGGGCGCTGCGGATCGGGTTCCGCTCCACTGCCGGCCCGTTCCGTTGCCTCGCGTCGATCGCAGTCGAGCCGCGGGCCTACCAGCTGGTCCCGTTGATGATGGCGCTGCGCCAGGATGTGGTGCGGCTTCTGATCGCCGACGACGTGGGCATCGGCAAGACCGTCGAGGCGGGTCTGGTGGCCGCCGAACTGCTCGCGGTCGGTGAGGCGCGTGGACTCGTTGTGCTGTGCAGCCCGGCGCTGGCCGAGCAGTGGCAGTTCGAGTTGCGCGAGAAGTTCGGGCTGGAGGCCGAGCTGGTGCTGCCGTCGACGGTGCGTCGGCTCGAACGTGGCCGGATCGGCACCGAATCGATCTTCGAACGCTATCCGATCACGGTGGTGTCGACCGATTTCATCAAGAACTCCCGTCGTCGCCACGAGTTCCTCCGCACGTGCCCTGACCTGGTGATCGTCGACGAGGTGCACACGTGCGTGACGGCAGCCGGGCAGGGCGGATCGGGCCGCACCCAGCGTTACGAGCTGATCCGTGATCTCGCGCAGGACCCGAAGCGGCACATGATCTTTGCGAGCGCCACCCCGCACAGCGGCAAGGAGGAGTCCTTCCGCAACCTACTGGGTCTGCTCGACCCTGCCTTGGAGACGGTGAACCTCGAGACCCGGAAGGGGCGCGAGACCCTGGCCCGGCATTTCGTTCAGCGTCGTCGCGGTGATATCCGCCGGTACCTGGACGAGGACACCCCGTTCCCGAAGGATCGTCTCACCAAAGAAGTCTCCTACACGCTGTCGCCGGAGTACCGGGATCTGTTCGACAAGGTCCTCGAGTACGCGCGGGAATCGGTGCGCACCGGTGACGGGGAGCTGACCAAACGGGTCAACTGGTGGTCGGCACTTGCCCTGCTGCGGGCGTTGGCGTCGTCGCCGCGCGCGGCTGCGCAGACTTTACGGACCCGCGCAGCGTCGGCAGCAGCGGGCACCGCAGACGAGGCCGACGCGATCGGCCGGGCGATCGTGCTCGATCACGGCGACGACGAGTCCGTGGAATCCGCCGACACCACCCCCGGTGCCGATGCCGGTGAGCACAGTGCAACCGCGACCGAACGGCGTCTGCGCAGGTTTCTGGCAGATGCGCAAACCCTGGAGGGCAAGGCCGACGCGAAGCTGACGGCGTTGACGAAGGAGATCAAGAAGCTCCTCGCCGAGGGCTGCGATCCGATCGTTTTCTGCCGCTTCATCGACACCGCCGAATACGTGGCCGATCATCTCGACAAGGCACTCGGGAAGAACGTTGCGGTCCGGGCCGTCACGGGAACACTGCCGCCGGACGAACGGATCGCGAGGATCGGCGAGCTCACCGCCACCGAGGGTCGCCACGTCCTGGTGGCCACCGATTGTCTGTCCGAGGGCGTGAACCTGCAGGAGAGTTTCCAGGCGGTGGTGCACTACGACCTGGCGTGGAACCCGACTCGCCACGAACAGCGTGAGGGTCGTGTCGACCGGTTCGGCCAGCGCGCGGATCAGGTACGTGCGATCACCCTGTACGGGCGCGACAATCAGATCGACGGGATCGTCCTGGAAGTCCTGTTGCGTAAGCACGAGGCCATCCGCAAGGCCACGGGTGTATCGGTGCCGGTGCCGGACAACAATGCGGCGGTGGTCGAAGCGTTGATGGAGGGACTGCTGCTGCGCGGTCACGACGCCGAGCAGCTCACCTTCGATCTGGGTGTCCAGGAGAAACAGAACGCCCTCTACGAGGAGTGGCAGTCCGCCGCCGACCGTGAGAAGCAGGCCCAGACGAAGTACGCGCAGCACGCGATCAAACCGGAGGAAGTATCGGCCGAGGTGGGGGCGGCCCGCGCTGCCCTCGGCACACGAACGGAAGTCGCCGAGTGTGTCGAGCACGCACTGAGGGCACTACGCTCGACGGTGTCGCCGGCCGTTGACGGGTTCACCGCGACACTCGGGCCGCTCCCACCGGGCCTGCAGGACGCGTTGCCTCCCGGCCGGAAGGATCCGCTCCCGTTTGCCCACGATCTTCCGGTCGGGCGCGGCGAAGCGGTGCTGACCCGCACCGACGCGTCCGTCGAGGCGATCGCGCAGTACGTGCTCGAATCCGCCTTGGACACCGCACTGGACGCGGCACTGCGACCCGCGCGGCGCTGCGCGGTGATCCGCACCGATACGGTGACCACCCGCACGACGCTGTTGGTGACGCGCTACCGGTTCCATATGACGCTGCCGTCGCGTAGCGGTACCCGCCAGCTCGTCGCCGAGGACGTCGCAACTCTTGCCTTCCAGGGCGCTCCCGACCGCGCGCACTGGCTCGCCGCCGATACCGCCACGAGCCTGCTCGGTGCATCGCCGACCGGGAATGTGCCTCCGCAGCAAGCAGAACAGTTCCTTGCGCGGGTACTGGACGGCCTCGACGACCTGCGACCGCACCTGGAGGAGCACGGCAGGCATCTCGCCGACACCATGTCCGCTGCGCACCGGCGGGTACGTCAGGCGTCGTCGGAGATCGTGCGCGGATTGAAGGTGACGCCGGAGGCGGGCGCCGATGTTCTCGGTGTGTTCGTGTTCGTGCCGCAGGCGGGAGGAAGCAAATGAGTGACGTCTCGTTCGTCGGCGTCCGGATTCAAGGTGGGCTCCTGCCCGCCGATCTGCCGTCCCAGCTCGCGGCGGGGAACGATCCGTCGGGAATCACCCTGTCGCCGAAGGACTATCACCTCGCCACCGGAGAGACGGTGCGCGACGCGGCGAACCGTGTGTGGGCGTATCTGCGCGGGGCGTGGACCGGATACCGGGACGCGCTGGCGCAACTGCCCTCGGACTCCCCCACCGCAGGTTTGACGCGAGATCGTTTCCTGCTGGTGCTGTTCGATCAGCTCGGCTACGGGCGTGTCCCCACCACCGGACGCGGCGGTATCACTGTCGACGGGCAGTCCTTCCCCGTCTCGCACACGTGGCAGTCGGTGCCGATCCATCTTCTCGGATGGAATACCGCGCTCGACACCCGCACCAAAGGTGTGGCGGGTGCGGCGGGGTCGTCGCCGCAGTCGATGGTCCAAGAACTCCTGAACCGCAGCGACGACCACCTGTGGGCGTTCCTGTCGAACGGCCAGGTGCTTCGGCTGCTGCGTGATTCCACATCGCTCGTGGGGTCCGCGTACGTCGAGTTCGATCTCGAAGCGATCTTCGACGGTGATCTGTTCGCCGACTTCCTGCTCCTGTACACGATGTGTCAGGTGTCGCGTCTCGAGACCCGTGACGACGAGATCGGCCCGGCCTCGTGCCGCATCGAACAGTGGCGCACCGAATCGGTCGAGAACGGTTCGCGCGCACTGAATCTACTGCGCGACGGGGTGGTCGATGCGCTGCGCACGCTGGGCCGTGGATTCCTCACCCACCCGGCGAACGGGCAGCTCCGCGACGATCTCGCCGACGGCCGCATCTCGGTGTCGGACGTCAACCACGCGCTGCTGCGCGTGGTGTACCGGCTGCTGTTCACGTTCGTAGCCGAGGATCGCGGGGCGCTGCTCGATCCCACCGCCGATCCCACCGCACGGCAGCGGTACATGTCGTACTTTTCGACCGATCGATTGCGCCGGGCGGCACGCCGACGCCGCGGTGGCCGCTACGGCGACCGATGGAAGGCGTTGACGCTGGTGTGGGGTGGGCTCGGCAGCGAAGCCGGGTTGCCGGAGCTGGGTGTTCCCGGTATCGGCGGCCTCTTCGACGCCGGTGAGCTGGATTTCCTCACCGAGTGCGAGCTGTCCAACGATGCGTTGATGACGGCGGTGCGGTCGCTGTCGCTGGTACGCGAACCGAAGTCCGGAGTGCTGCGGGTGGTGGACTACCGCAACCTCGGGGCGGAGGAGTTGGGCAGCATCTACGAGGCGCTGCTCGAGTTCGTGCCGCAGTGGGATCCGGCGACGAAGACCTACACCCTCGACATCACGTCGGGCAATCAACGCAAGGACACCGGTTCCTACTACACGCCGACCTCGCTGGTGGAGTCGCTGCTCGACACCGCCCTGGATCCGGTGCTCGACGACGCCGTGAAGTCCGCAAACGACTCCGAAGGCCAAGTGAAGGCACTTCTCGCGGTGACAGTGTGCGACCCAGCCTGTGGCAGTGGGCATTTCCTGGTGGGTGCCGCGCGGCGTATCGCGAAACGGGTCGCTGCGATCCGCACGGGTGATCCCGAGCCGGCACCGGAGCAGGTGCGCGCGGCGATGCGGGAGGTGGTGTCGACGTGCATCTACGGCGTCGATGTCAATCCGCTGGCCGCGGAGTTGGCGAAGGTGTCGCTGTGGATGGAGGCGATCGAACCGGGCCGTCCCCTCACCTACCTGGATGCACAGATCAAGGTGGGAAACACCTTGATCGGTACGACCCCGGCGTTGCTTGCCGACGGGCTTCCGGACGCGGCGTTCAAACCGATCGAGGGTGACGTCAAGACGATCGCCACCGAGACGACGCGCGCGAACAAGGCCGAACGCAAGGGGCAGGGCAATCTGTTCGATCTGGGTGACGCGATCACCGCGAACACCGGGCTCGCGAAGGTCGTGGAACGGGTGGTCGGGGCCGATGCATTGTCGCTGGCCGATGTGCATGTGCAGCGGCAGCGCTTGAAGGCGTACACGGATTCGGACGAGTATCGGCGGGCCAGGCTGGCCGCCGACGCGTGGTGTGCGGCATTCGTGTGGCCGATGCAGGTGGATGCGCCGCGTCCGGTGACGCATTCGACGATCGTCGCGTTGCGTGAGGGCAGCAATGCACTCGACTCGGCCCAAGTCGCGGAGATCGAGCGTCTGTCCGCGGAATATCGTTTCTTCCATTGGCATCTGGAGTTCCCGCATCTGTTCCCCACCGAGGCGCGGGCGGGTGACACCTTGAATGCGGCGACCGGGTGGGCCGGTGGGTTCTCCGCGGTGCTGGGCAACCCGCCGTGGGAGCACGTCGAGCTGAAGGAACAGGAGTACTTCGCCCCTCGCGACCCCGAGATCGCGGCCGCCGCCGGCGCGAAACGCAAACGGTTGATCGTGAACCTCGCTGCAAAGAACCCCGTACTCCACCGGGCATACGCCGCCGAGAAGCGGCACATCGACGGGTTCCGCCATTTTGCCGCCAATTCCGGTCGCTATCCTTTGACCGGACGCGGACGCATAAAGACCGACCCGCTCTTCGCCGAATCGGGACGAGATCTGATCTCAGGCGGTGGCCGATTCGGCATGATCCTGCCAACCGGTATCGCTACGGACGCGACAACGCAGTTCTTCTTCAAGGATCTCGTGGAGACCGGCGCGATCGCGAGTCTGTACGACTTCGAGAATGCACGACCACTGTTCGATGGGGTTCACCGCAGCTTCAAATTCTGTCTCCTCACGCTCGCCGGACGTACAACTCACGAGGCTCGTGCCGACTTCGCGTTCTTCGCGCACGACCCCACCGACCTCCAGCGCCCGAACACCCGGTTCACACTCACCCCGGAGGAGATCAAGCTTCTGAACCCGAACACCGGGACCTGCCCGGTGTTCCGCACACGGCGCGATGCGGAAATCACCCTCGGGATCTACAGGCGAGTTCCCATCCTGATCCGCGAGGGTGACCCCAACGGAAATCCCTGGGGAATCACGTTCATGCAGGGCCTCTTCAACATGACCAGCGATTCGCATCTCTTCCACACCCGCGAGGAGCTCGAAGCCGACGGTTGGGTGCTCAACGGCAATATATTCGAACGCATGTTCGTCACACACACACACACACACACACACCGATTCCTCCCGCTCTACGAGGCCAAGATGATTCATCACTTCGACTACCGGTGGGCAACCTACGAACCCGACGGCACTACACGCCTCGTCACTCCCGAGGAGAAGGCCGATCCAACGTTCGCCGTCATGCCGCGCTATTGGGTTCGCGAGGACCTGGTCGACGACCGGCTGGAGGGTCGTTCACACGGTTCGTGGCTTCTCGGCTGGCGCGACATCTGCCGTAGCACCGACGAACGAACGATGATCGCATCCGTATTCCCCTGCACCGCAGTAGGGCACACGATGCCGATTGCATTCCATACCGGACCTACGGCGCCGCTGCAAAGCGCGTGGACATCGTATGCATTCGACTACGTGGCACGGCAAAAGGTCGGCGGTACCCACATGACCTACGGGTACCTCGAGCAGTTGCCGATACCCACCCCTCGCGCGTTCGCATCCTCTGCGTCGTACCCACTCCCATGGATCGACGCGCGTGTTGCCGCGCTCACCGGCCAATATCTGAGCACTCGCCGGTCCATTCTGCGCGCAGAACTCGACGCAGCCTTCTTCCACCTCTACGGCATCGACCGCGACGACGTGGACTACATCATGGACACCTTCCCCATCGTCAAGCGCAAGGACGAAGCCGAGTTCGGCGAGTACCGCACCAAGCGGCTGATCTTGGAGATCTACGACGCCATGTCCGAGGCACGAGCCACTGGCGTTCCCTACGAGTCCCCCACCGATATCGACACCCCGGACGGACAGGAGATAACAACGTGACCACCGACGTCGAGGCGATGCTGCCGCTGTATGAAGCGAAGATGATCCATCACTACGATCACCGATGGGCGACCTACGAGCGGGACGGCACCGTTCGCGATGTCACCCTGGAGGAGAAACAGGACCCGGACTTCGTCGTCATACCCCGGTACTGGGTGAGCGAAGACGATGTTGCATCCAAACTCGAGGAGAAGTGGAGCTACGACTGGCTTCTCGGTTGGCGTGACATCTGCCGAAGCACGGATGAGCGTACGTGCATCGCAACGATCAGCGGCAACCACGCTTCACCTGAGGGTGGGACACTCCTGGCGTTCTGCGATCCCCCGGAAGCAGCACCGGTCCTACTCGCCAACTTCAACAGCTTCGCATTCGATTTTGTTGCCCGCCAGAAGGTCGGTGGTACGCATCTGAAATACTTCACGATGCGTCAACTACCGATGATCCCACCACACGTCGCCAATTCGATCCCGACCTGGACCGAGAAATCCGTTGCAGAATGGATTACCGAGCGAGTGCTCGAGCTTGTGATCGACAATCACGAAATGCAGTCCCTTGCCCAAGATCTTGGCGCTTGCACACCGCAGACCCCTTGGAACATGGAGTCCCGAGCCAAGGTTCGCGCCGAACTCGACGCCGCGTTCTTCCATCTCTACGGCATCGAGCGTGACGACGTCGACTACATCATGGACACCTTCCCCATCGTCAAGCGCAAGGATGAGGCGGCGTTCGGCGAATACCGCACCAAGCGGCTGATCCTGGAGGCGTACGACGCCATGTCGGTTTCGAACGTCACCGGGTAACCCTGGTTTACACTCGACCGCACCGGCACTCTTCCCGAAGGGATTTACCATGTCGCTCGTGTACCGCGCCATCTGGCAAGACGACCTCGACTCGGTGTGTACCACTGCGGCATCGGTGTTCGAATCATGGGTCAATGACAAGAAGCACGTACCTGATGCGGTGCCGATCTGCGGAACCGTCCACACCACGATCACTAGTGGTAGCGAGCGCGTCGACATCGACATCCACACCGAATATGCCAGCGATGCGAGCGGCCCGGTTATCGACGCGTACCGCGCCCAGTTCATCGAAACCCGCTCCGGCGGGCAACGTTGGCATACAACGGTCCGCACCTGGCAGGAGGCGCCCAGACCCAACGGAGACCGGACCGGCACCGCCTGGATATGGATCGACGTAGAGGTTGTGGGTGAGGTCGACATCCGCAGCCTGGCCCCGAAAGCCCCTGTCCTGACCCGTGATCTCCTTCAGTCGGGAGAGAATCCCCGCATTGGCAATGACCGGATCCTCGTTCGACCGGAATTCCGTCAGGGAGCAGACGCCGGTGAACAGCTCGCGGAGGAGCTGTCCCGATTCGATCGCACGACACCGTATGTGGTTTTGCACAATAGCATCAGCGCCAACCAGAACCTTCCCGACAACGTAACGTTCGGCCAAATCGTGCAGGCCGCAACGTACGCTGTCGCTGGCATCGCGAACGTCGTCTCCGTCGACGGGGCTGCAGCGCGCGCACTCACCGAGGCATTGACTGAGAGCCACGGCCTGTGGGGCGGAGCCCTCCGCGTTTACCTCAAGGACCTCGACCCGGCAAGTAGCTCCGACGGGTGGCGGCACCGCTACGTCACCGCCGACCGCTATCTCACCCACCGCAATACCGCTGCGGATATCGCTGGCCGCACCCTCGGCCCGGTCTCCTCGGTGCGAAGGCCCCCGACGTCCTTCACCATTGCGAAAGCACTTCTCGACCAGCTTTCGACCGGCTCGGCGACAGACGCCGAGCTTCTCGACTACGCGGACGCCCAACTGCGGGCGGCAGAGGACGAGAATGCCGCGCTCCGCGAGCATCTCCGGCAAGCCGATGAAGATGCGCAGGCTCAAGCACTCGACCTTGAGGAGGCGTTGGAAGACCGACTACATGCGATCACACAGGCAGAGAAGTTCGCACGCCACATCAGCTACCTGGAAGGACAACTCGCGAAGCTGGGTGGACACGACTCGTTCGCCGACCGAAGCAATCCGACGCTTCCCGCCACAGCGGCAAACCCGTCGACCGCGGCACAGTTTGCACGTACCCACCTGTCCGATCGCCTGGTTATTCCCGACACAGCACTTCGAGATTTGAAGGTCCTCGACAGCACCGTCAACGCAGGCTCGTGGGGCAACCTGTCCTGGCTGGCTTTCCAATCACTCCACGCGTTCGCCACTGCTACCGCGGAAGGGTGGAACAAGGGAGGATTTTACGAATGGTGCCTCAACTCCGGAAACCCAGTGGCGTGGAAGGCGTCGCCAAAGAAGCTAGCTATGAACGAATCGGCAACCGTACGCAACAACAGCAAGCTCAAGCAATGTCGGATCCTGCCGGTTTCCACAGATGTCGATCCGTCAGGTCAGCTGTTCATGGAGTCCCATATCAAGATTGCCACCGGCGGCGGTAATCTCGCGCCTCGCATCTACTTCCACTTCGACAACACCACTTGCACGATGCATGTCGGATTCTACGGACCGCACAAGCACATGCCGAACACTAAATCCTGAGCGCGGAACTGCCCCCGATATGCGGATGAGTACCCGATATGCCGCCCTCGTCACCCTCCTCGACCGATATGACGGTGTCGCACTCGGCTCGACACCCATCGAAGCACAGAGGCTCATGTACTTCCTGCAAGTCCTCGGCGAACCGTTGAACCTGCGATACGCCAAGAACCTGTACGGCCCGTACGCGGACAACCTGCGGCACGTCCTCGACCGCGTCGAAGGCCATTTCCTCACCGGCTACGGCGACGGCACCGCCCGAGTTCTCGACGCCGACCCGATCCGGGTGCTTCCCGACGCCGTCGACGAGGCCACCGGTGTCCTCACCGGGCATCCCGACACGGCCGCGCGGGTCGAGCGGGTCCTCGAGCTGATCGACGGTTTCGAGTCGATGTACAGCATGGAACTGCTCGCCACTGTGCACTGGGTGATGACCGAGGACCCGGCCGCTGCAGACGACTGGCAGCGCACGGTGTCCCTCGTCCACGAGTGGACACCGCGCAAGCGCCGCACCTTCACGGAGGACCACATCCGCATCGCCTGGAGCACACTTCGGGAGCGGCTCCCGATCGCCCGCCAGCAGTGAGGGTCGGTGTCACGAACCCACCGGTCGATTGCATTCTCGGCATTCCTGAAGTGCCTTCGCGAGTTCCGAATCCGTGGTCCAGCTACATTGCGACGTTCCGGCGGGAGGGACGACCAACTGCGCCACCTTGCCGAGAGACGTCAGGTGAGTCTTCGACACAGCAACCGTCGGGGAGACGACATCGGCGTGCGCCGCGGAATTGAGACTCCGCGGCCTTGACGAATCGATGACATCCAACAGTTCCGCGAGAATTCGACGCCCCTCGGAATGTCGAGGGTTGCCACAAACGCTGAACGCTTCTTCCATCCGGCGAAGTTCGGGCGTGATTGCCTTGCTCACGGCACCGTGTGTTCGGTCCTCACTGATCGGTTCGGTTCGGGAGAGTCCGCTCGGGCCCAAGATCGCCGCGATGTCCTTGCACAGCATTTCCATCGCCTGCCGGACACTCGTCGCAAGGCTGGCTCTGAACCACAACAGGTTGTGACTCTTCCCGCCATCTCCATGAAGAATGCCCCATGCACGTTCGAGGGCTGTCGCTGTGTTCCGTGGTGTCACCACCGCGAATCTGTCGTCGGCTGCCGAATCGCATTCGGTCTCGATGTAGTACTGCAGTGTTGCGGGACGCCGCGCTCGGTGCGCGTCCCACAGTTCGCGCACGAGTGCGTCGTCGTGGGTCATGACGATGACCTGGTGAGCGGCACCGTTCGTTTCGTCCAGGAGCCTGGCGATTCCCGCCGATGCCAATTTTGCTCGGGTCGTCCCGTCCAGCATGTCCGAGGGGTCGTCGATCACGATCGTTGCACCAGGCTGCTGTCGCTCGATCGACGCCAGATGTGCTGCGAGCCCCAGCATGTCGAGCTGCGAGTCCGAGAGCCGGCCCACCGCATGCACCTGGCGGGGTTCACCGGCAACCAGCACACTCAATGCCGGACGTCCCGCGGTTGCCTTCGCTTTCAAACGAATGCTCGGAGTGTTGCCGGGTGACAGGAGCGTGAGCCATTCGTTGATGGGTTCGGCCAACTCGTTGAACAAGGCATCGACGACGCGCGTTTCGTGACGCTTCAACGCGTCGGCCGCACGTCCCAGGCAGTCCTTTTCGAACTGCTCACGCCGCTTCCGCTCCAGTTCTGCCCAGATTTGTTCGGCGTGCGACACGATCGCCCTCAGCGAGACCTCGTCAGGTGCAGAGCTGTTTCGAAACTCGTTCAATGCATCGCGGCGCAAAGTTTCGACTTCGTCCAGTTCCATACGAAACCGCTGGTCCGTCAGCGTCCACTCCGCGGTCGTGGCGCGTAAAGCTTCCACCTCGGCTGCACCACCTCGAGATGCCGAATCGAGTGCACGCTGGATCGATGCGGCGGCTCGGAGCCATGCAGACCGTGTTTGCCGCAAGGTGTCACATCGAGTGCGGAAGTTGCGTACGGTATCGGCCGCGGCGTCGGCGCCGGCGAGTGGAAGCTCAGGAAGCCCACGGGTTGCCTCACCCATCCGCGTCAGCAGGCTGCGGGTACGGTTCACCAGGCTTTCACGACGGCGGACCCGTTCGATGCGTTCGGTCTCGCGTTCGATCCGGGCGCGGATGTCACCGAGACGGGACTCGGTGACGGTCCCGTTCTCACAGGCAGGGCACTGCCGCTCGGGTGACGCGACCTCGACGAACAACGTCAGCATCGTCAGCAAGTCGTCGGTGTCGGCAGGCTCGAGACTCGCAATCGGGTCAGCCTCTCCCCACAGGCCGAGGATCTGCTCCAGTTCAGCGCGGGGGAAGGAATCGAGCAGATTGATCAGAGGTGTGTCGAGATCCGCCGCAGGCTTCTCGGTGCCGTCGAGCCGTCCGACAGCCCAACTTCGGAGTTCTTCCATCGACGATATCCGGTCGAAAATTCCCTGCGCTGCCACGAACTCGTATACGGGTGCCAGTGGAGAAGCCGTGCACGGCGCCTCGTCGTTCTTCTGGTGGTCGATCAGACCCGCACGAACGCCCCTGATCACCGCGATCGCCGGCATCAAACCGACCACGGTGCCGAGATGCTCGGCGCGGTCGCTGCCTGATCCGACGAGGTGCTCCCTCAGTCGACGCCGCGCGAGAACCTGCACGGGAAGCGATCGAGCAGGTCTCGGGCCGAACTTTCCGTCCCATGTTGCCGACTGCAGCAGTGAACTCGACTCGGCCCCGTCTGCCCAGGCAACCGCGACGCACACTTCGTCAGCACCCGAGGAACCGTCAGACCTCACGTGCGGGATATTGGCTGCGTCCTTTACCTCACCTGTGGTCCCCGCCCCTGACCGACGACGAGTCGTTTCGCCCTCCATCAGGAGCTCGAGTCCGTCGACGAGGCTGGTCTTGCCGGTCCCGTTGTCCCCGTACACGATCGTCAGTCCGCGTGACGGCCGCAGTGTCTGCTTCGGTCCGAACGAGCGAACACCGGCAATGGAGATCGTGTCGATGTAGCCGTCGAACGCCGCGCTCGGACCCGGCGGATCGACCTTGACGAACCTCTCGATCACCGCGTCGGCATCGAAGTCGTCGGCACTCCGTGCTCGTGCGATCTCGTCCCGAATCGCGGCAACTATCTCAGTGACACCCCACGTCTCACATTCCATGTGAACCCCCTCCGGGCGGAACCCTACAATCACTGCTTCGCAGAGCCTCAGCTCGTGCTCATCGGCCCCGCGTGATCCTCGTCATAGCTCGATGCAACCGTGTCGCCCCGATATGCGAAGGTAGCCCCATGCCCTTCGATGAAGACGCCGGCGCAGTCGAACGAATCGGTCGACGATTGGTCGATGTCGGCCTCGGTCAGGGTCGTTCACTCCTGACCCCCGGCCGCCCCGTCTGGACGGTCGAGCATCTCGCCGAACTCGAACAAGACTACGTGGCGCGACCCGACGCGGGCGCCGGGAGTTTCTTCGACAAGCTGTCCGTTCAACTTCGAGATTCCTCACCCGAAGCCGTTCAGCTGTTCGCCGAGATCTACATCCTCAACGTGCTCCCCATCCTCAACCTCGGGGGCAAACTCAAAGTGCAGCAGGTCCGGTCGATCCTCGACATGGCCGACGATCCTGTCCAACTCCCCGCCGACGTCGAGCAGGCGTTGGCGGGCGGCGGTGTGTTCAACGGTGGGCAAGCGTTCAACAACTACCGGTGGAAGCAACTCAGCTACCTCATCGAGGTCGCCTGCGTATTCCGCTCGCTTACCGAACAGCAACGCCTCGAGGCACTGGGTGATCCGCTTGCATTCCGCCACGTAGTGCGGTCAGTTCCGACCGGCCAGTTCGTACAGCAGCAATCGCTGCTCTTCCTCGCGTTCCCCGACTACTACCTGCCGATCGTGAGCACGGACGATCGACGACGCATCCGCAACGCCTTCGCCACGCAGTACCTCGACCACCCGCCCACGGACGACGTCGACGTCGATCTCCATGAAATCCACACGAAGGCGGTCGAAGCGACCGGCGGTGCAATCGACTTCTACCAATCGCCGTGGGTAGAGCAATGGAAGCTGTCCAGCGACCCCGCACCGACCGACGAGATCACCCACGCGTGGAGGGTGTACGGATCGAACGTCGCCGGCGTGGACATGGTGCCCACCTGGCGCAAGAAGGGCACCGTCTCCCTCGCCGCGAAATTCCTCCGGGCCATCGAGCCCGACATCAGCAGAGACGAACTGAAGGGCTTCGTCGAGCAGGACTACCGATCCTCCGGGTACGCCGTCCGGCAGGAGAAGGTCGACGAGTTCTATTCGTTTCTCGCCCGCATGCATCCGGGCGATCTCATCGTCACCGTCAGCCAGGGCAGGGTGCATTTCGGCACCGTCACCGGCGACGCCGAGTACGTGCACAGCAGCGACGGACGATCCAACCTCCGCCGGCCCGTCAAATGGGAATCCCGATCACAGCGCACCTCCGACCTGCCGCTGGAAATCGCGTCCCGACTCACCACGCAAGGTGACGTCGTCGACCTGACCACACAGATCGATGCCATCCGCGAAATCATGGGGCAGCGCCGCCAGGTCACCCCCGCCACCGGCCTCAACGTGCCCGACGCCGATGAACAGCTCGCCACGCGGCTGCACGTGCCGCAACACTGGCTACAGGAATGCATCGAGTTGCTGCGCGACCGTCCACAGCTGATCTTCTACGGCCCGCCCGGGACCGGAAAGACCTACATCGCCAAGGAACTCGCCCGACACCTCGCCGGTGAATCCAATGTCAAACTCGTGCAGTTCCACCCGGCCTACTCGTACGAGGACTTCTTCGAGGGATACCGTCCGGCACAATACGGAGCCGGACAGGTCGGATTCGAGCTACGACCCGGGCCGTTGCGCACGCTCGTCGACCGCGCCGTCGAGAATCCCGATGCGGTGTACGTCCTCGTCATCGACGAGATCAACCGCGGCAACCTCGCGAAGATCTTCGGCGAACTCTACTTCCTGCTCGAATACCGCAACGAGAGCATCGATCTACTGTACGGATCAGGGGATTCCGAACCATTCATGTTGCCGCGCAACGTCATCGTCCTCGGAACCATGAACACTACCGACCGGTCGATCACTCTCGTCGACGCCGCGATGCGCCGACGTTTCGCCTTCCTTCCCCTGCACCCGTCCGAAGAACCCACCTCCGGCATCCTCCGTAGCTGGCTGCGCGCACAGAGGTGTCCGGTGGACACCGCCGACCTACTCGACGAACTCAACACTCTCATCGACGACGAAGACTTCAAGATCGGTCCGTCGTATTTCATGCGACCCGCGGTGTTCGAACCCAACGGGCTCGAACGAGTGTGGAAGTACAACATCCTTCCGCTCCTCGAAGAGTTCCACTACGGCGACCGCGGTGTGGACGTGCACGCAACCTACGGACTCGAGAGGGTGCGAAAACGACTGGCCGCCAAGGTGTCTTCCGCCAGCGAGAACGAATCCGACAATGACGACGATACTGTCGCTGACCGAGGGTGACGGCGCACAACTCGTCGCACTGACCCACGGCGAGTACGACGCGCTGAATCAACTCGGCATCGTCGATGTGACCCACACGGCCGAAACCGGCCGATACTCGGTGAAGGCGACACAGAAGATCGGCGCGGTCTCCGTCGGTGACCTCCAGGTGATCGTTCGACCGAAGATCACCGATCTGAACCGTCTCGTGTTCCTGCTCGGCTACGCGCACAGCCGCGATGTCTGGCGCGACGACAAGGTACGTCTCACCGAATCCGACGATCTCTTCCCCGCGTTGGCTGCGGTGTTCTCCCGGCTCGCCGCGCGCGCCACCGAACAGGGGCTGCTGCAGGGATACCGAACAGTCGCCGACACACTCCCGGTTCTGCGCGGACGGATTCGCGTAGGTGAACAGATGACGCGCCGTTACGGGCTGCCGGTTCCGCTGGCCGTCGAGTACGACGATTTCACCGTCGACATCACCGAGAACCGACTGCTGTTGGCGGCGACACTGCGGCTCCTCACCATCCCACGGATCACGCCGGACACACGCCGACGCCTGCAACGTCTCCGCCTCGTTCTGGCCGATGTCACCGCACCGGCACGGGGACGATCGCTTCCCGACTGGCGTCCGACCCGACTCAACGCCCGCTACCAGGACGCACTACGCCTGGCCGAGGTGGTACTGGCAGCGCAATCGTTCGAACACCGTGTGGGCGGACTCGTCGTCACCGGCTTCATGTTCGACATGTGGCGGATCTTCGAGGACTTCGTGTGCACCGCGCTCGGCGAATCGCTCTCCCGCCGGTCGGGGCGATGCGCCACGCAGTACCCCCTTCACCTCGACGAAACCTCACAGATTCGCATGAGACCCGACCTCGTCTGGTTGTCCACCGATCGAACAGTGCAGGCCGTCGTCGACGCGAAGTACAAGGCCGAACGCCCCGCCGGGTTCCCCGACGCCGACCTCTACCAGATGCTCGCCTACTGCACAGTCCTCGGCTTGCAGGACGGCCATCTGGTCTACGCGAAAGGCAACGAACCTGTACGAACCCATCAGGTGCGACGCGCAGAACTACGGCTTCACACCCACGCGCTCGACCTGTCGTTGGAGCCCGCCGCACTCCTGACACAAGTCGACCGGCTTGCCGATCGGATCGCAGCTCCTTCACCGTCGAGCAGGTAGCGCATCAGGACACCTACCCCAGCATCATCACAGCACCCGACACGACGTCCCCGAGTTCGGGCGCTCCGCAACGGTCCGAGAATCGGCTAGACTTCTGCACTCGGTGGGTCGGGGGGATACGCCACGGGGTCGAGCATTCCGGATGCCGAAGGGGGAATCGTGTCATATTGCGTTGCACCGTGCGTGAGGTTGTCGCGATGATCGTCGATCCGGTGATGCTCGCCGACCTCGCCCAGAGTCTCACCGAACATGCCAACCGCATCCGGTTTGCATGCCAAACTCACTCCCACCGGTGGCGTGCTCTTTCACGCCTCCCGGACGCCCTCCCCGGCTCGGCCGTTGCGGCCATGTCCACCGACACCTCGACGGTTCTGGCCGATGTCTGCGACATCCTCTCGGGGCCGATCGATCAGATGGCCTACATCTCGGGCAAAGGCAGCGCGGACTACACGATCACGGTCGAGGACTTCGCCGCGCGGATCCGCGCCACAGGAGAACTGTTGTGACCCCTACACGTTCGATGGTCGCAGAATGGGATACGGCCGACACCCGAAGAACAGCGGATGCCATCGACGTTGCGCAGTCCGCCCTGGACACGATCGCCCGAGCGATCCATTCCGAAGCATCCTCCATGCACGACCAACGGCACTGGGTCGGCGACGCCCAACGTGCAGCCGAGGACTGTGCCGAGCAGGAATCGCGGCGAATGATCCGCTGCGCGGGATGGATCGGCGAACTCGCCGGGCACTATCGGACGGCCGCGGACAACATCGACTCGGCACGAACAGCACTGCAGAACAAGGTCGGTTCGGCCCTCGAAGCCGGTGCGACTGTCGCCGACGACTGGACCGTCGGCCCCTGGACCATCGAGGACCCCGCGATCGTCGACTACTGGCGGTGGGAGATCGTGGGTGCGCTGGGCGTGCTTGTCGAGGTGGACGAACAGGCCGCGCAGGCGATCCGAAACACCCTCGACGAACTCGAGGCGCTCGCACCGAAATCGTCGGGCATGTCCGGCATCGAAGCCCGCCAACTCGCCACCCGCATCGCAAATTCTGCTCAACTCGGGGATCTCGCCATCGACCGCCTGCTCAACGATCTCGAAGGCGCACAGTTGAACACGGAGCAACGCGCCGCGTTGGGACGCGGCGAGAACGTTGTCGTATCGCAGGGAACCCTCGACTACCTGCAAGAACTGTACGGAACGCTCGATGTCGAGGGGTTTTTGGAACTGTCCGACCAGCTCGCCGGCAGCGGGCACCCCGAAGCCCGGGCTTGGCTCGCAGACGGACTCGCGCTCGCAGTCGACCCGCGGATCGTCAGCGATGCCGAGACCGACACCGGTGGACTGACCCCGCAGATCACGGAATTCCTGTCGGGGCCCGCGACGACGGTGGACCAAGGCATCGATCCACCGATCACCGTCACCACAGTCCACAACGCGGGCCTCCTCGACCGATTCACACAGGCTTACGGTGCGGGCGATGCAGCGCTGCAACAGGACAACCCCCTCAACCGTGCCCTGATCGAACGTGCCGGCGAGCTGGCATCCGTCGATCGAGGACCGGGCGCCGACGTAGCGCTGGAAGGTGCCGGTAACACCAGCTTCGACAGCCTCGTCGAACACCTCGTCGAGACCGGTGGTCGTGACCGCGGCAGCGTACACGATCTGATGGTCGACACCACCGCGCGCGACGAGACGATCCTTCCACTGTTGCAGTACGACTGGAGCGACACCGGTGACGCGCACGTGGCAGAGATGTTCAGCTGGATCGGTTCCGACGCCGTTCCCGATGGGGACGATCCCGCCGACCTCGCTCGGGCCACCCGCGCGGGCGAAACCACATTCGGGTTGTCGCAGCTGCTCCACGAGCACCACACCGACCTCCTCGACCTGCCGAACAGCGACAACAAGTCGATCGGAGAAGTCAACCCCACACTGACCCGGAGCATGGCAACAGCAGTATCGCCGTATCTCGCGGAGATGGTGGGGGTTCCCGGCGAAGACACCGGCACCCACGGCTTCGGCGTGCTGGGTAAAGAGAACGTCCCGGCATTGTATGCGACGTTGGCGAGTGACCCGAAGCAGCCGAACATCTGGCTGGTCGGGTGACGGAGACAGTTGCGTCACTCGAGCAGCGGTGGGTCTCTCTCGAACCGACATCGGGCAATCCGCGTCTCGAGTACGGAACGTGGAGCGGGAGCCTTCTCGGCGCGGCAGAAGCCGGAGTGCGCATCGAACACGAGAATCGCGTGCAGGACATCGAAGACCGCGGAACCCTGTTCGACACCACCAAGGCCGGTGTGTACGGGGCGGCATCGGCAATCCCTGTCGTCGTCGCGATAGGCGTGGACATGCTCGCACCGTCCATGCGCGAGGACTACGTGGACACCTCCAACCTCGAACCCCACGCGGCACCTGACACTTCACGGTTCGTCGACATGTACAACCTGGCGTTGGCTATCCAGGAGGAGAATCAGGGGCCCGGCAAAGTCGTGTAACCGCATGTCAGGCGGCATGAAGTAGGCCGATCGGCCGGTGTGGGTCACGTCCGTGGTGGCGTAGCGCGGCGGCGATGTTGTTCCAGCCGGCGAGCCGGAGGATGCCGACGGCGGTGTTACGGAGGGCGGCCATCACCTGGGGTGCGTTGCCGGTGCGGACGGTCGAGCGGTCTTCGTCGAAGGTCACGTCCCGAACCCAGTGGAGGCGGTTCTCGATGCCCCAATGCCCGCGGATCCAGGACGCGACCTGCGCCGGAGCAGCTGCGGTCATCGGCATCGAGGTGATCAGGTAGACCACCTCGACACTCTTGCGGCCCTTCTTGGTGACGGTGCGGCGGACCTGCAGAACTTGTGTGGCGTGCGGGAAGCCGAGACCGGCATCGACCTCGGTGGCCTTGATCGTGCGACACTCCCGCCGCCCGTGACCACGGCCGGTGAGCGACGACGAGACCGGAATGTCGTTCCAGGGCAACGACTTCAACAGATCCCGGAGAGCACGCTGGTTGTTCTTGACGGTGAACACGTAGTGCCCGCCGCGGCTCACGATGTGCTCGGCGGTCGCCCGTTGACAATGCAGCGCGTCGGCGGTGACGACGACATCGGTGAGATCGAGTGGCCCGAGTAGGTCGACGATCAGGGGGATCTCGTTGGTCTTCGGACCGACCTCGACCTGCCCGAGGACGACCCCGCTGCTGTGGTCGAGGACCGCGAGCAGATGCGTGAGATGCCCCGCCGCGTCCTTCGCGCCCCGCAACGTTTTCCCGTCGACCGCAACCACCCGATACCCGTCGACCACCCGGGACCGCAACCACGACCAGGTGCCGATGACCTGGTCCAACACGGCGGCGTCGAGGCGTCCGAGGGTGCGGCGGATCGTCGATTCCGACGGCGGCCGACCCTCGACACCCAGCCGATCCAACACGTCCACCGGGACGTCGTCGGCCCATTCGGAGACCGCGGTGAACGAACGGGCGCCGGCACACACCGCCGCCAACGCGACCGACAGGATCACCGAGAGTCGGTGCCGGACCCCACGCCTCGATCGTGGATCGGGCACCCGGGCGAGGACCTCGAGGATCCCGGTGTCAGACACCGGGGCATGAGTAGGACAAGATGAGACAGCGGGCACGGTTCGTTCCTGATGACGCGGGAGTAGAGACTTGCATCATCACCGAGGCGACCGTGCCCGCTCAAACCGCACCCCGACCGCCGTGAAATAGCAGGTCAAGCGGCATCACTCACGACTTTGCCGGGCCCCTGGGAGGAGAATGGGGGTGTTCTTCCGGATGGGTCTCAGTGGGACCCGTTCAAGACCGAGGCTGGAAACCTGGGGACGCTCGCCCAGGTTGAATCCGACAGACCTGATAGGTCCATACCTGTATTCATTTCGGTAGTAACAGGAGAACTCAACGTACGGGGAATCCCGATCGACAGCTTCAACACGGCCGTAGACGACGGCAGACGATCCGTGACCGAAGGATGAGCGGATGATCGCCCACCGCCTGATCGGAGTTCTCCTCATTGCCGGAATGGCTATCGCAGGGTGCGCTGCGGTTCGACCTCATGTCGATTCCACAGCCATTCCCTCGAACAAAGGCCCATACCAGCTTCCCGACCTTGTCCGATACAACTACCGCTGGAGCGCCGAACCTCACATCGACCTGTTCAGCGGGCCCGCCACCGCAATCCGCGCCTATGTCGAGTCGTATTACGCTGCCACCGACGCGCACTCCACCAAAGCCGGCTATCCCGGATTCGAGAAAGCCATCGAGCACCTCGTCTTCGAACCATTCCGCGAACGCGACATCAACGACCGCACCAACCACAACCCCCAGCCCATCGTCGGCACCTCGTACGGGCACATTCTGGAGATGACCACCACCGACACCGGGATCATCGCCATCATCTGCGAAGGCAACTACTCACTCATGTTCACCCGCGAGGACGGCAGCTACGGAAATCTCGGAACCCGCGTTCCCAACGCGATAGGAGTCGAGATCGCTCCCGGACCGGACGGCGCAATCTACGACACCCGCCCCACCGCAGGTCCGGCCCGCGCACCACAACCCGACATGTTCGGCGGCTGGACCGTCACACGGCACCGCCTCAGCATCGAAGATTTCTCGTACCATCTTGCATGCGAATACAAGTTCCCCGATCCGCCGGAGGATCGACCCACACGCCTCAGCGATGTGCTCACCGTCCCCTACCCCACCCTGCCACCCTACCCAGGCTGGCCGGAACAACCCGAATAGCCGGGCCAACACACCGAATCCGAATCAGACAACACCGGCAACGCCACTTCCCATCGCCGCCCTCGGCAATATTCGGGCGCGGCGCACACGACACCGACGAACCGACCCCACTCCCCTCCCACACCGGAAGCGTGATCGCCCGAATGCCACGCATTTTCGAGACACCACTTTCCCGGACACCGATTTCACTGCTCCGGAACGGAAGTCCAGAATTCGACGATGGTCTTCACCACGACGTCGGCGTCGATCACCAGTGGGGACACGTGACCCGTACCGGCGACCACCTCGGCGCGCCCGTCGGGCATGGTGGAGACGGCGGACTGCGCGTCGGACAGCTGCCAGCCCATGGCGTCGTCACGGGCGGCGAGCATCAATGTCGGTGCGGTGATCCGCGGCAGCAGGTCTCCGAGGCCCTGCCGGTGCACCATCACCGACTGCATCGCGTGCAGCATCGACGTGCGGTCGGCGGTGCGGAACGCATCGATGATCGTCTCGGCCCGCTCGGGTCGGGCCGCGGCAGCGTCGGCCCCCAGCAGTGCGTTCGACAGTGCGCGGGTGATGTACCGCGTGGCGCCGGCGAGGCGGTACATCCGGACCAGAGGCGCGACCTTCGTCAGCCGCTCACGGGTGGACAGCGCCTGCACCGGTGTGCCGATGGTGGTGAGGGTGCGCACCCGAGCGGGCCCGGTCGCGGCGACCACGATGCCCACGTGACCTCCCCACGCGTTACCGATCCAGTCGACCGGCTGGTCGATGCCGAGTCGGTCGAGGACCTCGATCGCGGCCGCGGCGCAGTCGTCGAGCGTGAAGTCGTGGTCGATGCGCTCGCTGCGGCCGTGCCCGGGTCCGTCGATCGCGATCACCCGGCGGTACGCCGCGAAGGCGTCGATCACCTCACCCCAGGACCGGGAGTCGACGAACAGGCTGTGCCACAGCAGGGCGGGCCGGCACCGACGCTGTCGAGATGTAGTCCGCCCAGTGCGGTGGTGACGAAATCGGGGCTCGGCGTACTCATGACGACCTCGCAAAAATACTTCGGAATCCGAAACTTCGGTAACCGTAGTATTCTCCGTCGGTATGGCCACGTCAAGAGACCTCCCTGCGGATCGGCTCGCCATCGGGCAACTGCTGGTCCGGTTGCTGCGCGAGTTCCGGCGCGACCTTGCCGCACCGGCGGACGAACGCGGCTACGGCGACGTCCGCGACCCCCACCTGCAGATCTTCGGCAACATACGCACGGGCGGCATCCGACTCACCGAACTCGCGACGCGCGCGCAGCTGAGCCTGGCCGCGACCTCCGAACTGGTCAACGACCTCGAGTCCCTCGGCTACGTGGAGCGCCGCCCCGATCCCGCGGACGGCAGAGCCAAACTGATCGAGCTGACCACCAGGGGACGACAGCTGCAATCCGATGCCGGTGATCGAGTCGCCGACATCGAGCAGCGTTGGGCCGCGATCGTCGGCCCCGCAGAGTTCACCGCGCTGTGTTCGACGATGCAGCGCCTGCTCGACACCCTCGATCCGGACGAAGCCGGTCGCTGAGCGTCGCCCCCCGCACCGCGACGACGTCGAGTGTGGACGGCACGCATTCCAACAGTCTCGACTCCGCCCCACCCACCCCACCGGTGTCACTCCGCCCCGGTAGTGTCGCCGCTGGGGAACACGACAAAGAGGACGGGCGCGTATCCGCGACCCACCGGTACGAGAGGCGGGGGCACGTGGCGACATTGGCGATCGACAAGGATTTCCTCCTCGACTTCGCGAAACTCGAACAGTCGGTGCAGACCCGGGTCCACGAGGTGTTCGGCAAGTTCGACACCGCCACCCACACCGGGCTGCACCTGGAAAAGATCAAGAACGCACGCAACCCTCAGTTCCGGTCGATCCGCATCACCCAGTTCTGGCGGGGCATCGTCCTCGCCCCGCAGACCGGCGACACCTACACGCTCCTGAAGGTGCTCCCCCACGACGACGCCTACGTGTGGGCCGAACGCCGCAACGTGTCGGTGAACCAGGCGACCGGCGGTATCGAGGTCCGCGACGACGCCGCCCTCGACGAACATCTCGCCCACCTCGACCGGCAGGCCCCCGACAACTCGGGTGCGCACCTGTTCGCACACGTCAAGGACAGCGACCTGGTCCGCCTCGGACTCGACGACAAGGCCGTGCGGTTCGCGCGGTTGCTCACCGACGATTCGCAACTCGACGCGGCCCAGCCGTACTTTCCCAGCACCCAGTGGCAGGTCCTCTACGGGCTCGCCGCCGGGATGACACCCGACGAGGTGTGGGCCGACCTCGGAGCCGAGATCCTCGACGGGCCCGTCGACACCGCCGATCTCGACGCTGCGATCCGTCGCAGCTCCCACCGCGTCCTGCTCGTCGACGGCCCGGACGAGCTGATGGCGGTGTTCGCGAATCCGTTCGCACTGTGGCGGATCTATCTGCATCCGGCGCAACAGGCCGTCGTCGACGCCTCCTTTCGGGGTCCGGCGCGGGTGACCGGCGGACCCGGCACCGGCAAGACGGTCGTCGCGTTGCATCGCGCCCGTCGCCTCGCCGAACGCGGCGACGGGAAGGTTCTCGTCACCACGTTCACCTCGACCCTCGCCGAGTCGTTGGAAGACGGCATCCTGATGCTCGTCGACGATCCCGCCGTCGAAGCGCGGATCGTCGTCGAGCACGTCGACCGGATCGCCCACCGTGTGTTCCGTGAAGAACACGGCAGCCCTCACCTGATCACCAATGCGGACGAGAAGAAGCTGTGGCGCAGCATCATCGACGATCTGGGTATCGACTTCACCGAGACGTTCCTCGGCGAGGAGTGGCGGCAGGTGGTGCTCGCCCAGCGTGTCTCCGACGCCGCCGGTTACCTCGCCGCGAAACGCACCGGTCGTGGGCGGCGGTTGGGCGCATCCCAGAAAGCGATGGTGTGGCAGGCGATCTGGGAGTTCGAGCACGCGCTCATCACCCGCACGGTCCACACCCACGAGACGGTGCGCCGCGAGGCCACAAGAATTCTCGAACAGCGGACCGACAAGCCGTACCGCCACATCGTCGTCGACGAGGCGCAGGATCTGAGCCCCGACCAGTGGCGGCTGCTACGCGCCTCCGTCCCGGAAGGCCCCGACGACCTGTTCCTCGCCGGAGACACCCATCAGCGCATCTACAACAACCACGTGAGCCTGCGTGACGTCGGCATCAACGTCACCGGGCGGTCACGCCGGCTGACGATCAACTACCGGACCAGCGCCGAAATCCTTCGGTGGAGTCTCGAACTCATGCACGGTGCACGTTTCGACGACATGAACGATCGACTCGACACCATCGCCGGATGCCGGTCGGACGTCCACGGTGACGCTCCGACCGTCGAAGGGTTCGTCACCCGCGACGTCGAGTTCGCCTCGCTGTCCGAGAAAGTGCAGGGGTGGATCGACAGCGGTATCGAACCGTCCGAGATCGGCGTCGCCGTGCGGTCCAGGAAGCTCGGGGACGCCGTCGCCGCGGCACTGACCAAGCACCGGATTCCCAGCACGTTTCTGGCCGATTCCCGCGGGAAGACCGAGGGGGTGGCCATCGGCACGATGCACCGGATGAAGGGGCTCGAGTTCCGTTGCCTCGCCGTCGCCGCGGTCTCCAGCAAGCAACTCCCCGCGCCGTATGCCGTGGCGTCCGCCGATGAGGACGAACACACCCACGCACGAGACCTGCAGCGGGAACGGTGCCTGCTGTTCGTCGCCTGCACCCGCGCGCGGGAACAACTGCTCGTGACGTGGCACGGCGAACCCAGCCCCTTCCTCACCCCGCTCCTCTGAACATGAGTACGGCCACCGGCGGTGCGGCCGGATACACGACTATCGAATCCGTCGGGTCCCGCCCACCGCAGGGAAGTTTCTGGGAGAATCGACCGGATACCCGAGGAGCACAGTCATGTCCGACACTGCATCATCCACCGTCCACACCCGTCGCGTGCCCGGAACCATCATGATCGTCGCTGCCGCAACCGCTCTCGGATTCACCGCAGCGTGTGGAGATTCCGGGGACGACGGTGCGGCCACCACCACGAGCCCCGCGGTCACCGCGCCTGTCACGACCACACCGCACGCCACCGAATCACCGGAAGCCGCGGCGTCCGAAGCGACGATCACGATCGAGGATTCCTCCTTCGGAGACCCGATCACCGTCACGCCCGGCCAGGTCGTCACGGTCGTCAACCTGGACAGCGCACCGCACACCGTCACCGCGAACGACGGCACCTTCGATGTCGAGGTCGCGGCCGGTGAGACCGTCACGTTCACCGCACCGATCGATCCGGGCACGTACGATTTCCACTGCACGTATCACTCGGGCATGGTGGGCACGCTGACCGTGCAGTGACCGGGGATCTGCGGCGGGTCCGATCCGATCAGATCATCTCGGGCACGTGCAGATGCGCGATCACGAGTTCGAAATCGCACGTGTCGGTCATCGCCGCGCGGGCCTCACGGGAACCGGCATCCCGAAGCGCGTCGAGGCGTTCGCTGCCGGCGTCCAGCAACTGTGCGCTGTCGAAGATCAACGACGTGACCGAACGTCCTGTGGCGCGGTCGAGCATGAGACCGGCGCTGCAGAAGCCCTCGACTTCCTCGAGTTTCGGCAGTGCCGCCAGATTCCACACGTCGAGTCCGCGGTCCATGTCGGCCGGATCGATCGTGAACCACGTGACGCGGCAGCACGCGCCCCGACCGGAATGGTGTTCGCGATGCATCGCGGCGATCTCCCACCGGGACACCTCGGTGCGGCCGTGGAACACTTCGGCGGCCTCGTCACGGAGCAGACCGACGCGCCCTTCGCTCGCGCGGAGTGATTCCTCGTCACGCCACGAACTCGTGGCGATGCATCGGCCGGAGGTGCGGTCGACGAGCAGGGACATTCCGAGGCAGGACTCGATGTCTGCCAGCGCAGGCATCACGGTGGTGCGCATGTGCATGATCCCGGCGTCGATGAACGACGGATGGGACAGGATTGTGGTGGAACGTGCAAACACGATCGGCACCTCTCTCGTCGAGGCGGCGCCCGGCGGCGTCGCCGGTGGTTTCCACGTCGTTCACGTTCCTCCGCTACCCACCCGTAGGCAAGCATCCGCCTTCCGACAGCCTTCCCGCGGACCCGATGTCTTCCCTCCGCTCGAACAGTGGACGCGGGAAGCAGGTGTGTCCGCGGGAGTCGCCGACCCTCGACGGCATCCCCGGTTGGCTCGGCGCAGTGGCACGGGCCACTATGGACCCATGACGCGTCACGGTCCCGAATCCGACATCGACGAGGCCGACCTCGAGGTCACCTCCCCCGCGACCTACGCCGCCGGGGTCCCCGCGGTACTGGTGTCGCTCGAACGCGCCTACGAACAGATGGGCGTCACCCGGACGGTGCGGACCCTCACCCGACTGAACCAGCGACACGGCTTCGACTGCCCCGGATGCGCCTGGCCGGAGACCCCCGGTCACCGCAAGCCCGCCGAATTCTGCGAGAACGGCGCGAAGGCCGTCGCCGAGGAGGCGACGCTGCGCACCGTCACCCCCGAGTTCTTCGCCCGGCATTCCGTCGAGGAACTGTCCACGAAAACCGACTACTGGCTCGGGCAGCAGGGGCGCATCACGCACCCGATGGTGCTGCGCGAGGGCGCGTCGCACTACGAACCGATCGGCTGGGACGACGCGTTCGATCTGATCGCCGGACAGCTGACGGCGCTCGACTCCCCCGACGAAGCCGTCTTCTACACCTCGGGACGCACCAGCAACGAAGCCGCGTTCCTGTACCAGCTGATGATCCGCAGTTTCGGCACGAACAACATGCCGGACTGCTCGAACATGTGCCACGAGTCGTCGGGCACAGCCCTGACCGACACGATCGGGATCGGAAAGGGGTCGGTGTCGGTACCGGATGTCGAACAGGCCGATCTGATCCTCATCGCCGGGCAGAACCCGGGGACGAATCATCCGCGGATGCTGTCCACACTGGAGAAGGCGAAGGCGAACGGTGCTCGGATCATCGCGATCAACCCGCTCCCCGAAGCCGGTCTGCGACGCTTCAAGGATCCGCAGAAGATCTCCGGTGTGGTCGGGCAGGGAGTCGAGATCGCCGACGAGTTCCTGCAGATCCGGCTCGGCGGCGACATGGCCCTGTTCCAGGGGCTCGGACGACTGCTCCTCGAGGCCGAAGACGCCGCACCCGGAACCGTCCTCGACCGCACCTTCCTCGACACCCACTGCGCGGGATTCGAGGATTACGAAACGCACATCCGTGAGGTGGACCTCGACACCGTGGTCGAGGCCACCGGCCTGACCCTCGCGCAGCTGCGTGCCACCGCCGCCGACCTGATCGCATCCGAACGCACCGTGATCTGCTGGGCGATGGGACTGACCCAACACACACACGCGGTCGCCACGATCTCCGAAGCCGTCAACGTGCTGTTGGCCCGCGGCATGATCGGCAAGCCCGGAGCGGGGGTGTGCCCGGTGCGGGGTCATTCCAACGTGCAGGGCGACCGCACCATGGGTATCTGGGAGAAGATGCCCGAATCCTTCCTCGCCGCACTCGATTCCGAGTTCGACATCACCTCCCCGCGCACCCACGGGTTCGACACGGTCGAGTCGATCCGCGCGATGCGCGACGGTCGGGCGTCGGTGTTCGTGGCGATGGGCGGCAACTTCGTTTCCGCCACCCCCGACACCGCCGCCACCGAAGCCGCACTGCGCAACTGCGCGTTGACGGTGCAGGTGTCGACGAAACCGAACCGCAGCCACGTCGTCCACGGCACCACCGCACTGATCCTCCCCACCCTGGGACGCACCGACCTCGATGTCCAGGATGGGGAGAAACAATCCGTGTCCGTGGAGGATTCGATGTCGATGGTGCACCTGTCACGCGGGCGGTTGCGCCCGGTGTCCGAGCATCTGCGCAGCGAGGTCGACATCGTGTGCAGTCTCGCCCGCACCCTGCTCGGCCCGGACCACCCGGTGCCGTGGGAACGATTCCGCGAGAACTACGACCGCATCCGCGACGCGATCTCGCGGGTCGTTCCCGGCTTCGACGACTACAACACCCGAGTCCGACAGCCCGACGGCTTCCCGCTCCCGCACCCACCCCGCGACAGCCGCGAGTTCCGCACCGACACGGGCCGCGCGAACTTCACCGTCAGCGAACTCGAATGGGTACGGACACCACCGGGCCGGTTGATCCTGCAGACCATGCGCAGCCACGACCAGTACAACACCACGATCTACGGCCTCGACGACCGCTATCGCGGCGTGAAGGGCGGGCGCCGAGTCGTGCTCGCCAACGCCGAGGACATCGTCGAACTGGGGTTCCGTGCCGGCGATCTCGTCGACGTCGTCTCCGAATGGCCCCGCGCCGACGGCACCGTCGAAGAACGACGTGTCGAGGCGTTCCGCCTCCTCGCGTACAGCACGCCGAAGGGTAACGCCGCGGCCTACTACCCGGAGACGAACCCGCTGGTCCCGCTCGATCACGTCGCGAAGAAGTCGAACACGCCCGCGTCGAAAGCCATCACGGTTCGCCTCGAAGCAGCGGGCGCCCCGGAGAGCGGTGGTCGGTGACATGGGTCGGGTCACCACGCGCCGCGCGGTCGTGCGGGTCACACCCGGGCACACGACGCGGCGCCCCGACACACTCGCGGTCGAGGAACCCCTCGAGATCCGGCTCGACGGTCGCGCGTTGACCGTCACGATGCGTACTCCCGGCCACGATGTCGAGTTGGCCCACGGATTCCTGCTGGCGGAGGGCATCATCGCCTCCCGCGACGACGTGGCGGTCGCGCGGTACTGCGACGGCACCGACGACACGGGGGCCAACACGTACAACGTACTGGATGTCGGGTTGGCCCCCGGGACGGCGGTACCGGAGGGTGCCGGTGCCCGGAGCTTCCTGACGACGTCGGCGTGCGGGGTGTGCGGCAAGGAGTCGCTCGATCAGGTGCGCACCCGCACCCGCTTCCCGCTGAGCGGCGGCTTCCGGGTGCCCTCGGCGACCCTCGCTTCGCTACCGGCGACGATGCGCCGCCACCAGAAGGTGTTCGACAGCACCGGTGGGCTGCACGCCGCCGCGTTGTTCACCGCGGAGGGAGCCCTGCTCGCGCTGCGCGAGGACGTCGGCCGGCACAACGCCGTCGACAAGGTGCTCGGTTGGGCGTTGACCGAGAACCGGGTGCCGTTGTCCGACGCCGTGTTGATCGTCAGTGGGCGTGCCTCGTTCGAGCTCGTACAGAAGGCCGTGATGGCGGGTGTTCCCGTGCTCGGCGCTGTGTCGGCCCCGTCGTCGCTCGCGGTGGATCTCGCCGAGGAATCGGCGATGACACTCGTCGGGTTCCTGCGCGACGACTCGATGAACGTCTACACGGGTTCGCTTCTCTGACGACCCGCTCGCCCCTCGCGACCGCCGGAGCGTGCCCCACGCCGACCTCAGCCGCAGGTGGTTGCGGGTTCCTCACCGCCGCGCACCGAGTCGACGTAGGCGCGGACGTCGTCGAACGACTCGTCCAGCACCGCGCGGTGGTCGGCATCGTCGTAGACGGTGTAGGTCAGATCGGCACCGTTGGCGCACAGCGCGTCGGCGACCTGGTCGGTGATGGGACGGCCGACCAGCACGTCCTTGTCGCCCTGCACGATCATCGTCGGCACCGTCGGGGTGAGCGGCTCGACCTCCTGCGTGGCGTAGTAGTCGCGCAGTGCAGTCAGGTTCGCGTCCGGGGAGAACACCTGGTCGACCGGGACGGTAGCGGCGGCCTCACGGATGTCGTCCATGCATCCGGTCCGTGCCGCGGTGAGCAGTGGTCGAGAGGCGTCGGTGAGCATCGCGTCGGCCGACAGCGACGGGTCGGCCGCCTCGGCACCGAGCAGCAGGACCGGAAGGAACCCGAGCGCCGGCGCGATGGCGGGGCCGCCGGTAGCGTAGAACTCCGCGGTCTCGCTGGTACGGCTACCCGGCGCGAACGAGACCACTGCCCGGAGGTCGAGTTCGGGGGCACGTTCGGCGCCGGTCGCCGCCGTGTAGAGCGCGGCGTGCCCGCCCTGACTGTGCCCCATGGCGATCCACTCCTCCCCTACCGTCGGGTCGAGTTCGCGTGCGGCACGGACGATGTCGACGACCGTGTTCGCGGCACTGTCACCGTTCATGTAGGGGTGCCCGCCCGGGGTGCCGAGCCCTTCGTAGTCGGTCTGCACGACGACGTAGCCGTCGGCGACCCACCGGTCGAGCATCGCCGTCGTGAGGCCGAGGTAGCCGTGTGCGGGACCGCCGACGGTGTCGGCGGACGGCGCGCATGCGTCGCCGACCCCGGTGGTGCCGTGCGCCCAGCTGATCACCGGCCAGCCTCCGTCCGGTGCCTCGCCCTCGGGGACGGCGACCGTGCCGGAGACGAGGATCGGCCGGCCGTCGGCGCCCTCGGAGGTGTAGGTGATCAGTTCGGTGCGCGCGGCACTGGGTAGCGCAGCCGCGGTGGTGAGTGTGCGCTCGGTGATCAGCGTGCCCGGAGCGAGCGCGGCGCCGGCGCCGTCGGTCTCGGTGTCGGAGCAGGCAGTGGCACCGAGAAGCGAGACGAACGCGACGGCGACGGCCACGCGGTGGGGTGTGGAGCGGGTCATGAGACCTCCGATAAGAAGAGTGCATTAACCATAGAGATGACCTTCTTAGTAGTCTGCGTCACATGAGGATGTCAACCGGGCGTCTCGCTCTGCTCGACGCCGCCGAGAAACTCGTGGCCCGTCGCGGTATCCACGGTGTGTCCTCCCGCGACGTACTCAAGGAGGCCGGTCAGCGGAACAACTCCGCCATCAGCTACCACTTCGGGTCCTGGCACGGGCTGCTCGACGCAATCTGGTCCCGTCACGCTCCGACGATCAACGCCGAACGTGCCGCGCTCGTGGCCGCGGCCGAACGCGATGCGCCGCCGACGCTCGACCGTCTGGTCCACGCGTACGTGCATCCACTGGCCACGCAGGTCCACACGTCCGACCCCGGCTACTGGGCGCGCTTCAACGAGCAGTGGCTGGCCACGGCACCACTCGATGTCCTGTCCCCGCCCGCGTCGGCGGCGCGGGGCGCCCACTACTACCCGTCCGACGAGTCCCTCGACGTACTGTCGGCGTTGCTGGTGCGGATCGCGGACGAACTCGGCCCACCCGAGATCGCGGCGCGGCATCGGGTGGGCCTGATGGTGCGTTTCGTGATCGGCGCGTACGCGGCGTACGAGCGTGCCCGGGAGGACGGTGATGCGCCTGCACCGGATCTGTTCGAGGACGAGATCATCGCGCTGGCCTGCGCGATGCTCCGTGTACCGCGTGTGAACCGGTGACCGTCCCGGCCGGCGCCGTCAGTCCACGTCGGGTGCCCACTGGACGCCGTTGATGTGGCTGCCGCCGTCGACGAAGAGGGTGTTGCCGGTGAGGTAACGAGCATCATCGGAAGCCAGGAAGGCGGCGACGGTCCCGATGTCGTCGAGGGGATCACCGATGCGCCCCATCGGGTTCGCGGCCTCCTGGGCTGCGGCCATCTGCGGATTCGCCTCGGCGACCCGCCGGTACGCGGCACTCTGCGCGCCGGGACAGATCACGTTGCAGCAGATGTGTTTCGGCGCCCATTCGCGGGCGACGGTGCGGGTCATGCTGCGCAACGCCTCCTTCGCGGCGTTGTAGTACACCGAATACATGTGGGCGTTCACCCCGTTGAGACTGCACATGTTGATCACCCGCCCGGTGCCGTGCTCGGCCAGCGCCGGGTACGCATGCTGCATGGCCCAGAACGCCGACATGACACCCATGTCGAACCCGGCGCGCATGTTGTCCTCCGCCGTCTTCTCGAAACGCGCGTAGCCGAGCGGACGCCACGCATTGTTGACGAGGATGTCGAGGCGCCCGAACTCGTCGGTGGCGGCGTCGATCATCGCGTGCACCCGGTCGCGGTCGGTCACGTCCGTACGCACGAACGTCGCTCCGACACCCCACTGCTCGGTGAGCCATCCGGTGGTGTCGGCGCCGGCGTCCTCGTCGATCTCCGCAACCACGATCCGGGCGCCCTCACGCGCGAGCGCGCCGGCCACACCTCGGCCGATTCCCATTCCGGCTCCCGTGACGACGGCGACGCGTCCCTCCAGTTTTCCCATGCCCACTCCTGATCTGCGTTGATAGGCGAGCGAGCCCCGCACCGGCCATTCCGGTGCGGGGCTCGCTTCTGCTTCTGTTCATCTCGGTGGTACGCCCCATTCAGCGCGGGCGTGGTACGCCCCATTCAGCGCGGGCGGGGTACACCCCATTCAGCGCGGGCGTGGTACGTCCCTTTCAGCGCGGGCGGGGTACACCTGCTTCGATGAACAGTCCCTCCACCGATACGCACACCTCTCCGGCGGCGTTGCGGATCTCACCGACGGTGTTGATCTTGCGGCCGTCCGTCGTGACCTGCCGTCCGATGATCGTCAGCGGCTCGAACAACGGTGTGGGCCTGTGGTACCGCGTGTTGAGTTGCGCGGTCATGCCCGATTTGCCCGCCCACGCGTTCGCGACACCGAGAACGTGGTCGAGCAGCATTGCCGAGACACCTCCGTGCACACACCCGGGCGGCCCCTGGTACGGCAGCGTCAACGTCACGACGGCCCGCACCGACCCGTCGCCGACACCTTCGATGACGAGCGGGGGTGCAATCGCATTCTCCGGACCGGTGATCGGGTCGTGGCGGGTGACACCCTCCCCGCTCCACATGTCGACCATCCGCTCACGCACCGTGGGGGCGTGTTCCTCGAGGTGCCCGACGATGCTGTCGAGTTCTTCCGCCACACGCTCCAGGTTCGGATTGGCGCGGTCGGTCCGCAGCAGCGCATCGATGACGCGGCGGGCCGCGGCCGTGGCGTGGTCGATCGGCGAATCCTGGGGAGCCGAGGTGAGGACCGTGCCGTCGGACGCGTTGTCGACGGTCGGGTGGTGATCGGGGTCGACCTTCATCGGATCTCCATCGTCGCGTGGGTGAGGACCGACTGCCCGTCCCGCTCGGGGCAGGTGGCGAGCAGGGTCAGGGTGTCGCCGTCGCGCCACACGGACGTCTCGATGGTCTCGCCCGGGTACAGGGAACCCGCGAACCGCACCGAGAACGACCGCACGCGGGCGGGATCGCCGTCGAGGATGCCGTCGACGACAGCCTTGCAGACGACGCCGTAGGACGCGAGGCCGTGCAGGATCGGCCGGTCGAATCCGGCCGTCTTCGCGAACGCGGGGTCCGCGTGCAGGGGGTTGAGGTCGCCGCTGAGGCGGTACACCAGCGCCTGCTGGGTGGACGTCGGCGACACCAGCGCCTTGTCGGCGTCCCGCTCGGGGACGGTCGCGACCGCGTCCGGTCCGGCCTCGCCGCCGAAGCCGCCCTCGCCGCGCGCCCAGATCTGCATGGACTGCGTCCACAGCGCCTGGCCGTCGGCGTCGCTGCCGGTGGTCTCGAGGACGATGACGGCGGCCTTGCCCTTGTCCCACACGTCGGAGATGCGCTGCGAGATCGTCGCGGTGCCGGACGCCGGGATCGGCGCGTGCAGCGTCAGCGACTGGCCGCTGTGCAGGATCTTGCGGAGATCGATGTCGATTCCGGGCAGGTTCATCCCGGCCGGACGCACCGGTCCGGCCGAGACGCCCTGTCCGGCGATCATCGCGAAGGTCGGCAGGACCGCGAGGTCCTTCTCGTACACCCAGCGGAGCTCGGCCGGGTCCAGCGAGTCGACGCCCGCACCCAGTCCCAGGTGGTACAGGATCACGTCCCGCTCGGTCCAGCTGACCTCGCGGACGGTGGGTGCGGCCGACAGCGCGGCCTTCACGTCGATCGGCATTGTGGTTACGACTCCTTGGTGATGGTTCCGGACCGGTAGAGCGTGACGACGCACGCCCCGCCGAGTCCGAGGTTGTGTTGCAGGGCGACGGTGGCGCCGTCGACCTGGCGGGCGTCGGCCTGGCCGCGCAGCTGCCAGGTCAGTTCGGCGCACTGGGCGAGGCCGGTGGCGCCGAGGGGGTGGCCCTTGGAGATGAGGCCGCCGGACGGGTTGACGACCCACCGGCCGCCGTAGGTGGTGGCGCCGGATTCGGCGAGCTTGCCGCCCTCGCCGGTGGCGCACAGGCCGAGGCCCTCGTAGGTGATGATCTCGTTGATCGCGAAGCAATCGTGCAGTTCGATGACGTCGACGTCGTCGATGGTCAGCCCGGACTGCGCGAACACCTGCTCCGCGGCGGCCCGCGTCATCGGTGCGCCGACGACGTCGATCATGGACTGCTCTGCGAACGCCTCGGTGGTGTCGGTGGTCAGCGCCTGCGCGACGATCTCGACGGCCTGGTCCTCGAGTCCGTGTTCGCGCACGAACTTCTCGCTGACGACGATCGCGGCGCCCGCACCGTCGGAGGTGGGCGAGCACTGCGACCGCGTCAGCGGTGCGTGGATCATCTTGTCGCCCAGCACCTGTTCGAGGGTGTACTCGTTCTGGAACTGTGCGTACGGGTTGTTCACGGAGTGCTTGTGGTTCTTCACCGCGACGGACGCGATCTGCTCGGCGGTGGTGCCGTACCGCTGCATGTGCTCGACGGCGGCGTTGCCGAACAGCTGCGCCGTCATCGGGCCGGTACCCCACCCGTGCTTGGCGACCATCACCTTCAGCTGGTCGTCGAGGGTGGTGACCTTCGGCATCTCGCCGGTGCCGGTCATCGACGTCTTCGTCATCTTCTCGAAGCCGACGGCCAGCGCGCAGTCCACGAACCCGGCCTGCACCCATTCGCGGGCCATCAGCAGCGCCGTGGAGCCGGTCGCGCAGTTGTTGTTGACGTTGACGATCGGAATGCCCGTCAGGCCCGTCTCGTAGAGCGCGCGCTGGCCGGCGGTGGACGCACCGAACACGTACCCCGCGGCGGCGCGCTGGACCTGCGAGTAGTCGATCCCGGCGTCCGCGAGTGCCTTCTCCACGGCTTCCGTCACCATGTCCGGGTACTCCCAGTCACGGCTCTCGATCTTCTCGAACTCGGTCATGCCGACGCCGACGACGAAGGTGCGGTTCATGTGCGTTCGTGCCTACTTCCCTGGTTCAGGATCGCGAGGCAACCCGAGGATGCGCTCGCCGATGATGTTCAACTGAACGTTCGTCGTACCACCGGCGATCGACATGCACTGGGAATTGAGGAACATCTGCGTGGCGGATCGACGATCCTGCTCGCCGAGCAGGGACGACGGGCCCGCCCAGTCCATGGCGACCTCCCACGTCTGCTGGATGTGCTCGACACCCAGAAGTTTCGCGACGGACGACTCCGCGCCCGGCTGCGCACCCGTCAGGGACCGCAGCGTGGTCCGCAGCCCCATCAGGCCGCCGGACTGCGCGTCGCACAGGATCTGGCCGAGTTCGGTGAGCTGATCGTCGTCGATGCCGCCGGGCAGGGTGTCGGCGAGCGCGACGAGCGCCTCCCCGCCGTCACCGAGGGACGAGCCACCGGTCATCGACACCCGCTCGTTGGCGAGGGTGGTGCGGGCCAGCTTCCACCCGTCACCGGGCTCGGCGACGAGGCAGTCGTCGGGGACGAACACGTCGTCGAGGAACACCTCGTTGAACAACGCTTCGCCGGTGATCTCCCGCAACGGCCGGATGTCGAGGCCCTCGGAGTTGCGGATGTCGACGAGGAAGTACGACAGGCCCTTGTGCTTGGGGACGTCGGCGTCGGTGCGGGCCAGGCAGATACCCCAGTGCGCGTCGCGCGCCATGGACGTCCACACCTTCTGCCCGTTGAGCTTCCAGCCGCCGTCGACCTTGACGGCCTTCGTGGACAGGCTCGCGAGGTCGGAGCCCGCCCCCGGTTCGGAGAACAACTGGCACCACACGATGTCGCCGCGCAGCGACGCGGGCACGAACCGCTCCTGCTGTTCGGTACTGCCGTGTGCGATGAGCGTCGGGATCACCCAGTTTCCGATGATCATGTCGTGCGGCTTCACCTGCGCCGCAGCGAGTTCCTCGGCGATGACGAGCTGGGTGACGGCGTCCGCGCCCCTGCCCCACGGGGTGGGCAGGTGCGGGGACGTGTAGCCGCGCTCGGCGAGGTACGCCTTGCGCTCGGCTCCGTCGAGGGCGGTCGCGGGCTCGAGTTCGGCGCGGATCTCGGCGCGGATCGCCTCCGCCTCGGCCGGCAGGTCGATGCCGAGAACGCGGCGGGTGCCGTCGAGCGTCAGGTTCGCGACGCGGCGACGCCAGGATGCGGTGGAGCCCAACAGGATCCGCAGAGACTGCGCGCGACGCAGGTACAGGTGTGCGTCGTGCTCCCACGTGTAGCCGATTCCGCCGAGCACCTGGATGCAGTCCTTGGTGACGTGGAATGCGGTGTCGGGGGCGACGGCCGCCGCGACCGCGGCGGCCAGCGACACCTCCTGCGCGGGCGTGTCGTCGCCGAGTGCGCGTGCCGCGTCCCACGCGGTGACACGCGCCTGCTCGGTGAGCGCGAACATCCGGGCGACCTTGTGCTTGACACCCTGGAACTGGCCGATGACGCGACCGAACTGCTTGCGTACCCGCGCATAGTCGGCGGCGACGGTGGTCGCCCAGTCGGCGAGTCCGGAGGCCTCCGCAGCGAAGAGGGTCGCGGCGATGTCCACGACCCGCTGCGCGTCGAGCGTCAGGATGTCGCCGTCCGCGAGGGTGAGATCGTCGGCGGTGACCTCCGAGTTGCGCCGCACCACGTCGTGGCTGGGCAGGTCGGTCACGTGGAGGCGATCACGGTCGACGACGACGAACACGGTGGAGTCGCCGTCGGCAGCGGCGAGGAGGAACACGTCCGCGACGTGCCCACCCAGGGCGGGACTCGATGTGCCCGTCAGGGTCACGTGCTCGCCGGTGCGGTCGACGGTGAGGGCGCCCGGTTGCAGGGCCACCGCACCGAACAGGGTGCCGTCGGCGAGCGCGGCGAGTTCGCCGGTGCGCCCGGCCTCGTTCAGGACCGCGGAGAGCACCGCGGTCGGCAGGAACGGGCCTGGAACCATGGCGCGCCCGAGTTCCTCGGCGACGATGGCGGTTTCGAGAAGGGTGAAGCCGGCACCGCCGACGTCCTCGGGCAGGTGGAGGCCGAGCATCCCGAGTTCCGCGAGGGATCCCCAGTACTGCGGCCGGGTTTCGGTCTTGGCTTCGACGGCTTCGCGGATCACGTCGGGGGTGGCGTGCCGGGCGGCCCAGCCGCGCACCGAGTCACGCAGTTCGCGGTCCTCGTCGCTCAATCCGATGGTCATGAGTTCGTCCTCGAGAGTAGGAGGGAGGGGCACTTCGTACCCGTGCGCGTTTTTGGTAGTCCTGGCTACCAGAAACGCGCACGGGTGGAGGGGTGGCCCGTCAGATGCGTTCGATGATGGTGGCCGTGGACAGCGCGCCACCGGCGCACATGGTGACCAGGGCCGTGGAGCGGTCCGAGCGCTCGAGTTCGTGCAGCGCACTGGTGATCAGACGCGAACCGGTCGAACCGACCGGGTGGCCGAGGGCGATGGCACCGCCGTTGACGTTGACCTTGTCCATGTCGGCATCGAGCACCTGCGCCCACGACAGCACGACGGACGCGAAGGCCTCGTTGATCTCGACGAGATCGATGTCCGACAGCGACATCCCCGACTTGGCGAGCACGTCGCGGGTGGAGTCGATGGGGCCGTCGAGGTGGTAGTACGGCTCGGAGCCGACCATACCGGAGGACACGATGCGGGCGCGGGGGCGCAACCCGAGGGACTTCGCCTTGTCCTCGCTCATCAGCAGCACCGCAGCGGCACCGTCGCTGATCTGCGACGAGTTCCCGGCGGTGTGGACGCCGCCCTCGACGACGGGCCGGAGGGCGGCCAGGCCCTCCGCCGTGGTCTCGCGGAGGCCGCCGTCACGGGTGACGGTCGCGATCTCGCCGGTGGGCTCACCTTCCTTGGTGACGACCGGCGCCTCGACGGGGACGATCTCGCGGTCGAAGCGGCCCTCGGCCCACGCCTGCGCGGCACGCTGCTGCGACCGCAGGCCGAGCGCGTCGACGTCGCCGCGCTTGATGCCGCGCTTCTCGGCGATCCGCTCGGCGGCGACGAACTGGTCCGGTAGGTCGAGGGACCAGTCGTCCGGGTAGGGCATTCCGGTGCCGGGGGCGAGTGCCTGGCCGAGGAAGACGCGGCTCATGACCTCGACGCCGCAGCCGATGCCGGCATCGATCTGGCCGGAGGCGATCAGCCCGGCGACCATGTGCACAGCCTGCTGGGACGAGCCGCAGGCACAGTCGATGGTGGTGGCGGCGGTGGTGTGCGGCAGGCCCGCGTGCAGCCAGGCGTTGCGGGTGACGTTGTTGGACTGCTCACCCACCTGGGTGACCAGGCCGCCGACGAGCTGGCCGATCTGGTCGGCGGGGACGCCGGTGCGATCGAGGACCGCCTTCTGCGCGGCGCCGAGCAGCACGGCCGGGTGGACTCCGGCCAGCTGGCCACGGCGGCGCCCGATCGGCGTCCGCGCAGCCTCGACGATGACGACGTTGCTCATGCCCACTCCTGAAGGTGACGGTTGTACTGAAATGTATTCTAGTTTTCGACCGGAGCCGCAGCGTGGCCGGATCCCACCGAGCGGGACCGTCACGCGGAACACGCTCGCCACACCTCAAACTAGAATGAATACTAGTTGCTCGACACGGGAGAGTTTCATGGGTGAATCAGTCAGCCTCGCCGGCCGCGCCGCGATCGTCACCGGTGCGGGCGCCGGCCTGGGCCGCGCCGAAGCGCTCGCCCTCGCCGCCGCCGGCGCCGCGGTCGTCGTCAACGACATGGGTCCCGCCGCGAACGAGGTCGCCGAGGAGATCGTCGCCGCCGGCGGCCAGGCCGTCGCGGTCACCGGCGATGTCTCCGACTGGTCGCTCGGCGGCCGCATGATCGACGAGGCCGTGAAGAACTTCGGTTCCTTCGACATCCTCGTCAACAACGCCGGCATCCTGCGCGACAAGATGATCTTCAACATCACCGAGTCCGACTGGGACGACGTGCTCCGCGTGCACCTCAAGGGCCACGCAGCGACGTCCGTCGCCGCGGCGCAGTACTGGCGCAACCTCAGCAAGGAGCAGGGAGGCCCCGTCTACGGTCGCGTTGTCAACACCTCCTCCGAGGCGTTCCTGTTCGGGTCGGCCGGACAGCCGAACTACTCCGCCGCGAAGGCGGGTATCACCGCGCTGACCCTGTCCACCTCGCAGGGCCTGTCCCGGTACGGCGTCACCGCCAACGCGATCTGCCCGCGTGCCCGCACTGCGATGACCGCCGACGCGTTCGGCGAGGCCGACGACGCGACCGCCGGTCTCGATCCGCTCGCCCCCGAGCGTGTCGGCACCCTCGTCAGTTACCTCGCCTCCCCCGCCTCGCACGAGATCACCGGCCAGGTGTTCGTCGTCTACGGCAAGATGGTCGCCCTCATGGCCTCACCGAAGGTGGAGAACCGCTTCGACGCCGCCGGTTCCGCGTTCACCGTCGACGAACTCGATCAGCAGCTTTCGTCGTACTTCACCGGCCGCGGCAAGTACGAGACGTACTCTGCCTTCAGCGTGGCAGAGCTCGAGAAGGCCGCGCTCGCCGTCGACTGACCACCTCCCACGAAGGAGCGGAGTATGAGGCTCGAAGGCAAGGTCGCGATCGTCACCGGCGGTGCCGGTGGCATCGGTCGCGGAATCGTTCACGCATTCACCAAGGAGGGCGCGCGCGTCCTGTTCGTCGACATCAACGACGAAGCGGGCCGCGCGCTCGAAGCGGAACTCGCCGGTGCCGGCAAGTTTCTCGACGTCGACATCTCGAAGGAGGAGAACGCCGCCGTGATCGTCGATGCGGCGATCGACGCCTTCGGCAGGGTCGACGTGCTGGTCAACAACGCGCACGCGTCACGTCAGGTGCCGTTGCTCGAGACCACCCAGGAGATCATGGACCTGTCGTTCGGCACCGGGTTCTACCCCACCTTCTGGCTGATGAAGGCGGCGCACGAGCAGCTGGCCGCACACGAGGGTACGGTCATCAACTTCGCGTCGGGTGCCGGTATCGAAGGCCAGGTCAACCAGACCTCGTACGCCGCAGCGAAAGAGGCGATCCGCGCGATCAGCCGCGTCGCCGCGAACGAGTGGGCCGCCGAGAACATCAACGTCAACCTGATCTCGCCGCTGGCCGCGACCGAGGGGATCAAGGCGTACATCGCGGCCAACCCCGGCATCGAGGAGACGCTGTTGGCGAAGACGCCGCTGCATCGCTTCGGTGATCCCGAGAAGGACATCGGACGGGTCGCGGTGTTCCTCGCCAGCGAGGACGCCTCCTACATCACCGGGCAGACCATCATGGTCGACGGTGGCAGCATCAAACTCCGCTAGGAGTCATACCCTGTCGACGACGGTGACAGTGAGCCGACGGTCGAGCACACCATCGAGATCCTCAAGGGCCTGCG
>NZ_JAIYEP010000030.1 GCF_020515525.1 Rhodococcus yananensis
ATGCCGGACGGTGGGGGACCTGACGGTATCCCCTCCGGCATTCCGGGTGGTGTCCCACCCGGCGCGCTCCCCTGCCCCGGTCCACCGCGGGGCATGCCGCCGCCGACGGGTTCGGTGCCGGTGTCGACAGCGGCCGTCAGCGACACCCGGTAGCCGTTCGTGACATCGCCGGCGACGGTCGCGAGCTGGCTCACGCCGCCGTCGTCACCGAAGACGTTGTCGCTGTCGAGAGTGATCTGCGCCAGGTTCCGCACCGACTGCTCGTACCCGGTCGTCGCGTACACGGCGGCGCACACGTCCTGCGGCAACGCCACCTGCGAGGTGGCGATCGCGTTCGTGGAATCGGTGATCGAGCCCTCATCCGGGTAGACCTCGAAATGGATGTGCGGCCAGCGTCCCGGATAACACGCCGGGAAGATGCTGGTGAACGTCACCTTTCCGTCGTCGTCGGCGATCTGCACGCCCCGGAGGTAGTTCTGGTCGACGATGTTCTCGGAGTACATCGAGTACTCACCGTCGCGGTTGCAGTGCCATACGTACACGGCGACACCGGCGAACGGGAGGTCGCCACCGGCCATGTCGACGATCGACAGTTCCAACGTCATCGGGATTCCTTCGGCGGTTCCGGTGGCCTCACCGAAGCTGGACCGGATGTCGCTGCGGACGATGCCGCTCTGTTCGAGGACGTCGGGTCCGTTGGATCCGTCTCCCGGGTACGGTCCGGCGGTCTCGTCGGGAATCTCCGACAGGGCCGACCCCGCTGTGGAGGTCGTCGCCGATGCACCGGCGGATCCGTTCGAGCCGGAACTCCCGCACGCCGCCAACCCGACCGTGGCCGCCCCGAGTCCCAGCACCGTCAGGAGCCTGCGGCGGCTGAGCAGGGTTCCCACGTCGAAGCCCAGTCCCTGGTCGACGAGTTCGTCGTCGGGTCGGGGCAGACTCCTGCCTTCGAATGTTCGTCGCTGCACGATGGCATCTCCTTCCGACCGGTCACCGCACGGTGCGGATCCCACGGCCTGACCGTCACGGTCGAGTGTGCGCACCGAGGCACGTGAACTGCTGGGGTTCTCCTGGGAGTTTGCTGGGAATCCGTACCCGCACGCGCGCGGTGCGGGTATCCATGAAGGGAGACGCGTGCAGAGGGAGGCACGATGTTCCGGTTTCTGTCCGTCGGATTCGTGGGCTTCGCAGCGATCGTCGTGGCCTTCGCCGCGTCGATCGGGTCGTGGGCGTGGTGGGTGGTCGTGGGGACGTTGGTGCTGCTCGCCGCCGTCGGGGTGTACGACCTGATCCAGCGTCGGCATTCGGTGTTGCGGAACTATCCGATCCTCGGGCACATGCGGTACCTGCTCGAGAGCATCCGGCCGGAACTGCAGCAGTACTTCGTCGAGCGCAACTACGACGGTCGTCCGTTCGACCGGGACGTCCGCACGATGATCTACGAGCGGGCGAAGGGCATTCACGGCGAGTTGTCGTTCGGCACCGAACGCGACGTCGAAACCGTCGGATACGAAAATTTCGTCCATTCCACGCTGCCGGTGTCCGAGCCGGACGAAGCACCACGTGTCCTGGTGGGTGGGCCCGACTGCCGGAGGCCGTACTCGATGGCGTTGCTCAACGTGTCGGCGATGAGCTTCGGTGCGCTCTCGGGCAACGCGTTGCGCGCGCTCAACAGGGGCGCGGCGCTGGGCGGGTTCGCCCACGACACGGGCGAGGGCGGACTGACGCCCCACCACCTCTCGGGTGGTGGTGACCTGCTCTGGGAGATCGGATCCGGCTATTTCGGTGCTCGCACCCCCGGCGGCACGTTCGATCCCCACCTGTTCGCGGACACCGCTGCGCGGCCGGAGGTGAAGGCGGTGACGATCAAACTCAGCCAGGGTGCGAAACCGGGGATCGGGGGTGTGCTGCCGGCGGCGAAGGTCTCGACCGAGATCGCCCGGTATCGGGGTGTTCCCGCGCACGTCAAGTGCGTGAGCCCGGCCGCGCACACCGCATTCCGCACACCGCGTGAACTCGTGTTGTTCGTGGCGCGGTTGCGCGAGTTGGCGGACGGCAAACCCGTCGGGATCAAACTGTGTGCCGGTTCGCGTGTCGAGTTGTTGGCGCTGTGCAGGGCGATGCTCGCGGAGGGCACCGCACCGGATTTCGTGGTCGTCGACGGTTCCGAGGGCGGGACGGCCGCAGCACCCCTGGAGTACGAGGACCACGTGGGGCTACCCCTGACGGACGGTCTGACCCTCGTCCACGATGCACTCACCGGAACCGGGCTCCGGCCGAACGTGCGGATCGGTGCCAGCGGCAAGATCGCCGTCGGCAACGACATCGTCAAACGGCTCGTGCAGGGCGCGGACTACACGAATTCGGCCCGCGCGATGATGATGGCGATCGGCTGTATCCAGGCGCAACGCTGCCACACCAACCTGTGCCCGGTGGGCGTGGCCACCCAGGATCCCCGGCGGGCGCGGGCCCTCGACGTCGCCGACAAGAGTGAACGGGTCCGCCGCTATCAGGAGGCGACGGTCCGGCAGGCGGTGCAGATCATGGCGTCGCTCGGTGCGTCCGATCCGGGCGAGCTGCACCCGGGAATGCTCTACAAGAGGGTGTCGCCGACCGAGCTGCGTTCCTACGCGGAGCTGTACGAACGCCTCGATCCCGGTCAACTGCTCACCGAACCGCCGTCGACGTGGGCTGCGGACTGGGCCGCCGCCGATCCGGACACCTTCCGCCGGGTCGCCTGAGTCGACCCCCATCCGCTCTCGCCGGGCTCCCGCTGAGCGAACCGACCGGGCCCGCGCGCCCGACTCGACGAGCACAATCGCGAGGAGTACCCGGATCGCACCTGGAGGAACTCGCATGACCACACCCGTCGTCCCCCGCCGTTTCGAGAACAAGGTCGTCTTCATCACCGGCGCGGCCCGCGGCCAGGGTCGCGCCGAGGCCGTCCGTTTCGCGCAGGAGGGCGCCGACATCATCGCAGTCGACGCCTGCATCGACTTCGCGAGCACCGCGTACGACGGCGCCACACGCGAGGATCTCGACGAGACCGTCCGACAGGTCGAGGCCACCGGACGCAGGATCACGGCGACCGTCGCGGACGTGCGCGACTTCGACGCGTTGTCGCAGGCCGTCACGGCGGGAGTCGAGCGGTTCGGCCGGCTCGACGTCGTGATCGCGAACGCCGGCATCTGCTCGGGCGGCAAGTCCTGGGAGATCACCCTCGACCAGTGGAACGAGATGATCGACGTGAACCTCACCGGCGTCTTCCACACGGCGAAGGCCGCGGTGCCGTACCTGATCGAGCAGGGTGAGGGTGGGGCGATCGTGTTCACCAGTTCGGTCGCCGGTCTCAAGGGCACGCCGTTCACCGGGCACTATGCCGCCGCCAAACACGGCATCGTGGGACTCGCGAAGACGATGGCGAACGAACTCGGCGAACACCGTATCCGCGTCAACACCGTGCATCCGGCGGGTGTCGCGACGGGGATGACCGTCTCCGATCTGCATCCGCTCATCCAGGAGGCGGCCGCCACACTCGGCCCCATCTACATGAACTCGCTGCCCTACGAGATCCTGCAGGCCGAGGACGTGGCCTCGGTCGTGGCGTGGATGTGCTCGGACGAGGCGAAGTACATGACCGGTGCCCAGGTGCCGATCGATCTGGGCAATCTGATCCGCTGATCGGCCACGGAACCCCCGCGACGATCGATGTGCCCGGCCATCGGCCCCGGCGTCACCTCACCCCTGGCTGTCGCGTGAACAGCCAAGCTAGGCTCGTGTCATGCAGTGGCTCGACTACGACACCGGTAACTGTTCGGTCCAGCGAACGTTGAGTGTCATCGGCGAGAAGTGGACGATGGTCGTGCTCCGCGAAGCCTTCAACGGCGTCCGACGTTTCGAACAGATGCGGCGGCACACCGGTATCTCCGAACCGGTCCTGTCGGCGCGACTGCGACGACTCGTCGACGCCGGGGTCCTCGTCACGGTTCCGTACCAGGAAGAGGGTCGGCGCACCCGCCACGAGTACCGGCTCACCGACAAGGGCCGCGAGCTCTACCCGATCCTGGTCGCGCTTCTCCAGTGGGGCGACCGGTACTGCGCGGATCTCGAAGGACCGTCGCTGTCGCTGCGGCACCACGAGTGCGGCGCGCCGGTGGAAGCCGTCGTGCAGTGCAGCGAGGGACACCGTCTGCGGCCCACCGATGTCGACGTCTCACCGGGGCCGTCGGCACGGCTGCTGGCCTGATCCGGACTACTTGCCCTCGAGGGGTTTCGCGCCGAGAATGTCGCGCAGCACCTCCGCAGCGATCTCGTCGGGGTCTCGGCGCAGTGTCGGATCGGCCGGGGTCGCCGCCTCTGCGAACATCTCCTCGACGTCGGCGTCCGACATCGACGACGGGTCCGGCGGTGCGCTGTCGATCGGCCCCGGATCGTCGGGCAGATCGGGCGCCTCGGGCGGCGGAATGTCGTCGTATTCGGACCGGCGCGAGAACTCGGGTCGCTGCGACCTCGACCGGGCCTCGCCGGGGCGCTGCGGTTCCGGAACCGCCGGGTGTTCCGCCGCCGGCTCACGCTTCGCCTGACTCGGACGCGAGAACCTGGGTTGCCCACCCGCTTTCTGTTTCGGGGCCGTCGACCTCGTCGGAGCCGGCGTCGGGGCCGCCGATCCGTGAACGCACGTGACCTCCACGTCGGCCCCGAGCACCGTGCGCATCGCATCGGCGACGACCGCCGCGTTTCGTGGTTCCGCGAGTCTCTTCACCAGCGGCATCGAGTCGTGGGCCAGCACGACCCGGTGTCCCTCGACACCGCGGACGATCGCGCCGGACAGCATGACCTCGACCGTGCGGCTACGGAGACGGACCTCGGCGCGGACGTCGGACCACGCGGCCCGGATCTTCTCGATGTCGAGCGCGGACGCCTGCGTCCGCTCCGGTCGGGTCGACGGTTCTTCTTGTTCTGCAACGGGATTCGAGTGGTTTCCGGCCGCCACAGGTTCGATCTCCGGCGTCGGATTCTCGTTCACCACCGGCGCGGGTTCGACCGGCGCAGATTCGACCGGCGCAGATTCGACCGGCGCAGATTCGACCGGCGCAGATTCGACCGGCGCAGGTTCGACCGGCGCAGGTTCGACCGGCGCAGGTTCGACCGGCGTGGGCTCGACCGGCGTGGGCTCGACCGGCGTGGGTTCGGGGGTTCCTCGGGAGGAATCGACGGAAGCCGAGGTTGCCTGCCCCTCCGCCGCGCGACGCTGCGACGGCCGCTGGAACCGCGCGGCCGGTTCGTCGGGGGCGATCGGCGCGACCGGCGGTTCGGGCGTGGACCGCATGGCGGCGACCGTCGGAACCGGCTGCGCAGCGACCGCCGCCGGCGCCCCGACGGATCCCTGTTCGAGTCGTTCGAGTCGTTGCAGCACAGCGGATTCGGCGTCGGATGCCGCGGGCAGCAGCATGCGGGCACACATCACCTCGAGGAGCAGCCTCGGCGACGTGGCACCGCGCATCTCACCGAGTCCGTCGTGGACGAGTTCGGCGTAGCGCGTGAGCGTGGCCGGGCCGATCCGGGATGCCTGGTCGCGGATACGGTCGAGGACGTCGGCCGGCGCATCGATCAGACCGCGTTCGGCGGCGTCGGGCACGTTACGGATCAGGATCAGGTCGCGGAGCCGGTCGAGCAGATCGACGGCGAACCTGCGGGGGTCGTGGCCGGATTCCATCACCTTCTCGACGGTGCCGAACAGCGCGGCACCGTCGCTCGCGGCGAGTGATTCGACGGCGTCGTCGATGAGTGCGACGTCGGTGATACCGAGCAACGCGAGCGCGCCCGCGTAGGTCACACCGCCCGGTCCGGCACCGGCGAGGAGCTGATCCATCGCCGAGAGCGAGTCGCGGGGGGACCCACCGCCGGCGCGGACGACCAGCGGGTACACGGTGTCCTCGATCGGCACGTTCTCCTGCGCGCAGATCTTCTCGAGCAGACCGCGCATGGTGTTCGGTGCCAGCAGCCGGAACGGGTAGTGGTGGGTGCGCGAGCGGATCGTGGGCAGCACCTTGTCGGGTTCGGTGGTGGCGAACACGAAGATCAGGTGTTCCGGCGGCTCCTCGACGATCTTGAGCAGCGCATTGAAGGCCGCCGGGGTGACCATGTGCGCTTCATCGATGATGAAGATGCGGTACCGCGACTCGGCGGGCGCGAAGAAGGCGCGGTCGCGGAGTTCGCGCGCGTTCTCGACGCCGTTGTGACTCGCCGCGTCCAACTCGGTGACATCGAGGTTGCCGGCGCCGCCGGGGCCGAGCGAGCGGCACGAACCGCAGGTGCCGCACGGCGTCGACGTCGGCCCCTGCTCACAGTTGAGCGAGCGGGCGAGAATGCGCGCGGACGACGTCTTACCGCAACCGCGCGGACCCGAGAACAGGTAGGCGTGGTTGATCCGACCTTCGTCGAGAGCGGTGCTGAGGGGCGCGGTGACGTGCTCCTGCCCGACCACCTCGGCGAAGGTTGCGGGTCGATACTTCCGGTACAGGGCCACGCGCCGAGAGTACCGGCGAGCTCCGACAGCGTGTCGAACGGAGCCGGACGTTGCATAACGATATATCGCGACGTATCTTGTATATATCGACAAGAAGGAGTGTGCACGATGCGCAACGAACGAAACGACATGCACGGCCGACGCCGCACCCACCACGATCACCTCTTCGAAGGCCCCTTCGCGGGTGAGCACCCCCGTCGCCGGGATCCTCGACGCGGCGGTCCGCACGGACCCTTCGGCGGCGACCCGTTCGGCGGACCTCGCCGGGGAGACCATCCGATGCACCGCGGCATGCACCGCGGGCGCGGACGTGCCCAACGCGGCGACGTCCGCGCCGCCGTCCTGAGGTTGCTCGCCGACGAACCGATGCACGGCTATCAGCTCATGCAGGCGATCGCCGAACGCACGGGTGGCATCTGGCGACCCAGCCCCGGTGCCATCTACCCGACCATCGCCCAACTCGAGGACGAAGGACTCGTCACCGTCGACAAGGACGGCGGACGGAAGCTGGTGTCGCTGACCGACGCGGGACGCGAGTATCTGGCCGATCCGGCGAATCAGGCCGTCGACCCGTTCGCGGCCCGTACCCCCGAGGCGGGTGCCCCCGACCTCCGCGCAGCCGTGCGGGATCTGCAGAACGCGGTCCGCGCGGTCGCCGTCAGCGGCGACGACGCCCTGATCGCCTCCGCGTACAAGACGCTGATCGACACCCGGAAGTCGCTGTACCTGCTGCTCGCCGCCGCCGACGACGACTCCGACGAGACCTGAGCGGCCGGTGACGGTCGGTCACATCGGCTGTCACCGGCCCTGATCGTGCCCCAGCACCACACGTGCGAGCCCCACCCTGGATTGCAGACCCAACTTCGCGAGGGCATGCGAGACGTGGGTCTGCACCGTCCGCGGCGAGACCCCGAGCCGCGCCGCGATCTGCGGCCCCGACAGTCCCTTCCCGACCAGCAACGCGACCCTCCGCTCCGCGTCGGTCAACGACTCCCACCCGACGCCGCCGCCGCGACGCCGCCCGAGGACGCCGAGCGCCACCCCCGACTCGCGGACCCTCCCGGACAGCCTCTGCGTGACCGTGGACGCACCGACGTGGACCGCGAGATCGTGTGCACGCCGCGCGTAGGCGCGGACCGATTCACGATCGTCCGCCGATGCCGCCGCCACCGCTGCCTCCTCGAGCGCGGCGAGCTCACCGACACCGTCACCCCGAGCAGCGAAGGCGTCGGCGACGCGGGCGAGCGCGACGGGATCCGACTTGCCCATCGCCTCCACCAGTTCCACAGCGGGTGACAGCGCGGGGCACCCCGCCGTCGAGATCTCCTGCAGCGCCGTGTGGACGGCCGCGAACAACTCCGTGTCTCCCGCCTGCATCGCCAACCGGGCCACGTGCGGACCGAATCGCAGCGCCCACACCGAGCGACCACCGTCCACCGCCACCGTCCACGCTCCGGCCGCGTGGTCCACCGCCGCCCCGAGCCGCCCCTGCGCCGCAGCGAGTTCTGCGTGCGCATACTCCACGTCGGGGAATCCGAACAGCCTCGTGCCCGCAGGGTCGTGACCCGCGAGCCGTCGGTCCGCCGATTCGAGGTCTCCGCGGTACACCTCTGCCAGCGCGGCGAGGGCGACGGCCATCGACGTCCACCCGGAATCGGTACGCACCGCAACGGCAGCCGCATCGTCGCAGGCCGCCACGCATTCGTCCCACCGTCCGAGGAAGAACAACACGGCAGCGGCGACGGAGTGCCGGACGGGCAGCAGCCACATCTCGACGGGGGTACGACCGTCACGTGCAACCGGAGTACGACGCGCGTGCGCCGCGATCGGGCCGTGTGCGTGCAGTGCCGCCCACATCGCCCACAGCCCCGCTGCCGCCGACTCCCGTGCGAGCAGCCCCGGCCCACCTGCGGCGCGCTGGCCCCGCTCGAACATCTCGAGACCACCGAGACAGTCACCGCGGAGGACGGCATGGATCCCGGGCACGATGGTGTCGAGACCGAAGTCGTTCAGGGGTTCGTCGACGGGCGGTGCCGCAGGAACCCCGGCCGGTACCGGACCCGACCCACCGACGAGGACGAGCCAGTGGCGGTACCGCTCGAGCCAGGACCGAGTGTCCGGTGGCAGCGGAATCGCAAGGAGCCCTTGGATCGACGTGTCTGCGCGTGCGATGTCGGCGGTCAGTGTCGCCGCAGCGAGCTGCACGGTGAACGCGACCGCCCGGCGGGCCGTGTCCTCCGCACCCCCGTCGGACGGCCCCGTGCCCGCGAGTACACGGTCGGTGAGGTCGGCCGCGTCCGCGAACCTGCCCGATTCGGCGAGGACCACCGCGCGCGCGAGGGTGCTGTCCTCCGCGGCGATGGCGGCGAGCTCATCGGCGTCGAACACCCCGAATGCCTGCATCGAGCTGGGTTGGCGACTACGCACGAACTCACCGGATTCGACGGAACGTTCCCGGTGTGTCTCGATCCGCCCGAGGTCGGCGCCCCCGCGCGACAGGGCATCGGCGACGGCACTGTGCAGCAACCTGCGCAGGCCCGGTGGCACGTCACGGTAGGCGACCTCCCGGTACACGGGGGTCACCAGATCGATGTGGTCATCGTCGAGCCAACGCACCACTCCGGCGTCGACGGCGGAGGCGATCACGGGTGGGCACTGCGCCGGGGCGCGGCCACCGATGTCGGCGAGCTCGCCGACGGTGACGGGCCCGTCCGCGACCGCCAGGACCTGCACGAGATCACGGACGCGAGGGGGCAGTCCGCGCAGGTACGCCCGGACGCTGCTCTCGACTTCGCCGACGAGTTCGGTGTCGTCGCCACACAGTTCGGCCGTGCCGCCGGCGGGGTCGATCGCGACGAGCGAGTCCCGGACCAGCGCGTCGAGCAACTGCGTCACGTGCAGTGGATTACCGCCCGCGCGGCCGAGCAGCCTGCGCAGGTCCGGGCTGGGAGCGGCGTCGAGTCTGCGCCTGATCAGTTCGGTGACGTCGTCATCGGAGACCGGGGAGAGCACGACCGTGCGCACGTGGGGCTGCGCAGCGAACATCGTCAGGGCGGCGCGCTCCGGCATCGGCCGATACGACAGGACGACCGCGACGGGGAATCCGTCCGACTCGACGCTGATCCGGTGCAGGAGGGAGAGCGACTCCCCGTCCGCCAGGTGCGCATCGTCCACCGCGAGGACGAGGGGGCCCGCCGAGCACAGTTCGTCGAGGTCCTCGACCGCCCGCTCCAGCACCGTGCGGTCCTGCGCAGAGTTGTGGTCGCGACGGAGGAGTCGTCCCGCGATCGCGTACGGCCGGTCGCAGTCCAGTTCGTTGGCGATGGCCGACTGGATGCGCACGTCGGGGAGCCCGCGCGTCACCGCACCGAGCAGAGTGCTCTTGCCCAGCCCCACGGCACCGACGAGGGCGAGGGCACCGCGCTCGGTGCCCAGGACGTGCCGCCGGACGTCATCGGTGAGCGACGCCACCAGATCCGCACGAAGCACGTGATCGTCGCCCATGGACACAGACTAGGTCGGGTTCCGGGCCCATCGAGTCCGATACGCCGGATCCGTCTACGTCGTTCGACGGATGTCTCGGCGACGTTTCGGCGCGACGATGGGAGCGTCCAGCCGTGGATTCCGACCGGATCGGCTCCGGAACCGGGGCGACGGCATCACAGCGACAAGGACCTCGCAATGGCGAATCTCAGAAGTATCCTCGGGGGCGCCGCGGTGACCGCCGCCGTCGTCCCCCTCGTTCTGGCCGGCACCGGTATCGCCGGTGCGATGGGTGGTGCCATGCCCTCCGCCGTGTACTTCACCACCACATCGGATTCCGTCGTCGCGCACATCGACGCCGGAAACGGCATCACGAACTGCGCACTGTACGTGATGGGCGACACCCCGGACGCGACCGGGAACTCCGAGTTCACGAGTGACACCGTCATCACGGTGCGGATGTCCCCGGGCAGCTACGACGCCACCTTGAACTGTCTGCTCCCGGAGACCGGCGACGAGTGGCACGTCGCGAGGCACGAGCGTGTGAATGTGCCGCCCAGCCTGATCGATCAACTGATCGATCTCCTCGAGACCGGTTCGAGCTGAGAGGACGTCGCCATGACGGATGACGGACGGAGGATCGGGTACGCCGCGACGGCGGTGGCCGCGGCGATTCCGTTGCTGCTGGCGGGTGCCGGCGCCGCCGGTGCGATGGGTGGGAACGATCCCGCGTGGGCGCATTTCGTGTCGGATTCGAATTCGATCACGGCTCACGTGGATCAGTCTCAGGGGATGACCGACTGCAGAGTAGCGGCGCAGGGTGCTGCGTCCTCGGACATCCATGAGACGGACTGGACGAGCGACGAATGGATCACGGTGTGGGTGCCGCCCGGCCGCTACACCGCGACGCTGTTGTGCCGTTCGGACATGAGCGGTCCGGACGGGTGGATCGTCCGCCAGGAACCGGTGAATGCGCCTCCGACGTATCCGGAGGGGGTGATCGACTTCATCGAGACGAACACGAACTGACATGCGCGTGAGGGGTGACCGGCACCGTCCGCACGACGAAGGGACATCGGGCGGAGCCGGCGCCGCGCATCGACTCCCCGGTTCTCGTCGACCCCGGTTCTCGTCGACCCCCGGTTCACTCGGCAGCGCTCCCCTTCGCAGGGGCCTTCTTCGCGGCGGCCTTCATCGACTTCTTGAATTCGCGGACCTCGTGGAGGGATCGGTCGTCGACGACATCGGCGATCGACCGGCGGGCACCGTCGATCCCGTAGTCTCCGGCGGCCTCCCGCCAGCCGGCGGGTTGCACGCCCATCTGTTTGCCGAGGAGCGCCAGGAAGATCCGTGCCTTCTGGTCGCCGAAGCCCGGAAGCTTCTTCAGCCGCGCCAGGACCTGCCTGCCGTCCGGGTCGCCGGACGTCCACAGTGCCGCGGTGTCACCGTCGTAGTCGTCGACGAGCGTGATGCACAACGCCTGGATCCGTGCCGCCATCGACTTGGGGAAGCGATGGACGGCCGGCGGCCGTGCACACAACGCCACGAATTCGTCGGGGTCGGCGGCGGCGATCCGGTGCGCGTCCACCTCACCGAAGCGGTCGGCGATCTTCTTCGGGCCGGCGAACGCCGTCTCCATGGGCACCTGCTGATCCAGCAGCATCCCGATGAGCAGCGCGAGCGGATTCTCTGCGAGCAGAGCGTCGGCGCCGGGGTCCCCGACCAGGTTCAGCGTCGTTGCCATGCGCCGATCATCCCCCGCGCGTCACTGCCGCCGCCAGAGTACGGCGACGACGACCGTGGTCGCGGTCAACGCGAGGGTGACGCTGAGTGCGTGTACCCAGTGCGGGAACAGTGTCGGCTCGGACACGCCGGGTACCGCGGCGAGAGCCGCGAACAACGCGACCACCGCGATGGCGGCGGCCGCCGCGGACCACCCACGGGTCAGCCGCGAATGCCGTTGGCCGCGCAGCTCCGCGCTGCGCGCCGTGGCGTGTTCGATCACCTCGACCGCGCCGGCGATCTCGTCGTCGAGTGCCGCCATGTCGTCGGCCACCCTGCGCACCAGCACCGACCGCAGCTGGGTCGGTTGCGTCCACGAGTGGAACCGATCGTCGTGGATCGATTCCTTGCGCAACAGCGACCGTTCCATCTTGCGGGCCTGTACGGCGGCGACGTCGTCGAGCGCTTCGGCCAGGCGGTCGCCGGTGAGGAGTTCGTGGTCGCGTAGGTGGTCCAGTACCCGCCAGAAGTCGCTCGAGCAGCTCGCTCGCATCGCCACCCACGGCAACAGCCCGAAGATCATCTCTCCGATTCCACCCGTGTAGTGACTGTCCACCGAGGCCGCTTCGAGGTCGAACAGCACGGCTCCGGAATCCTCCCGCACCGCGAGCGCGGCGCCCGGCCGGGCGGGGACGTCGACGAGCCGGACACGATCCCAACCCCAGACGACACCCCAGGCGTGCGCCGCTGCCCGCGCGAGCGGACCGGTGGCGGTGGCGTCGACGAGATCGCGCACGCGATCTCCACCGCTGGAGACGACCTCGACGACGAGACCCTCGACCACTTCGCGGTCGCCGACACCGCGGTGGCGGTGCACGACGAGCTCGCGCAGCGACCGGTAGGTGGTCGGTGCGGGCATCATCCGGTTGATCCCCGGGAACAGGTCTTCGAGCGAGGACACCGCCGAGAGTCCGAACGGCGAGAGGAAACCGTCGACCGCGGGGCCGAATCCGTCGCCGTCGCGGTCCTGCAACGGGTCGGTGCGCCGGCCGATCAACCGGGAGGAGCCGTCCCTGAGCGCCTCGAACGCGAGGACCGCACCGTATCCGGGGATCTCCCACAGCGACACGCAGGTCGCGGGCGGTCCGACGAACGGACGTACCGGTGTGGCGCCCGCGCGCAACGCCTGCGTCGACACGCCGAACGACACCGCGGGACGGTCGGAGTCGGCGATGTACCGGTACGCGAGCATTTCCGGTGGGCGGATGCCGTGCCCGGTGGGGCGTCGCGCCTCGATGTGCGCGGGAAGGAACGGATCGAGCATCCCCACCGCAGAGGCGGGTGGATTCCCCACCGCGGAGGCGTCGATGTCGAGCGCCAGGAGGAACACTTCGAGAACGCCGTGACAGCCCGTGACGGACGCGACGGCGGCTTCACCGGCGCCCGGTTTCACGAGAGCGCGGTCTTCCATCACACTCACCACTTCCGAACCCGCCGCGAGGTGTCGCGGCGACCCTGGTCCGGCAGTATGGCACGTCCTGTGGAAAAAGCCCACTTTCGCTGTTCGCCGAGGTCAGCGGGACCGCGGGGGAAGTTGTCCACGCTCGGTCCACCGGTTTTCCACAGTGTTGTCCACAGGCTGGGCACAAAGCACGTGAACCGGACGTATCCCCGAAATGCCACCGCCGCCGCACCCGACGGACCGGGGTCCGTGCGGGTGCAGCGGCGGTGCCTGCGTCGAGGTGTGGTCTAGCTGTCGGCGAGTTCCTTCTCGGTGGCGGCGAGCAGCACACAGGTGGCCACGCCGTCCATCGCCGTCGCGAGTTCGTCGAGCGACGGGAAGCTCGGCGCCAGACGGATGTTCCTGTCGTCGGGGTCGTTCTTGTACGGGAACGCCGATCCGGCACCGGTCAACGCGATGCCGGCGTCCTTCGCCAGCGCGATCACCCGCTTGGCGGTTCCGTCGACGACGTCGAGGCTGATGAAGTAGCCGCCCTTCGGCTCGGTCCACGACGCGACCTTCGACGCGCCGAGTCGATCCTCGAGGATGCGGCGGACCAGTGCGAACTTCGGGGCCAGGATGTCGCGGTGCTTCGCCATGTGAGCGCGGACCCCGTCGGCGTCACCGAAGAAACGCAGGTGTCGCAGCTGGTTGATCTTGTCGGGGCCGATGGTCTTGGTACCGAGGTTCTTCTGATACCAGGCCAGGTTCTCCGCGGAACTGCCGAAGAAACTCACGCCGGACCCGGCGAACGTGATCTTCGAGGTGGAAGCGAACGCGTAGACGCGGTTCGCGTGACCCGCCTCGGCGGCCAGCCCCAGGATGTCGACGGCCGGTGCGACGTCCTCGACGAGCGGGTGCACCGCGTACGCGTTGTCCCAGAAGATCCGGAAATCGGGGGCCGCGGTGGGCATCGACACGAGTGCGCGCGCGACATCCTCGCTGTACACGGCCCCGGTGGGGTTGGAGTAGGTGGGCACCGTCCACATGCCCTTGATCTGCGGGTCGTTCGCGACGAGCTGCTCGATCAGGTGCACGTCCGGACCGTCGTCGTTCAACGGGACCGGAACCATCTCGATGCCGTAGCTCTCGGTGATCGCGAAGTGCCTGTCGTATCCCGGAGCCGGGCACAGGAACTTGACGACCGGTTCCTGCGACCACGGGCGCGGCGAATCCACATTGCCCTTCAGCAACGACCACGCGATCAGGTCGTGCATGATCTCGAGGCTCGCGTTGTTGCCGGCGAGGAGGTTCTCGACGGGGATGTGGAGCAGTTCGGCGAAGATCGCCCGCAGTTCGGGCAGGCCCGTCAGTCCGCCGTAGTTGCGGCAATCGGTGCCCGCGGCGTCGCGGTAGTCGTCCGGCCCGGGCAGCGACAGCAACTCCGCGGAGAGGTCCAGCTGCTCGGGCGACGGCTTGCCTCGGGTCAGGTCCAGCGTCAGCTTCTCGGTCTTCAACCGCTCGTAGTTGGCGGACTGGCGCTCGTGCTCTGCAACGAGTTCCTCATGGCTCATCAACCCGATCTGGGTCTGCGTAGGCATGCGGAGGGACCTTTCACCGTGCACGGTGACACGGGCATCGGCGGAAAATAAGGGGACCCCGCGCACCCGGCAGAGCCCGTTGACCCTTGCTGCCTTCCGGCCCTGGGGGAGTTCACAGGATGCGCGCCGCGCGGGATCCGTGGGCAAGTCTAGAGGACGCCCCGCGGCGTCCGCACCACCCCCCTCCCCTCGGGCGCGCCCGGCGTCGCGAAAGTCACATCGACCAGCCCGTTTGGGAACTTCGCGGGGGCATTCGGTATGCTTCACGACGGAGGATTCGCCTAGTGGCCTATGGCGCTCGCCTGGAACGCGGGTTGGGTTAACGCCCTCAGGGGTTCAAATCCCCTATCCTCCGCCACACGGAAACGCCCGTGACCGGTACGAATACCGGTCACGGGCGTTTCCCGTCCCGGGCCGTGCAACGAGGAGTGCAACAACGGTGCCCGCGGTACGGGCCCGCCACTGCACGATCAGGATCGACATCCCGTTCCGCAGAGAACCTTTCGTCGATCGTCGGCTCGACACGATCCGGCGCGCGTCATTCGCACGCGACGCCGTCGCGGTCCCCGTCCATGTCCGGCCGGTACCCGGGCTGACCCGCGTGCAGGGGAGCCGCGCCCGCCGCGCGGGCGGCAGCGCAGTTCCGGTAGTACACCGAGGTGTCGGCGGGCGCGACGGGTGCGGGGGACACCGGTTCCGGCGTCGTCGTCGGCACCGCGGTGGACATCCCGGTCGCCGCCGTGCCGCACCCGACCAGGATCCGTTCGATCGCGTCCCGCTCCGCCCGGGTGACCCACAGCCCGTACACGGCCTTCACCTCGACCTGACGACTCACGTAGGTGCAGCGATAGGACCGATTCGGCGGCAGCCACGTCGCGGCGTCGCCGTCGCTCTTGCGCTGGTTGGTCGGTCCGTCCACCGCCTGCAGGTTGCGGGGATCGTTCGCGAGATCGGCGAGGGTCTCCGAGTCGAGTTGTTGCGCACCCTTCTGCCACGCATCGGACAGGGCGACGACGTGATCGATCTGCACCGCCTCCGACGTGCCCTGCCCGCGGGTGAACGCGATGGTCGTGCCGGTGTACGCGTCGTGGAGGGTGCCCGACGCCACGACGCAGTCGCGGGTACCGGGTTTGAACGCGATGTCGACGAGGTCGCGACGGAGGATGTCGTTGCGGGTGTCGCAGCCGTTGTGCCCTCCGTCGACCGACACGTCATCGCTCCACGCCTGACCGAACAGGTCGCGGTCGTAGCCCGTCCGGGGTGCGCGGCCCTTCACCGGCAGGGTGTCCAGCAGAGCCAACGCCGCGGACGCGGACGAACCGGCACCCGCGTCGGCCACCGCGGACCCGGGGACGGTGGTGGTCGGCTCGGGCGTCTGCTCGGCGGTGGCCCGATCGGTCGCCTCCGCCGACGTCTCCTCGGCGGTCGTCGTCTCGGCGGTCGTCGTCTCCGTCGTCGGGGCACCGGTCGTCGCGACCGTATCGGGGGCGGTCGTCGCGGCCCCACACCCGGCGACGAGCACGACGAGAGCGGACGCCACCGCGGACAGGCCCGCGCGGGCCGGGATCCGGGACGACGTGGTCGAGGGAATCACCGGGGCACGCTCCTGCATCGGGACGGACGTTCTCACCGGGTGTGATCGAGCGTCTCGGCTCCGACCGTTACATGCGCCCCGCACACCCACCCGCTCCCGGTACCGGGAACACCCGCCGCCGGTGGCCGGTCACTATCATCGCCGCGTGGTCGGATACGGTAGGCGCCTCCAGATGCTCGCGGTCGCGTTGTCGTCGCTCGCCGGTTTCGTGGACGCACTCGGTTTCATCACGCTCGGCGGCATCTTCGTCTCGTTCATGAGTGGGAACTCCACGCGATTGAGCGTCGGTATCGCCGACGGCATGTGGCAGCACGTCGGCATCGTCGCGGGGGTCCTCGGGCTGTTCGTCGTCGGCGTCGTCCTGGGCGGGATCGTCGCCGAACTCACCGACCACAGCCGGCGCACCCGCAAGACCGCGGTTCTGGCCACCGTCACCGCACTGTTGCTGATCGGGTCGATCGGCGCCAGCATGGACCTGGCGCCGCTGGCGGTCGTGGCGATGGTCCTCGCGATGGGCGTCGAGAACGCCGTGTTCCGGCGCCGGGGCGAGGTGAGCATCGCCCTGACCTACATGACCGGCGCGCTCGTGAAGATCGGGCACCGGATCGCGGCAGCCTTCTTCGGTGGTCCGCGATGGAGTTGGCTGCCCTATCTCGCGCTGTGGTCCGGCCTGATCGCCGGGGCGGTGCTCGGCGCCCTCGCACATCGGGTTCTCGGCCTCGACGCCCTGTGGATCGCGACGGGTGTGTCCGGCGCGCTCACCGTCGGGGTGCGCTTCCTGCGCTACCGTCCCGGTCGGCGCTGACCCGGCACGGTCCGACCGGTGGGGCGTCTCAGCCCGGCAGCTTCGACATCCGCTCGAGCCACGCCCGCGCATCGTCGGGAAGATTCCCGGCCTTCTGCGCGTGCTCACACCACTTCTTCGTCGTCGCGAGGAAGTTGAGGGGGTTGTAGGCGTCCTCCTGGTACGACCACAGGCCGTCACCCGCGTAGTGCAGGATCGTGATGTTGGGTGCGTTGTGCACCGACCCGTCACCGGGATCCTCCATCGGGTTCTGCACCTCGCAGATCACCCAGCCACGCTCGTCGTCGATCACGTACCAGGACGGCGGGAACGACGTCATGCGACTGCCGGGGAACGCCGACATCGTCCGCGTGACCCACTTGCGGATCGCCTCCCGACCCTGCATCCGCCCGTACGCGTGTTCGACGTACGTTGCGTCCTCGGTGAACATCTCCGCATAGCAGTTCCAGTCGCGGGTGCGGGTGGCCTGCACGACCGTCTCCCGGTATCCCTCGTATGCCTTCTCGAGTTCGTCCCTGGTCCACACCACGATCGGTCCCCTTCTCCCCTGGTGTTCCGGCGCCGTTCGGGGCCGTCACCCGTGCCCCCGGCCGAACGGTCGGGCTGGGCTACCGTTCTCCCATGCGCGCCCGCCCCTACGCCACCACCAGTCCCACCCGGCTCGCCGCGGCACTGCTCGAGGTCGCGGCACGCGGCGGCCTCGAATCCGCGAGCGTACGGGAGGTCGCGACCGAGGCGGGGGTATCGATCGGAGCGGTGCAGCATCATTTTCCGACGAAGGACGAGATGCTCGCCTACTCCTTCCGGGCACTCGCCGACCGGGTCCTGACCCGCCTCGCGAGCGTCGATCCCGACATCGACCCCGGCCGCACCCTGTTCGCCGCGCTCAGTCATCTCCTCCCACTCGACGATCAGCGCGGCAGCGAGGTGCACGTGATGGGGGCGTTCAGCGTCCGGGCCGCGACCTCCCCGTCCTTGAGCACGATTCGCGGTGCCGCCCTCTTCACCATCCGGACCGGAGTGTCGAGTGTGCTGATCAGGATGGGGACTCCCGACCCGGAGACCCGCGCGGCGCTGCTCGTCGCGGCCGTCACCGGTCTCGCCGCGGACGCGACCGCCAGCCCCGAATTGTATCCCCGCGAATTCCTCACCCACTCCCTCCACACGCAGATCCGGCTGGTGCTCGACGCCGTACCCGAGTGACCGTCGGCGCCCGGGTGTCGTAGGGTTCCTCGGTGTCACATTCGGTCGGGGACGGAGCGGGACGGTTCGCGCCCAGCCCGTCGGGAGACCTGCATCTCGGTAACCTCCGCACCGCCGTCCTTGCCTGGTTGTTCGCCCGTTCGACCGGGCGGCGGTTCCTCGTGCGGGTGGAGGATCTCGACCGGGTGCGTCCGGGCGCCGAGCAGTCCCAACTCCACGATCTGGCAGCCCTCGGGCTCGACTGGGACGCGGAGGTCGTGCACCAGTCGCGGCGAGGACGCCTGTACGACGAGGCGATCGACCGGCTCGCCGCGGCCGGTCGCGTCTACGAATGCTTCTGCACGCGCCGCGAGATCCAGCAGGCCACGTCCGCACCGCACGCACCCGCCGGTGCCTATCCCGGTACGTGCCGCAACCTCACCGACGCACAGCGGGAGGCCCGACGCGGTGAAGGCAGACCCCCGGCACTGCGGCTGCGGGCCGACACCGACACGTTCACCGTCCACGACCTGCTGCACGGGGACTTCACCGGCATCGTCGACGACCTCGTGTTGCGACGCAACGACGGCACGCCCGCCTACAACCTCGCGGTGGTCGTCGACGACGGGGCACAGGGCATCGACCAGGTGGTGCGCGGCGACGATCTGCTCACCTCCGCGCCGCGACAGGGGTATCTCGCCGGGCTGCTCGGGCTCACCGCACCGGTGTACGCGCACGTTCCGCTCGCATTGAACGCCGACGGGAAACGGCTCGCCAAACGCGACGGCGCGGTGACGCTGGCGGATCGGATCGCGCTCGGCGACACCCCGTCCGCCGTGTTGTCGACGATCGCGGTGTCGTTGCGGCTGGCGGATCCCGGCGAACCGGTGTCCCTGCCGCTGCTGCTCGATCGGTGGGATCCGATCCGACTCCCCCGCGAACCGTGGGTGTTCCGTACCGACGATGCGGATCCGGCCGCCACATAAGTGCCACCACATAAGTACTGCGCGAACGCGGGTCGGCACGTAGTGTCCGTGACGGCGCACGAGATCGGTACGTCTCCCGAGAGGCCGCACCATGACGACAGGTGGCTACGACCCCGACAAGGACCCCAGCAGGGATCCCGGCGATCGGTCCGGAGATCCGAACTCCCCGAACCCGAATGTTCCGGGTTCGGGCGGATCCTCCGGCCCCGGGGGCTACCCGCCCCCGCCGGGCAGCTACCCACCCCCGGGCGGATATCCGCCCCCACCCCCGGGCGGCGGTTACACACCCCCACCTCCGGGTGGCGGTTATCCCCCACCGCCCGGCAACTTTCCTCCGCCCCCACCCGGTGGCTCCTACGAGCCCGGCGGAGTGCGCACGCTGTCCGTCGGGGAGGCGATCTCCTACGGGTGGAACAAGTTCAGCAAGAACCCGGGCGTGTGGATCGCCTTCATGATCATTGCTTTCCTGGTGCAGGGCCTGATCCAGTGGATCTTCAACGGATTCCGGGGCCAGCCGTCCGAATTCGGAGACTGGCTGACGATCTCGGCGGCGATCGGGTCGATCATCAGCGCACTCGTCGGCCATATCATCCAGGCCGGATACGTGCGCGCTGCGCTGAGCGAAATCGACGGACAGAAGCCCGCGCTGGGTACGTTCCTGCAGGTACCGTTCGGCACAGTGATCATCGCGGGCATTCTCGTGACCCTCGGAACGAGCATCGGTCTCGTACTGTGCATCCTGCCCGGATTGTTCGTCGCCTTCGTGACGTGGTGGACGATGCAGTTCGTCGTCGACCGGAATCAGGACGCCGTCACCGCGATCAAGTCCAGTTACCGCGCGATCACGTCGAATGCCGGGCAACTGTTGCTTCTGGTATTGGCACTGCTCGGCATCAACATCGTCGGCGCCCTGCTCTGCGGCCTCGGGTTGCTCATCTCGATCCCGGTCTCGATCATCGCGGCGACCTATGCGTACCGGATCACCACCGGCGGGCAGGTTTCCCCGGCAAACATGTGAATCCCGAGGTTGCAGGGCCGTTCACCGCCGGATACGCGGAGGTCGGTTCGACGTTGTACCGTGGCGCGACTGACGTCGTCTACGAGGGAGACACATGACCACCGGTGGATATCCGCCTCCGCAACCCGATCCGAACAATCCTGGGCCGTACCCGGGTGCCCCGTCCTACGGCGGTCAGCAGCCCGGGTACCAGCCGAACGACTACACCCAGCACATCCCGAATCCGATCCAGTCGGGATACCAGCCCGAGGGCGCCCCTCAGGGCGGTGCACCGCAGTACGGCGCGCCGCAGCAGCAGTTCGGTGGCCCCCAGTACGGCGCACCGCAGCAGCAGTTCGGTGCACCGCAGTACGGCGATCAGCAGAATTCCGGGCCGCAGTACGGCGCACCTCAGTTCGGCGCCGGCGGCCCGAGCTACCCGGCGCCGCCGAGTCCGGGATTCGACCAGTATCCGGGATTCGGTCCGACTCCGGGATCGCAGCAGCCGGGGCAGCTCCTTCCGCGCCTGGGTGCCCGCATCATCGACGGCCTGATCGTCGCTGTCCCGATGGGTATCCTCAACGCACTCGTCATCTTCTCCAGCGGCAGCGGAGTCCTGTCGCTGATCCTGTCGGTTCTCACCGGTGTCATCGCGTTCGGCTACTTCACCTACCTGGAGTCGACGCAGGGCGCGACGTTCGGGAAGAAGCTGCTGGGCCTGTCCGTCGTCGGCCCGAACGGCGGCAATCCCACGATGGAGGAGGCCGCCAAGCGCAACGCCTTCGTCGCGCTGCAAATCCTCAACGGGATCCCTTTCCTGGGCTTGCTCGCGAACCTCGCGTCCCTGGCCGCGTACATCGGTATCGCCGTCACCATCGAGCAGGACGGCAACAAGCAGGGCTTCCACGACAAGTTCGCGGGTGGCACTCGCGTCGTCAAGTCCTGACGGTCCGCGGTCGCCGAACGGGCCTCGTCCTCCGGGACGGGGCCCGTCCTCGTCGGCAACCCGCGGTGTGACCGCTGTGGCGGGTGTGCTCGACTTTCGCGATCCTCGCCGTCCGGTGCTTGGATGTCCGGGTGACAGACTCCGCCGAACTCACGACCAGCACCGACCGCACCCAGTTCGCCGTAGTGGCCCGCAGCTACTATCCGGGCCTCCTGGTGTTGTTCACCGCGGTGCTGATGATCTCCAACATCTGCGCCACGAAGGGAGTCGCCTTCCTCGGCGACTCCGAGCTCACGCTCGGGCCGCTGCAGATCCTGCCGATCATCACCGACGGCGGGTTCTTCCTGTTTCCCCTCGCCTACATCCTCGGTGACGTCCTGAGCGAGGTGTACGGGTTCGCGGCCACCCGCCGCGCCGTCCTGTACGGATTCGGTGCCGTCGCCCTGTCCGCGCTGTGCTTCTGGATCACCTCCGGGCTTCCGCCCGCCGGCTTCTACGAGAACCAGGAATCCTTCGACGCGGTGCTCGGTGTGGTGCCGCGGATGCTCCTGGCGGGACTGGCGGGCTACCTCGTCGGCCAGCTGCTCAACTCGTACGTGTTGGTGTGGATCAAGAAGCGCACACAGGAGAAGCACCTGTGGGCGCGTCTGATCGGATCGACGGTGGTCGGCGAGTTCGCCGACACCCTGCTGTTCTGCGCGATCGCGGCCGGCGCCATCGGCATCTCGACGTGGGAGGACTTCGTCAACTACCTCGTCGTCGGGTTCCTGTGGAAGACGCTGGTGGAGATCGCGGTGCTGCCCGTCACGTACCGGGTCATCGCGTACGTGAAGAAGCGCGAACCGACCTACGGGGTGCGTCTCGAGGCGTAGAAGCGGCCGAGTGTCTCGGTCTTGTGCTCGGCGAACCGTCCCGCGTCGATGCTCTCGCGGATCTCGTCGACGAGGCGCACCGTGAACCGCTCGTTGTGGATCGTGCACAACGTGGATGCGAGCATCTCCTTCGCCTTGAACAGGTGGTGGATGTAGGCGCGCGTGTAGTGCCCGCACGTGTAGCAGTCGCAGGTGTCGTCGATCGGAGTGAAATCGCGCCGGAAACGCGCCGTGTTGATGTTGAACCGGCCGTCGCGGGTGTAGATCGCGGCGTTGCGCGCGACCCGGGACGGGTTCACGCAGTCGAAGGTGTCGGCGCCGTGCTCGATCGCGACGAACACGTCGTCGGGTTCGCTGATACCGAGCATGTGCCGCGGCTTGTGTTCGGGGAGTTCCTCGGTGCACCATCGCACGATGGTGCCCAGGTTGTGCTTCTCGAGCGCCCCACCGATGCCGTAGCCGTCGAACCCGCGGCCCGACTCACCGCGGATCGATTCGAGCCCGCGGCACGCCCGGCGGCGTAGATCCTCGTACTGCGCGCCCTGCACCACACCGAACAACGCCTGGTAGGGCCGGTGTGCGCGCTGCGCGGTGAGCTTCTCGTGCTCGGCGATGCAACGCACGGCCCACGCCTGCGTCCGCTCGACCGACCGTTCCTGGTAGCCGCGCGTGTTCATCAGCGTGGTCAGCTCGTCGAACGCGAACATGATGTCGGCGCCGAGCTGATGCTGGATGCGCATCGACACCTCGGGGGTGAACCGGTGCCGCGACCCGTCGAGGTGCGATTTGAAGGTCACGCCGTCGTCGTCGACATGCGCGAGACGCTCCTTGCCCGGGGCGATGACGTCGTCGCTGCGGGTACCCACCGACTCCATCGCGATGACCTTCTTGAATCCGGCACCGAGCGACATCACCTGGAACCCGCCGCTGTCGGTGAAGGTCGGTCCGGGCCAGTTCATGAACCGACCGAGCCCACCGGCGTCGTCGACGATGTCCGGTCCCGGCTGCAGATACAGGTGGTAAGCGTTCGCGAGCAGCGCCTGCGCACCGAGGTCCGCCATCGTCTCGGGCAGGACCGCCTTGACGGTGGCCTTCGTGCCGACCGCGACGAACGCGGGCGTGCTGATGTCGCCGTGCGGTGTGTGGAGGGTGCCGGTCCGCCCCAGACCGTTGTCGAGGCGCGACCCGACCGTGAAGAACGGGTCGGGCGGAGTCGGCACGGACGCGGCGGTGGAGCGGGGATCGGTCACGTCGGTATCCAATCACGCCCGGTGGCGGCGGCCCGCCCTGCCCGCCGCGCCTCGACCGGGTCAGGTGAGCACCGGCGCTTCGGTGCGGGCGAGCCGCCGCGCCTCGACCCGGCGGGCGACGACCTTGCCGATCTCGTCGACCCACAGCACCGTCGACCCGACCGCGACCGCACACAACCATTGCTGCGAGGTCAGCGCGGTGGTGTCGAAGAACTCCTGCAGGGCCGCGAACTGCACCACGCAGATCTGCATCACGATCACCGCGGCCAGCGCGATCCACACGGTGTGGTTCGTCAACGTCTGGGCCGAGAACACCGAGCCGAGATCGGAGCGCACGTTGAACAGGTTGAACACCTGGAAGAACACGAAGGTGGTGAACGCGAGGGTGGTCGCGAAGCGGGGGTCGCCGGCCGAGTCGGGGAACAGGTCGGGTGCGAAATGCAGCATCGCGAGGGTACCGACGGCCATGATCACACCGAGCCCGAGGATGCGCTGCAACCGGGCGCGGTTCAGCAACGTCTCGCGTGCCGGCCGCGGCGGCCGTTTCATCGTGCCCGGTTCCGCGGGGTCGACGCCGAGTGCGAGCGCCGGCGGGCCGTCCATGATGATGTTGACCCACAGGATCTGCAGGGCCGTGAACGGTGCGCCCCCGGCCAGCCCCAACGCCCCGGCCGCGAGGAAGATCAGCACGAATCCCCAGGCCGTGGTGAGCTGGAACTTCACGAACTTGATGATGTTGTCGTAGATTCCGCGGCCCTCGGCGACCGCGGCGACGATCGTCGCGAAGTTGTCGTCGGTGAGGATCATGTCCGCCGCGCCCTTGGACACGTCGGTACCGGTGATACCCATCGCGACACCGATGTCGGACTGTTCGAGCGCGGGTGCGTCGTTGACGCCGTCGCCGGTCATCGCGACGATCTGCCCGTCGGCCTGCAACGCTTCGACGAACCGGATCTTGTGCTCCGGGGAGACACGGGCGAGGACGCCGAAACCTGACGCGCGGTCGCGGAGTTCGTCGTCTGTGAAGCCGTCGAGTTCGGTTCCGGACGCCGCATGACCGTTGATGCCCAGATCCGCGGCGATGGCCGACGCGGTCACCAGATGGTCGCCGGTGATCATGTGGACGGCGATCCCCGCCTCGTGGGCGGTGGCGATCGCGTCCCGGGCCTCCGGGCGCGGCGGGTCGACGATGCCGACCACCGCGTACACGGTCAGCTCGGACACGCGGTCCTGCAGGGCATCGGCATCACCGCGCGGCACCGCATCCAGACGTCGACCGGCGATCATCAGGGTGCGCAACCCGTCCGCCGCGAGGGTGTCGACGGCACGCAGGATGCGGGTGCTCAGGGCGTCGTCGAGCGGAATCTCGCCGTCGGCGCCGAGCACCGAGGTCGCCCGCCCGAGCAGGATGCCCGGCGCACCCTTCGCGTAGCAGCGGTAGCTGCCGTCGGGTGCGGAGTGGAACGTCGCCATGTACTTGTAGGCGGAATCGAACGGGACCTCCGCGATCCGGCCCAACGTGGTCCTCGCCCCCTCGACGTCCACACCGCCCTTCTCCGCGAGCACCACGAGTGCGCCCTCGGTGGGATCGCCGACGAGGGTGCCGTCGTGCACGGTGGCGTCGTTGCACAACGCCATGCCCAGCAGCGCGTCGGTGAGATCCGGTGCGGGCAATCCGTCGCCGACGAGAATCTTTCCGTCGGTGCCGTATCCGGTGCCGGTGACCCGGAACGCGCGCCCCGCGACGAGCAGTCGCTGCACGGTCATCTCGTTGAGGGTCAGGGTGCCGGTCTTGTCGGTGGCGATGTGGGTGGTACTGCCGAGGGTTTCGACGGCCGCGAGTCGTTTGACGATGGCGCCGCGCGCCGCGAGTCGCGACGCCCCCATCGCGAGGGTGAACGCGACGACGGCCGTCAGCCCTTCGGGGATGGTGGCGACGGCGAGGGACACCGCGGTCACCAGCAGATCGGACCACGACTGGCCGCGGAGCAGGCCGAGCACGAACACGGCGGCGACGGTGACGATCGCGACGATCGTCAGGGTCTGCGCGAGTTGGCCGATGCGGCGCTGGAGGGGGGTCTGCTCGACACCCGCGGTGCCCAGCAGCGCCGCGATCGCCCCCATCTCGGTGGCCATCCCGGTGTCGGTGACGATCATCTCGGCTCGGCCACGGGTGATCTCGGTGTTCATGAACAGCATGTCGCCGCGGTCACCGAGCGGGGCCTGCTCGTCGGTGACGGTGTCGACCGTCTTGTCGACGGGCTGCGATTCACCGGTGAGTGCGGCCTCGGCGACCTGCAGGCGCACCGCGGTGACGATGCGTCCGTCGGCGGGGACGGTGTCGCCGGCTTCGAGCAGGACGATGTCGCCCGGGACCACGTCGGCGCGGGGCAACTCCGCACCGCCGCCGTCGCGACGGACCGTGGTGGTGGACACCGACATCTGTTTCAGCGCCTGGAGACTGTTCTCGGCGCGCGCCTCCTGCACGTACCCCAGAACGGTGTTGAGCACGATCACGGCGAAGATGACGACGGGGGTTTCCCATTCGCGGGAGACGGTGGCGCTGACGATCGCCGCGACCACCAGCACGAGGGTCATCTTGTCGGCGAGCAGCGTCAGCACTTTCCGCCAGGCGGGCACCGTCTTCGCGTCGGCGATGAGGTTGGGGCCGTGGTCGGCGCGGCGGCGGGCAGCGTCGTCCCCGGTCAGGCCGACGTGCGGATCGACGTCGAGGGCGGTGGCGACCGCCTCCGCGTCGAGGGTGTGCCATGGCGCTGCGAGCGATGCGGTCATCGGCGTTCCTCACGTCGGTCGGTTCTTCGGCGGGGGCGGGACGCCCGGTGACGCCGACGACGGGACGGTCCCACCGTAACGATCGAGTGCCCGTCCCGTCGGTAGTACGTTCGTGCAAGGACCCCACATCGTCGAGGAGGTGCCGCCGTGGGCGACGCATCGGACAGTGATCCCATCAATGTGTTGAGCGAGGACAGGTGCTGGGAGCTTCTGGCGAGTGAGCGGGTGGGTCGGCTCGTGGTCGTGTTCGGCGATCGCGCCGAGATCTATCCGGTCAACTACGTCACGAAGGACCGGAAGATCTTCTTCCGCAGCAGCGAGGGCAACAAGTTGCTCGAGTTGACGGTTCACCCGATCGCCGCGTTCGAGGTGGACCACATCGGCGACGACGACGCGTGGAGCGTCGTGGTGCACGGACGTGCCCGAGTGGTGCGGACGCTGGACGAGACCACGGCCATCGACGCGTTGGGGCTCACACCGTGGGTGCCGGACGCGAAGTACAACTACGTCGAGGTCACGGCCTCGGAGGTGTCGGGGCGGCAGTTCCCGCTGATCGCACGATAGCGACGCCGACATGCCCGACACCGCCGCGTCCGCGGCCCAGCAGTCCCGGCTGATGCGGTTCATGCTGTTGTCGGTGGCGGCGGCCGTCGCCACGATGCTGTTCAAAGGCACCGCGGCGTGGATCACCGGGTCGGTGGGGTTGTTGTCCGATGCCCTCGAATCGGGTGTCAATCTGATCGCCGCGCTCGTCGGTCTCGGGGCGCTGCGTCTGTCGGCGAAACCGGCGGACGAGAACCACGACTTCGGGCACGGCAAGGCCGAGTACCTGTCGGCGGCCGTCGAGGGCACGATGATCTTCGTCGCGGCCGCCGCCATCCTGTGGACATCCACGGGTCGACTGCTGGATCCGCGGCCCGTGGACGAACCCGGCCTCGGTCTCGCACTGTCGGCGGCGTCGTCGGTGCTCAACCTCGCAGTGGGCGCACTGCTGATCCGCGAAGGCCGGGCACACCGCTCGATCACGCTGGTCGCCGACGGCAAACACCTGATCACCGACGTGTGGACCTCGGTGGGGGTGCTCGCCGGAGTCGCTCTGGTGGTGCTCACCGGGTGGGACGTCCTCGACCCGATCGTCGCGATCGTGGTGGCCGTGAACATCCTGCGGATCGGTGCGGGACTGATGCGCCAGTCGATCGTGGGGATGCTCGACGCGGCCCTACCACCGGAGGACGTCGCGGCGGTGAACGTCGTCCTCGACCGCTTCCGCGCGGCCGAACCGGTGGTGATCCTGCCGCCACGCACCCGCGAGTCGGGTCGGCAACGGTTCGTGTACCTGACGGTGCGGGTACCCGGCGAGTGGACGGTGCGGCGCGGTCACGATCTGCTGGACCGACTCGAGTCCGATCTCCGCGACGCGCTGCCCGGGACGACGGTGTTCACGCATCTGGAACCGCGGACCGGCGATCCGGCCGGCCGGTGACGGTGACGCGTCACACCCCGGCGACGAGTTTCGCGCCCAGGCCGAACATGAGCACGGCGACGCCACCGTCGAGGATCCGCCACGCCGCCGGCTTCGCGAACCAGTCCCGCAGGTAGCGCGCACCGTAGCCGATCGCGGCGAACCACACGACGGACGCGGTGATCGCACCGGCACCGAACCACCACCGTCCGGTCACGCCGTAGTTGTTGGCGACGGAACCGAGCATCAGCACGGTGTCGAGGTAGGTGTGCGGGTTGAGCCAGGTCAGAGCGAGGCAGGTCAGCAGTGCCGCACCGATCGTGACGGCCCCACCGGGAGCGGCGGACAGCGCCGACGGGCGCAGCGCGCGGCGTGCCGCGAACAGTCCGTAGCAGATGAGGAAAGCGGCCCCGGCCCAACGGATCACGTCGATCGCGCCGGGCGCGGCATCGAGGATCGTCGCGATACCGGCGATGCCCGCGGCGATGAGGATCGCGTCCGACACCGCGCACACGGTGATCACGGGCAGCACGTGTCGTCGCGCGACGGCCATGCGCAGCACGAATGCGTTCTGCGCGCCGATCGCGACGATGAGTGACAGACCTGTGACGAAACCTGCGACGACGAGGGACATGCGTCCCACGCTAGAAACCGGATCGTTATGCGGACAAACTGGTTCTTCTGCATTCGCATTAGAGTTTCTTCATATGGACGTGGACTTCGCGCAGCTTCGCACCTTCACCGCGGTCGTGGACGGCGGATCGTTCGACAACGCCGCCGCCGAACTGAGAATCACCCCGTCCGCCGTGAGCCAACGCATCAAATCCCTCGAACAGCACGTGGGCCGCGTCCTGTTGCGCCGCACCCGGCCCGTCGTCCCCACCCCGTCGGGGGAGATCCTGATGCGACTCGCACGTCAGGTCGCGCGACTCGAGCAGGACACCGCCGACGAACTCGGATTCACCGCCGACGAGACGAACTACGTGACGGTTCCGCTCGTCGTCAACGCCGATTCGATGTCGACGTGGATGCTCCGGGCGCTCGCCCGCATGCCCGTGCGGCACCGCGCCCTGTTCGAACTGCACCGGGAGGACGAGTTCCACTCGACCGCGTTGCTGCGCGACGGCACCGCGATGGCCGCGGTCACCTCCGTTCCCGAACCCGTGCAGGGCTGCACCTCCGAGAAGCTCGGTGCCATGCGGTATCACGCGATGGCGAGCGTCGACTTCGCCGAACGCTGGTTCCCCGACGGCATGACCGCGGTGGAGTTGCGGAACGCTCCGATGCTCACCTTCGACCGCAAGGACGACATGCAGGATCGGTTCCAACGCCGCCGCACCCGGCGGCGCATCGACCCACCCCGCAACTACGTACCCGGCGCACTCGAGTTCGTCGACGCGGTACGCCTCGGGCTGGGGTGGGGGATGCTGCCGGACGCGATGCTCGGCGACGACACCGACCTGGTGGACCTCGCCCCCGACGACCCGTTCGACGTCCCGCTGTACTGGCAGCGGTGGCGTATGGACTCACCGGTCCTCGACGCCCTCACCGAGGTGGTGAAACGCACGGCGCAGGAGGTGCTGCGGTGAGGAGTCCCTACTATTCGGCGAGCGCCCGGAACTGCGCGTCGTACAGGCGGGTGTAGGCGCCGCCGGCGTGCAACAGTTCGTCGTGGGTGCCCTGCTCCACGATGTGGCCGTCCTCCATCACCACGATCCGGTCGGCATCCCGGATCGTGGACAGCCGGTGCGCGATCACGAAGCTCGTCCGGTCGTCCCGCAACCGCGCCGTGGCCTGCTGCACGAGCAGTTCGGTGCGGGTGTCGACCGAGCTCGTCGCCTCGTCCAGGATCAGGATCGACGGCTTCGCGACGAACGCGCGTGCAATCGTGATGAGCTGCCGCTCCCCGGCGCTGAGGCTGCCGTTCTCCTCGTCGACGATCGTGTCGTAGCCGTCCGGGAGTGCCCGCACGAACCGGTCCACGTAACTCATCCGTGCCGCCGACATGATCTGGTTCTCGGTGGCGTACGGATTGCCGTAGGCGATGTTCTCCCGGATCGTGCCGCCGAACAGCCACGTGTCCTGCAGAACGATCCCGATGCGCGACCGCAGTTCGTCGCGCGACATCTCCGTGATGTCCACACCGTCGACGAGGATGCGCCCGGCGTCGACGTCGTAGAACCGCAGGATCAGGTTGACAAGGGTGGTCTTGCCGGCCCCGGTCGGGCCGACGATCGCGACCATCTGCCCGGGTTCGGCGCGCAACGACAGGTTCTCGATCAGCGGATTCTCGGGGGTGTACGCGAACGCCACGTCCTCGAACTCGACGAGACCGTGCCGGCCCCACGGCATCGTCGGGGAATCCGATTCGGGTTCTTCTTCCTCCTCGTCGAGGATCGCGAACACACGCTCCGCCGAGGCGGTCGCCGACTGCAGCAGATTCACGAGCGCACCGATCTGCGCGAGCGGCTGGGTGAGCTGCCGCGAGTACTGGATCAGCGCCTGGATCTCACCGAGCGTCGCCGTCCCCGACGCCACCCGCAGACCACCGAGCACCGCGATGATCACGTACACGACGTTGCCGAGCCACGTCACGAGCGGCATCACCATGCCGGAGACGAACTGGGCCCGGTACGCCGCGTCGTACAACCTGCCGTTGGTCTCGTCGAAACGATCCTGCACCTCGGCGGTACGCCCGTACGCGGTGATCAGTTCGTGCCCGGTGAACGCTTCCTCGATCTGACCGTTCAACTCGCCCGTCGCCGCCCACTGCGCCGCGAAATGTTTGCGGGACCGCCGCGCCACCAGCAACGTCACCACCACCGACAGCGGCACGATGAGGAACGCGATGAGCGCGAGCAGCGGGGAGAGCCACAGCATCATCACCACGAGACCGAGCAGGGTCAGCACCGCCAGCACCAACTGGCTGATCGATTCCTGCATGCCCATCGACACGTTGTCGATGTCGTTGGTGACGCGGCTGAGCAGGTCGCCCCGCGAATGCGTGTCGAAGTACTTCAGCGGCAACCGGTGGATCTTGCGTTCGATCCGCGACCGCAGCTCCCGCACGGTGCGCTGCACGATCTCGTTGAGCCCGTAGGCCGCCATCCAGATCAGCGCCGACGACACCAGATAGAGCGCGAGCACGATGATCAGGGTCCGCACGAGACCCGCGAAGTCGATACCGACCCCCGGCACGACGTCCATCCCCGCCACCATGTCGGCGAACTGGTCGCGCCCATCGGCGCGGAGTTGCCCGACGGCCTGTTCCTTGGTCACCCCCGACGGCAGCTGCTGTCCGACGACACCGTTGAAGATGATGTCGGTTCCCCGGCCGAGCACATACGGGGCGATCGACTGCGAGACGACACCGAGCAGTGCGGCGATCAGGATCGAGTACACCGCGTACCGGTGAGGATGCAGCAGACCGAGGATCTTGCCGATCGTGCGTGCGCGGGACACGGGAGGCGCGGCGGGTTCCTCGGGCGCGGATTCGCTTCGCGCCACGTCCTGATCCGGCGACACATCCGGTTCGGGCGATACGGACGGTTTCGGCGATACGGGCGGGACGTCCTTCCCCGGCGGGATCGACGGGATGGGCTGGGTCTCCTCCGACATCGTCATGCGACGGCCATCCTCTGCGACTCGACGATCTCGGCGTAGGTACTGCACCGGCCCATCAATCCGAGATGCGAACCCGAGTCCACCATCGCACCACCGTCGAGAACCACGATGTTGTCGGCGGTCTGCACCGTCGACACCCGCTGCGCGACGATCACGACGCACGCGTCACGGGTCTCGGGGACCAGCGCGGCACGCAGCCGCGCATCGGTTGCCGGGTCGAGCGCCGAGAACGCGTCGTCGAACAGATAGATCGACGGTCGACGCACCAGCGCACGCGCGATCGCGAGGCGCTGTCGCTGCCCACCGGACACGGTGGTGCCGCCCTGTGCGATGGCGGTGCCGAGCCCGTCGGGCATCGCCCGCACGAAGTCGGCGGCCTGCGCGACCTCGAGCGCATGCCACAGTTCGTCGTCGGTGGCGTCGGGCCTGCCGTAGCGGAGGTTGTCGGCGACCGTCCCGGAGAACAGGTACGCCTTCTGCGGCACGATCGAAATCCGCGACCGCAGCACCGCCGGGTCGAGGTCACGCACGTCCGTGCCCGCGACGGTCACCGATCCCTCCGTGACATCGATGAGCCGCGGTATCAGGCGCATCAGCGTGCTCTTGCCCGAACCGGTACCGCCGATCACGGCGGTCGTCGTTCCCGGTTCCGCACGGAATCCGACGCCCCGCAGCACCGGCGCGTCGGCACCGGGATACGAGAATCCCGCCTCCCGCACCTCGAGGGTGATCCGATCCGGGAGTTCGGTGACCGCGGATTCGGGTGCGGCCACCGTCGGTTCGGTGTCGAGGACCGCGAGAATCCGCTCGGCGCACACCGCCGCGCGCGGCGCCATCATCGCCACGAACGACGACATCAACACCGCCATGAGGATCTGCGCGACATAGGTGATCATCGCGGTGATCGACCCGACCTGCATCGCACCGGAGTCGACGCGGCCACCACCGACCCACACGACGGCGACGGTGCTGGCGTTGGCGATGAGCAGCACCGCCGGATACAGGACGGCGTTGACGCGCCCGACGCGCAGCGCGGTGCCGGTCAGGTCGTCGTTCGCCCGGTCGAAGCGGACGCGTTCGGTCTCGTCGCGCACGAAGGCCCGCACCACACGGATGCCGCTGACCTGTTCGCGCAGCACCCGGTTGACGGTGTCGATGCGCACCTGCATGATCCGGAACCCGGGCAGCATCAGGGCGATGAGCACCACCATCGTCAGGATCAACGCGGGCACCGCGACGGCGAGCACGGTCGACGTTCCCACGTCCTCGCGCAACGCCATGATCACACCGCCGACACCCATGATCGGGGAGGTGACGACGACGGTGCAGGTCATCAACACCAGCATCTGCACCTGCTGCACGTCGTTGGTGTTCCGGGTGATCAGCGACGGTGCCCCGAACGTCCCGAACTCGCGCGCCGAGAAACCGCCGACCTTGCGGGCGAGCGCGGCACGCACGTCGCGACCGAAGGACATGGCGGCGCGCGCCGCGAAGTAGACCGCGCCGATCGAGCACACCACTTCCACCGCGCTGATCGCCAGCATCAGCATTCCGGTGCGCGTGATGAACGCGACGTCGCCCACCGCGACACCGTCGTCGATGATGTCGGCATTCAGACTGGGCAACAGCAGCATCGCGGCGGTGGACACGAGCTGCAGCAACACCACCGCGGCCAACTCACCCCGGTACGGGGCCAGGAAGCGTCGCAAGAGCCGAACCAACATGGGCATCACGCTACCTGGACGGGCTCCCCGGCCCCGGGTCGTGTCACACCCGGACCGTCACGTCCGCGTCGTGCTCCGCGACCGCCAGTTCACGGCTGAGCTTCTCACCCTCGACGTCGACGTTCGGCAGGATCCGGTCCAGCCACTTCGGCAGCCACCACGCCTTGTCGCCGAGCAACGCCATGATCGACGGGATGATCACCATGCGGACGATGAACGCATCGAAGAACACGGCGGCGGCGAGCGCGAATCCGATCGACTTGATCAACGAATCCGGTTCGGCGATGAACGCCGCGAACACCGAGATCATGATGACCGCTGCCGCACTGACCACGCGGGCGCCGTGCGTGAATCCGCTGCGGATCGCCTCCGTCGCAGATGCCCCGTGCACGTATTCCTCCCGCATGCGGGTCACCAGGAACACCTGGTAGTCCATCGCCAGACCGAACACCACGCCGATGAGGATGATCGGCATGAAGCTGACGATCGGCTGTGGATTGGCGATCAGTCCGCCCCAGCCCTCCTGGAACACCGCGACGGTCGCACCGAACGTCGCGAGGACGCTCAGCAGGAAGCCGAGGGTCGCGGTGAGCGGCACCAGGATCGAACGGAACACGAGCATCAGCAGGATGAACGCGAGACCCACGACGACCGCGAGATACGGGGCGAGTGCGCTCTGCAGGCTCTCCGAGATGTCGCCTTCGAGCGCGGTCTGGCCGGTGACACCGAACGACACCCCGTAGTCACCCTGCAACTGCGCCTCGTCGGCGCGGATGCTCGACACGAGATCCATCGTCGCGGGGTCGGTGGGGCCGCTCCGCGGGGTGACGAGGATCTGCGCGGTGTCCCCGGCCTCGTTGACCGCGACGACCTGCGCGTTGACGACCTCGTCGTGGGTGTAGAGGGAGGCGACGACGGCGCCGAACGCATCGGGGGCGGGCACGGTCGCGTCCTGCGCGTCGGCGACGACGAGCAGCGGTCCGTTGCGTCCGGGCCCGAATCCTTCGTCGACGAGGTCGTAGGCCTGGCGGGCACTGGTGGCGGGATCACCGGTCGCCTCGGTCGGCAGCGCCAGCCGCAACCCGGCGGCGGGCAGCGCCAGCACACCGAGCAACGCGACGCCGGCGACGAGCGGCACGAGCGGGCGGCGGGTGATGGCGGCGATGACCTTCGCGGCGAAACCGGGTTCTCCACCCTCCGCGTCATCGCTCTTCAACCCCGGGATGCGCCCGGCGAAGGCCTTCTTCCCGAACAGTCCCAGCACGGCGGGCAACAGCGACACCGCGATCAGCACGGCCATCAGCACGGTGAACGCGGCCGCATACCCCATCACCGACAGGAACGGGATGCCGACGACGCTCAGCGCGACCAACGCGATGATGACGGTCATCCCGGCGAACACGACGGCGGAACCTGCGGTGCCCACCGCCCGTCCCGCGGCCTCGGCACGGTCGTCGGTGAGAGTGAGTTCGTGCCGGAAGCGCGACACGATGAACAGCGAGTAGTCGATGGCGACCGCGAGGCCGATCATGATCGCGAGGGTCGGCGTCATCGAGCTCAGATCGGTGAATCCGCTGGCGATGGTGATGCCCATGCTGCCGATCCCGACTCCGACGAGCGCGGTGATCAGGGGCAGACCGGCGGCCACGAGGGATCCGAAGGTCAGGGCGAGGACGATCGCCGCGATACCGATGCCGATGAGTTCGGCGGTGCCGCCGGGCATCGCCATCTCGGCGGCGGCGGTGCCGCTGACCTCGACGGTCAGTCCCGCGTCGCGACCGAGATCGGCGGCGGCAGCGATGCCGTCGCGCATCGCCTGGTCGACATCGGTGATCTCGCCGTCGAACGGCACGGTGACGTATCCGACGGTGCGGTCGGCGCTCAGGGGCGACACCGCCTGCGCGTCGGCCAGCGCCGCTTCCTCGGGGGTGCCCTGCTGCGCGGCGAGCGCCTTCACCTGCTCGACGAGCCCCGCGTCCGCGAGCACCGGGGCGACGAGCACACCGGCCTGCTGTTCGGGGGTGGCGACGGCCGGGTCGACGTTCGCCGGTTCCGACACCCGATCGAGTCCGCGGACCGCGGCGAGCACCTCGTCGACGGCCGCCATGTTCTCCGGATCGTCGAGGGTCTGTCCCTCGGGGGCGGCGAACACGAAGCGGGCGCTGAGTCCGTTCATCGGATCGTCGGCAGACGGGAAACGGTCCGCCATGAGGTCCTGCGCGTTCTGCGCCGGCGTGCCCGGCAGGGAGAAGGAGTCGGTGGTGGGTCCGGCGAGGGTCGCCGAACCCACACCGAAGAGCACGAGCAGTGCGATCCAGAACGAGAGGACGGCACCTTTTCGCCGGTAGGCGAACTTGCCGAGCCGATACAGGTAGGTCGCCACGGGGGCACCTCCACTTTCGAAACGTGTCGGTCAGATGGTCGGGGTGGGTACCCGTCAGCCGAAGCCGCGCCGCAGACGCGCGAATGCCTCACGGAGGAGTTCGTCCACCGGAGCGGACGCTCCCGCCATGTGCATCTCGATGGCGGCCTTGAGGGCGCCCGTCGTGACGTGGTGCAGCAGGTTGGGATACAGGTCGGTCGCCGGGTCGGTGCCGGTGCGCTCGGCGATCGCATCGACGAGAAGCTGCGACGAACGGCGTCCGGCCTCGATGTGCCGGGCAAGTTGCACGGCGTTCTCCTCGACGAACACCATGCACGCGGTGATCTCCTCGAACGACCACGCGGAATCGTCGAGCAACGCCAGCGCGCAGGCCTCGAGCGAATCGAGGATGTGTTCGTCGACCGGTCGGTTGCGGAGGACGTCGATCATCTCCGAGACCACACCTTCGAGGTGGTGCAGAAGCGCTTCTTCCTTGCTCGCGAAGTAGTTGTGGAAGGTGCGGGTCGACACTCCCGCGCGCGCGGCGATGGCCTCGGCGGTCACCTCGTGCAGTCCGCGTTCCCGGGCGAGCTCGACCGCCGCCGCCGCGAGTGCGGAACGGGTCGCTGCCTTCTTGCGGTCGCGCAGGCCGGTCGGAGAGGTCACTTCATCGACGGTACCGAAATTGCAGAGCTCTGCAACTTTGCAGAGACTCTGCAAAATTATGGAATGGCGCACACGTCTTCACGACGGGTAATCCAGGCCATACGACGCGGGTCGGACGGTGCGGCGCGACCACGCACCCGGGTCGGCGATGAGCTCGCCGACGAAGTCGGGCAGGTCACCGGAGACGACGTCGGCGAGCGACACCTCCTCGAGGACGGCACGCAGATTCACCCGCACGGCGATCCACACGTCGCGCAGCTTCTCCGCGGCACCCGAATAGGCGACATCCTCCGGTCGCTCGCCCCGAACGGACGCGAGCGGGCCCTCGACGGTGCGGATGATGTCGGCGATCGAGATCTCGTCGGCCGGGCGGGCCAGCCAGTACCCGCCCTCGGGACCGCGACGACTGCGCACGAGTCCTCCCCGCCGCAGGTCGGCGAGCACCGCTTCGAGGAACTTGTGCGGGATGGCCTGCGCCCGCGCGAGGCTCTCGGCCTTCGCCGGCCCCTCTCCCGCCGCGGCGAGCTCGAGCAGAGTGCGGACGGCGTAGTCGACCCTCGCGGTGATGTGCACGGCGGTCCCCGCTTCCCTCGTATGACGACCCGACACCCAATTCCTACCGAATCGACGAGGAAGGACGGTAATACCCGGTCCGCGCTGGTGATCCCGCACACATACCCGTACAGTGGACGTCCGGTCACAGACAGCATCGGAGGACCCGTCATGTGGGAGACCCTGCTCTCTTCGTGGGGCTCACTGTTCGAGCCGCTCCACGACCCGGTAGCACTCGCCATCCCCGCGTTCGCGCTGTTCCTCGTGCTCGAGTGGGTTGCCGCCCGCACCCTCGAGCACGTGGAACCCGATGCCGACGGCCGCACCCGACCGCCGCGCGGCGGCTTCGAGATGCGCGACGCGCGCGCGAGCCTGTCGATGGGACTGGTCTCGATCGTCACGAGCGCCGCATGGAAACTGCTGGCCCTCGTCGCCTACTCGGCACTGTGGGTGTACGTCGCGCCGTGGCACCTGCCCGCCGACGCCTGGTACACCTGGGTGATCCTGCTCGTCGGTGTCGACTTCCTCTGGTACTGGTACCACCGCATGTCGCATCGTGTGCGTCTCGTGTGGGCCACGCACCAGGCGCACCATTCGAGCGAGTACTTCAACTTCGCGACAGCGCTGCGCCAGAAATGGAACAACAGCGGCGAGATCGTGATGTGGCTGCCACTCCCGCTGCTCGGCATCCCTCCGTGGATGGTGTTCGTAGGCTTCTCCGTCAACCTCGTCTACCAGTTCTTCGTGCACACCGAGCGGGTCGGCAAGCTACCCGCACCGATCGAGTTCGTGTTCAACACGCCCTCGCACCACCGTGTGCACCACGGGTCCGATCCCGAATACCTCGACCGCAACTACGCCGGCATCCTCATCGTCTGGGACCGTCTCTTCGGCACCTTCCGCGCCGAAGGTCACCGACCCACCTACGGGCTGACCAAACCGGTCGGCACCTACAACATCTGGGATCTGCAGGTGCACGAGTACCGCGCGATCGCCCGCGACTGGCGCGCGGCGACGTCCTGGCGCGACCGCCTCGGCTACGTCTTCGGCCCGCCGGGGTGGGCGCCCGCCGCCTCCCCGTCCGGCACCCCCGACCGATCGATCAGCTCTTCTCGAGGGTGACGAGGAAGTCGACACTGCCGGTGTCGTCGACCGCCACGAACCCGAGGTTCGGTGGTTCGACTCCCCAGTCCGCCCACGTGGCGGGGATGCTGCCGGACGCGACGAGGACATCACCGGTGCGCAGCACATCGACGTCGACGATCACGGGACGGTCGGTGCCGCGCAGGGTGAGGGTTCCGGTCGCGGTCACGGAACCCAGCGTGCCGTCGGCGGGCACGGACGCGAGATCCACCGGTTCGGTCAGCACGAACGTGGCCGTCGGGTGGGTCGTCGAGTCCATGACCCGGTCGCGGAACTGGCCGTCGCGCTGGGAGTTGTCGGTGGTGACATCCGCGACCTGCACCGTGACCTCGGCTTCGGTGAGGATCTGCCCGTCGATGGTCGCGGTGCCCGACACCCGGTCGGTGCTCCCGACGACGGTGACGTCGGCACCGCGCAGGATCTCGTGGACGGTGTACCCGGCGGCCGTCCGGTTCGGAGCGGATCCCGCGGTGACGATCCATGCGCCGCCGAGGTCGATCGTCGCGGCCTGCGCGCCGGAGGTGTCGACCGAGGCTGCGGGTGCGTCGTCCTCCGCGATGAACGTCCCGTACACCCAGGGCGCCACGAAGAATCCCAACAACGCCACGACCACGATCGCGGCGATCGACCACCCTACTTTCCGCATGCACCGACAGTAGGTCAGGTGGCCGAGGTCATGTCGCGCTGCGCGGCGACCGCGGAGCCGACCCACCGTGTCAGATACCGGCGCATCTCGTCGTCGGTACGCGGCGGATTGCCCGGCGAGACGAAGAAGGACAGCATCGTGCGCAACAGGTATTCGACGAGTTCGGAGAGCGCAGCGTCGTCGTATCCGTGGGATTCCCAGTCCACGTCGAATCGCCGGATCATCGTCATCCCGAACGCCTGGGCCTCGTCGGAGGTCATGTTCTGCGGCTGCACGTTGGCGTACGAACTCGACAGCAGGATGCCGAGGTGCGGTGTGCGGCGCACCTCGGCGAGGGTGTAGACCACCGCCTCGACGGTCGCGTCGACCGGATCCTCGATGCCGCGCACCTGCTCGGCGAGTCGATCGAGGAAACCCGACACCGATGCGATCGCCGCGGCCTTCATCAACGCGTCGGCGCTCGGGAAGTAGCGGTAGACGGTCTGCCGGATGACCCCCAGGGATTCGGCGACGTCGGCGATCGCGATCGCGGACCCGGTGCGACCGATCAGGTCGACGGCCGCGTCGACGATGCGACGGGTCGCCTCCTCGTCACTGTCGGGCGGACTCCCGCCCCACCCTCGCCTGCGCGCCACTGTCCGATTCCTCCCGGCCGAGTTGCCGACGCTATCACGGTCGCACCGGCCGGGGGTGGGCGCGAACTCGCCACCGAAAAGTCATCATACAAACCAGACATTCTGTGTATGATCTGTCTCATTGCGGTCCCCGCACGCCCTGACCACGACCGGATCGGCCCGACTCCGAAAGACCCGACTCCGAAAGACGAGGTACTGCACGATGACCGACCTACACGTCCGCAAGATGGACTTCGCCTTCGAGGACCACGAGGTCCCCTTTCTCTGGAACCCGGAGAACCCGGCATTCTCGAGCATGGCCAACGCCGTGTCGTTCCTGGCGATCGGCTTCGAGAAGATGATCGTGAAGATGGTGCTTCAGGCGAAACCGCACTTCACGAACGGAGACGTGGCCGAGGAGGCCGACGCATTCATGCGTCAGGAGGGGCAGCACTCCACCGCCCATCGGCAACACGTCCGCGGCCTCATCAGGCACTACCCGGGCCTGCAACAGACCCTCGACGAGGTGATCGGCGCCTACGACGAACTCACCGCCGACACGTCGCTGAACTACCGACTCGCGTACACCGCGGATCTCGAGGCGACCTTCACACCGGTGTTCAAGCTGATGCTCGACAACGATGCCGCCCTGTTCCGGCCGGGCGACGACCGCGTCGCGTCACTGTTCATCTGGCACTTCGTGGAGGAGGTCGAGCACCGCAGTTCCGCCCTGATCCTCTTCGACGACGTCGTCGGCAGCGACGCCTACCGGATGCGGATGGCACCGTCGGTGTTCAAGCACGTCCTCGACGTCATCAAGATCGCGTGTCGCGGATTCAACGAGCACGTCCCGCTCGAGGAGCGGAAGATCGACGCGATGTCGATGTTCGCCAACTACCGGCGTAAGCAGAAGCTGCTCAGTGTGATTCCGGGCCTGACGGCCGCAGACCACGGGCCGATGCCGCGCGCGTTCGACGCGCTCCCCCTCGGCGAGCAACTCGTCGCGCTCGTCGGCATCATTCGGAGTCAGATGCCGAAACACAATCCCGCGCACGAGAACCTGCCCGCGCTGGCCGACCTCTGGTTCGAGCGGTTCGACGCCGGATACGACGTCACCCGCTGGTACACCGCCGACTCGGCCGCGCCCGGGGTGAACTGATGGCGGACCTGTGCACCTCCACGTTCGCCGACCTCGCGACGCGGATGGGCTTCTCCTGCGACGAGGCGGGCGGTCTCGTGGTCCTCCGCAATCCCTTCGGCCTCGAGAACTGGACACTGCCCGTCCTCGAGGTCACCGTCGTCGTCGGTGCCGTGCTCGCGCTGATCCACGCGATCATCCGGATGCGTCGCCACGGCGACCCCACCAATCTGGTGCTGTGGTTCGGCGCCTGCGCCTACCTGTTCATCATCGAGCCGCCGCTGTACTTCCCGGCCGCGTTCGGAATCGAGCAGCACGTCGACACGATGTTCGCGCACAACCTGTTCACGGTCGAATTCCTGTGGGGCAGACTGCCTCTGTACATCGTCGCGATCTACCCGTTGATGGCGACCCTCGCGTTCGGCATCGTCCGGATGCTGGGTGTGTTCCGGCAGTACGGGACGATCGCCGGTGCGGTGTGCGTGGGATTCGTCCATCACGCGTTCTACGAGATCTTCGATCACCTCGGTCCTCAGCTGCGGTGGTGGGAGTGGTCGCTCGAGAACCCCATCAACCAGCCGTTCTTCGATGCCGTGCCGCTGCCGAGCGTGGTGGTGTTCGCGGCGCTGTGGCCGATGTCGTTGGCGCTGTGCGTCCAGTTCTTCGTCGGCCGGCACGTCGATCGCGGCGTCCGCTTCACCGGTCTCGAATTGGTGTGGCGCACCGTCGTCATCGGTGTGCTCGCGTCCGTCGGCACCTTCGTCCTACCGCTGCCCGCCACCGTGTTCGGGATGGGCAGCGACACCGTCCGCGGATTCCTGTACGCGACAGAGCTCGTGGTGCTGTCCGCGGCAGCCGTATGGATCCTGGTACGGCAGTGGTCGCGGCTGCGGAGCGACGGCGCCGAGCCACCCGGCTACACCGATGTGTTCGTGCAGCGGTACGCCATCGTGTATCTGGCGGTCATGGCGGCGCTGTGGATCGCGGCGCTACCGGCGTTCTTCGGCGCGGTCGACGGCTGGACCGAGAACGGCGACCCCATCGGGAACCTCTGGTACACCCTGGCGTGTTTCGTGGTCGCGATCGCGTCCGTGGTCGCGACGTTCACGGTGCCGCGCGCGGCACGGACGCGCGACGTCGACACACCGGATGTGCGTGAGGCGACGTCCGCCACCTGACGCACGATGCCTTCCCCGTCGGGGCCGAGCCGCGTACGGTTCGGCCCCGACCCCGTCACCGGCCCCGATCGTTGCCGGAGGTGCGGGGACGCAGGACCGTCCACGCCACGGCCGCGGCGGCGAGCGCCAGAATCGCGCCGATCCCCGCGGTGGCGGTCACGCCGCTGTCGAAGGCCTCCCCTGCCGCGGCGAGCAACGACGACGCCTGATCCGCCGGGAGTCCCTCCGCAACCGCGTGTGCGCCCCCGAGCGTGTCCCGTGCCGTCGCCTCGGCATCGGCGTCCAGCCCGGCGGGCAGAACGAGGTTCGCGGCGTACGAGGCGGTGAGGATCGAGCCGAGCACCGCGGTGCCCAGCACGGCACCCATCTCGTATGCCGTCTCCGACACCGCCGATGCCGCGCCCGCCTTCTCCGCGGGGGCACTCGAGACGATCAGGTCGTTCGAGAGGGTCTCGGTGGCACCGATCCCCGCGCCGAGGAGCACGAACGCCACGATGATCGGTGTCAGCGCCGTCGGCGACGCGCACACGAGGACCACCGTGTAGGCGGTCGCCGACAGCAGCAGCCCGGCGACGATGATCGTCGACGGCCGCAACCAGCGAACGAGTGGAACGACGGCCAGACCGGAGACGACCATCACCGCAAGACCCGGTACCAGAGCCGTCCCCGCCCGCATCGGTCCGAGCCCGATGACGAGCTGCAGGTGTTGCGACACGAAGAACAGGAATCCGACGAGCGAGAACACCGACAGCAGATTGACCGCCACCGCCCCGGAGAACACGCGGACGGTGAAGAGTCGCACGTCGAGCATCGGGTCGGGCCGTCGCAGCTGCCGCCGCACGAACAGGACCGTCGCCGTCACCGCGACCAGCGCGGGCACCACGGTCTGTACCGCCGACCCGCCGTGCGCGAGATTCTTGATCGCGTAGGCGACCGGTGCCAGCGCGAGCATCGACAACGCGATGCTCACCACGTCGATGCGTCCGGGAGCGGGATCCTTCGACTCCGGCACGAAGATGGGGGCGAGGACGAGCAGCGGCACCAGGACCGGCACGGCCAGCAGGAACACCGAACCCCACCAGGCGTGTTCGAGCAGGAATCCGCCGACGATCGGGCCGAGTGCGGCACCCGCGGCGAAACAGGACGCCCACACCGCGATCGCGAGGCGACGCTGGTCGGGGTCGTGGAAGATGTTGCGCAGCAACGACAGCGTCGACGGCATGAGCATCGCACCGAAGATGCCGAGCGCCGCCCGGGCGACGATCAACCAGGCCGCGGATGGTGCGTAGGCCGCGAGCACCGACACTGCGGCGAATCCGGTGGCGCCGATGAGCAGCAGTCGACGACGACCGATGCGGTCACCGAGGCTCCCCATCGCGACGAGCAACCCGGCGAGGACGAGCGGATAGACGTCGACGATCCAGAGTTGCTGGGCGCCGCTCGGTTGCAGCGCTTCGGCGATTCCGGGCACTGCGAACGCGAGGACGGTGTTGTCGACGGACACGAGCAGCACCGGAAGCATCAGGACGACCAGGGCGGCCCAGTGTCGCGGTCCCGCGGCCGCGCCGGCAACGGTCCGATCGGAGGTCGTGAGGTGTGCGCTGGTCACGGTTATCGCGCTTTCGGTGTCGTACGGATCGAACCCTCGTTACTGTACCAGCTGGACGGTATAGTAACGACGGTAATATCATCGGCCCGTGCCACCACCTCCCGCCGCCCGCGCCAAACTCCTCGACGCCTTCGTGACGATCCTGCTCGAGCAGGGCGAACGCGCCGCCACCCTGGACGCCGTGGCCGCGGCCGCCGGCGTCTCCAAGGGCGGACTGCTCTACCACTTCCCGTCGAAGGACGCTCTCGTCGAAGCATTGTGCGTACGCGTCGAGGAACTCGCGGCCGCCGACGCCCGGCAGATGCGCGAGGCACCCGAAGGTCCCGTCGAGTACTACATCCGCACGTCCGTCTACGCCGACACCCCCATCGACCGGACCATCGTCGCCGTCACCCGCCTCAGCCAGGACGCCGACACCCGCGCCCGAGAGGCCCTCGCCCACATCCACCGCACCTGGCTCGATGTTCTCGTCGACACCATCGACGACCCCGTCACGGCCCGTGCCGTGATGCTCATCGGCGACGGGCTCTACTTCAACGCCGCACTGTCGGGCACACCCGACTCGACCCCCCGCGACGTCGACGATCTACTCACGGTCGTGCAGCGGATGATCGACGGATAACCGTCGGAAACGAAGAAGTCCCCCACCTGTGTGAACAGGTGGGGGACTCGTGGCGGTGGCGGTGGGATTTGAACCCACGGACGGGGGTTACCCGTCACACGCTTTCGAGGCGTGCTCCTTAGGCCGCTCGGACACGCCACCGCTAGAAGACTTTACCGGATCGGGTGGCTGTACCGAAATCGCCTGGTCACGACCCGATGGGCGGTGTGCGCTGGTCGCGGAAGAACTCTTCGAGCACCGCCGCGCACTCGCCCTCGAGCACACCCCCTCGAACCTGGGGTCGATGGGTGAGCCGGCGGTCGCGCACGACGTCCCACAGCGACCCCACAGCACCGGTCTTGGGCTCCCACGCACCGAACACCACTCTCGAAACCCGGGCGAGCACGAGCGCTCCCGCACACATCGTGCACGGCTCCAGCGTCACCGCGAGCGTCGTTTCCTCGAGTCGCCAGCCGTCTCCGTACACCCGTGCGGCCGCCCGCAACGCCAGCACCTCGGCGTGTGCCGTCGGGTCCCCCGTGGCCTCCCGCGAGTTCGCGGCCCGTGCCAGCACCGTCCCGTCGGGCGCGAACACCACCGCCCCCACCGGAACGTCCCCGGCGGGTGCCGCGGCCGCAGCCTCCAACGCGACGCGGATCAGAGCTTCGTCGTCCCGGAGGCCGCGGCCGTTCCGGACGACTCCGTCGCCGCGCAGAACCATCTAGCGCAGCTTGTCCAGGGTCGCGCCCAACACGTCGTCGAATCCGAGGCGCTGCGCGATCTCCTCGAACTGCTCGTCCGGGTACAGGTCGGTCTCCGACAGGATCACCGACAGCACCGGCTCCGGCAAACCCATGTCGGCGAGGATCGCGAGGTCGCCCTCCTCCCACGGCTCCACATCGTCCAGATCGTCGGGGTCGATGTCGGGAATGTCGATGTTGAGGGCGTCCAGAACGTCGGCGGCGATGTCGTAGTCGACGGCCATCGTCGCGTCCGACAGCAGCAGCTGCGCCCCCGCCGGTGCGGGGCGCACGATGACGAAGAACTCGTCGTCCACGTTCAACAGCCCGAACACCGCACCGGAACTCCGGAGTTCCCGCAGTTCCGTCTCGGCCGTCTCCAGGCTCACCAGCGCGCCCGCTGTCAGCGGCCGGCACTTCCAACGGCCGTCCTCACGCGTCACGGCGACCGCGAACCCCTCGAGGTCCCCGGCCGAACTCGCGGCGGGGTTCGTCGTCACGGACGACCTCGCCTTCCCTACACCCTGTGCAGCCATGCGCGCAACGGTAGTCGGCTCGGTGCCGGGAAAGAAGTCCGGCGCCGAATGTGTCAACCTGATTCGGTGCCCACATCCGACTGCACCACCCCGATCTGTGTTCTCGGCCTCGGTCTGATCGGCGGATCCGTGCTGCGTGCCGCCGTCGCCGCCGGCCGCCGCGCGTGGGGCTACAACCGATCACCCCGGGTCGTCGACGACGCCGTCGGCGACGGATTCGATGCATCCACCGACCTCGTCGCCGCACTGCGACGAGCCGAGTCGGAGCGGGCGCTCGTCGTCGTCGCGGTGCCGATGCCCGCCGTCGACACGGTGCTGTCCGCCATCGCCGAACACGCCCCGAACACCACCGTCACCGACGTGGTGAGCATCAAGGCCGAGGTCGCCGCCGCGGTCGCTGCACACGGATTGTCGGGCCGGTTCGTGGGCGGACACCCGATGGCGGGCACTGCCGAGTCCGGGTGGTCGGCCGGCACCGCCGATCTGTTCCGCGACGCGGTGTGGGTGGTGGCCGTCGACGACGGAACGAACCCCGACGCCTGGCTGCAGGTCGCCGACCTCGCACTCGACTGCGGGGCCGTGGTCGTCCCCGCGGAATCCCGTGAACACGACGCGGCCGTCGCGCGGATCTCCCACCTCCCGCACATCCTCGCCGAGGCGCTCGCCCTGTCGGGAGCCGCCGGCGGTGATCTCGCTCTGGGGCTGGCCGCCGGATCGTTCCGCGACGGAACCCGCGTGGCGGGAACGGCACCCGCACTCGTCGACGCGATGTGTGAAGGCAACGGTCCGGCGCTCCTCACCGCCCTCGACGAAACCCTCGACGTCCTGAACGCAGCTCGCGAACAGCTCGCCGCCGGCAGCACACGCGAACTCACGCGGGCGGGGCACGAAGCGCGGCGACGGTACGAACAGCGGCAGCGGCACCCGATCGAAGGCGTCGTGCCGGGCGACGACGGCTGGCTGACGAAGATGCGCGATGCCGGTCGGCGGGGCGAGGTGTGGACGCGTTGACGCTGCGCGACACCGCCAAGGCCCTCGCCACCGGAACCCTCACCGCAACCGACCACGTCCGGAACGTGCTCGCCGAACTCGACGCACTCGCCGGCACCCCCTGGGAGAACATCGTCGCCGCCCGCCACGACGAAGCGGCCCTCGAGTCCGCTGCGCGCGCCGACACCGAGATCGCCGCCGGAAACTGGATCGGCCCCCTCCACGGCGTCGCCGTCGCGATCAAGGACAACATCGACGTGGCGGGCATCCCCACCCGCTGCGGCAGCGACGTGTTCGCCGACGCACCCCCGGCGTCCCGCGACGCCCGGATCGTCGCAGACCTACGCGAGGCCGGCGCGATCGTCGTCGCCAAGACCCACCTCCACGAGTTCGCGTACGGCCCGACCGGCCTCGTCAACGCACACGGCCCCGCCGCGCACCCCCACGACCCGAGCCTCATCAGTGGCGGGTCGTCGTCGGGATCGGCGGTGCTGGTCGCACGTGGACTCGTACCGCTCGCGGTGGGCACCGACACCGGCTGCAGCGTCCGCACTCCCGCCGCGCTGTGCGGCATCGCCGGATTCAAACCCGGTCACGGTGCACTGTCGGTCGACGGAACGTTCCCACTGTCCACGACGTTCGACCATGTGGGACTGCTCGCAACAGACTCCCTGGACGCCTCGCTCGCCTGGGGTTCGCTACCCGGCATCGCTCATCTGCGATCACCGGTGTCGGGACTGCGGATCGGGCGGTTGCGCGGCGGGATCTGGGACGTCGACGACCCACGGGCCCGTGCCTCACTCGACACCGCGTGTCGCACCCTCGCGGCGCTCGGCGCACACGTCGTCGACGTCGAACTCCCCGAGACGGACACCCTGCTGGAGGCGTACCCCGTCGTGACCGGATCGGAAGCCTACGAGACGCACCGCGCCGTGTACGAGTCGAATCCCGGTCGCTACCAGCCTCCCACTGCGGCACTACTCGCCGCGCAGCGCGACCGGACCGCTCACGAGTACCTGCACGCCCTGCGCACGGCCGAACGACTCCGGCACACCGCGCTGCGGCGACTGCGCCGGTCGGAGCGACTCGACGCCCTCGTCACCCTCACCACCGCCGTCCGGTCGGCTCCCGCGACCGGCGACCCCACCGAACTGCGGGCCCCCCTGCTCGAACGCTGCATCCCGTTCAGTGTTCTGGGTGTGCCTGCGATCTCGGTGCCGGCACCGGACGACGGGCCGAATCCGGTCGGGCTGCAGGTCGTCGGGTTGACGTCGGGAACCGGTGGGCACGGCAGCCACCCCGCCGAATCCACAGCCCTCGCTGTCGCGCTCGCCGTCGAAGGCGCCGCCGAGCACTGATGGGGCGTCAGAACCGTTCGGCGAGCCCCCGGTAGGTGAGCACGAACCCGTCGGCGTCGACGGTCACGGACGCCGACGACACCGGCGACAGCACGTGGATGCCATCCGCGGCGCTGCTGTAGATCACCGTCGCCTCCTGCACACCCAGATCCAGGAGATTCACGTACACGACGGGTACCTCGAGTTCATCCGCGCCCGTCTGAAGTCCGTACCGGCGGATCGGCAATGCGTTGAAGAAGGGGCTGAGGATCACGTCGACGTCCAGAGCCCCACCGAACGACGAACGTTGATGCTGCGAACCGTTGTCCACCATCCAGATGCCCTCTTCGGATCTGCTGATCGACATGTGCCGCTCGCCGGACGCGAGGGTGGCCCGCACCGACAACCTGCGCGTGACTCCGTTCTCGTCGGTCACCAGATCGTACGAGGCGCTGAACGCGGGATGTTCCGAGCATTCCGCGCCGACGATCCGTCCCGCCGCCTTCACACGTCGACCGTTCAACTGAACCCGCACCGACTCCATACGGGGAGCATCGAGTGCCCGCCAGGTCAGGATCGCGGGCCAGTTGGATGCTGTGCTCGCCGCCGAGGGCGCGGCATCTGGGTCTGGGCTGCTCACGCTGTATACGGTATGCGAGAACGGTCACGCCAGGGGCGCCGGTGCCGGGATTGTCGACCGAACTTCCGTGCCGCACCGGAAACAGCACGCCGACGGCACCCGCGGAAACGGTTCCCGAGCGTCCGATTGGCCTAGAGTCGCTACATGCGTACCGTGTGGACAGTTCCTCCGAACATCGCCCAGACCCTCCTGGAATCGCCCGAGATCCAGATGTTCCTCACCAGCAACGAACTGCCCGACACGGCCGACGACCCGCGCCAACGTCTGGCCGAATTCACCGTCGCGCTCGGTGCCCTCGCCCGCAACATCGGACGCACGTTCGGGTCGGTGGACGTCGCGAATCGTGAACTGTTCGGTGGCTCCGCAGGCACCGTGCCCGTGTCGCTGCGTCTGACCGTGCTGCGCGCCATCGTCACCGAGGTCGACGACCGCACCCCGTCTCCAGCGCCCCTACCCACCGTCGTCATCGATCAGCTCGGCGCCTACGTGTATGCGCTCGTCGACCCCCGCGACCGGAGCATCCTGTACGTCGGGACAGGACGCGGCAACCGAATCTTCGCTCTGACCTGGACCGCCCTCGGCGAAACCCACAAACTCACCGACGGTCGGGAAGCCACCCCTGCCGTCACACCCGAGACCGAGGCTGCGCTCGCACGTATCCGTGCGGTGTACGAGTCCGGCTACTCGGTCGAGCATTTCGTCGTTGCCGACGCACTCCGTCCCGCAGCGGACCCCGACCACACCGCCGGCGCCACCGCACAAGCCGTGATCGGTGCACTCGCACTGTTGGAACCTCACCGGGGAGAGAACGTCCTCACGAATCTTGCGGGAACCACCGAGGAATCCGAGGCCGATCGCGCCGCGATACCCATCGCAGAACTCGTCCGTCAGTACTCCGCCGAGGTCGCACCGGAGCTACCCACACCGTGTGTGGTTCTCCGAGTCAACGAAGCGAAGTCCGCGTCGGCTGACGCAGTCCGCGATCTCGCCTCTCGTCCCTGGCCTGCCGGGGCCGCAGCCCGAGGTATCGACGGACTTCCGATCATCGTCGTCGCCGACAACATCGTCCGCGGTGTCTATCGCGCCTCCAGGTGGGAGGCGGCGGCACGGACGGAGGAGAACGGCGGCACCATCCTGTACCGCTTCGTCGGCGAGGCCGACGACGAGCTGGAGAAGCAGTTCGTCGACACTCGTCTGACACCGGATCGCCTGGGCCTGAAGCGCTGGCCGTCGCACGGTTGGGCGCCGCGCCTGACACGTGCGTTGCCGCACGCCGTCGCCCGGCCCGGCGCCAAACCCGGCCGGCGCTGAATCGACATCGGTAGGGCAGATACGAACGTCGCGGTTGTACCGGCGGAGTTCGTATCCGCCCTGCGCCTCGCGAATACGAACGCCTCCCCGATCTCTCCGAAAGTCGGCGTGCACGCTGAGAGCTGAATCCCACGTGCGCGCCGGCCTCGTCGGTTCCCGGACGTCGCACCCCCCACAAACACGGAGAGGGGACCCACACAGTGGGTCCCCTCTCCGGAACGGGTGTTCGGCAGTGTCCTACTCTCCCACACCCTGACGAGTGCAGTACCATCGGCGCTGACAGGCTTAGCTTCCGGGTTCGGA